>JBEPVS010000090.1:0-10781 GCA_041690875.1 Gammaproteobacteria bacterium
CCTGCGCGCAGGTTGCTCTATTAACTGCACCCCGGCGTCGAGTGCCGCGCACCCGAGGGTTCCCTGTGGCAGGGAAGCTGCGCACGGCTGCAGATGCCCGGCGGCGGCCTCGATGCGGTCAGCTGGTCGCTGCATGCGTGGCCGCTCCTGCTTGGCCATCTGGATGTCGACGTGCAGAGCACCGATCCGCAAGCCACGGGCAGCGCACGCGTGTCGCTCGGGTTCGGTGGACTGCGCTCGCTCCGCGCATTGCAGGCGCAACTGCCGATCGATTCGGGCCGCCTGCCACTGTTCCCGGCCAGCTGGACGGGACGGCTCGAGCTGGCATTCGACTCCATCGAATTCGACAGCGGACGCCTCAAGGCAATCGAGGGCGTGGCCACTGCGCGTTCGCTTGCACAGCGCAATCCTCCGCTGGATTTCGGCAGCTTCGAACTGCGATTTTTACCCGTCACCGGGCAAGCCAGTGCAGGCGACGCGCCGATTCGTGGCGAGCTGCGCGACATCGGCGGACCGCTCGCGGTCAGTGGCGCCCTGGCAATCAACAACGGCCGCGACTATCGGCTCGCCGGTCTCGTTGCCACGCGCTCCAACGCCAGCGCAGACCTCGAGAAAGTCGTTGAATATGCCGGCCCCGCCGATGCCCAGGGGCGCCGCAGCTTCGCGCTCGAGGGATCGTTCTAGCGACCCGCGTCGACGGCGCCGGCCGGATCCTTGTCGACGTCGACTTCCCGGAATGTGCCGAGCAACGGAAAATACAGTGCCGCGCGCACGACGCCTGGCGTAAGCGCGCGCGCGAGCTGGGTGTAACGCTGCAACTGCGGACGGTATCGTTCCTCCTGTTGCGCGAGAAATGCCTCGAGGCCGCCGCCTTCGTGGCTGCTGGTCTTGTAGTCGATGATCCATCGCCCGCCGTCCGGCTGCACCAGCAACCGATCGACGATGACGTTCACGACGCGACCCTGATGCAGTCCGCTCAGCCGATATTCGCTGTATGCCACCGCATGCGTGGAATCGAGCAACCAGCGGCCGCGCTCATCCGCGAGCGTCGCCGCGAGCGCTGACACGATGCGCTGCGCGGAGGACTCGCGCTCAGCAAGCTCGACCCCCAGTTCCGCGAGCCACGCCATGTAATCGCCGGCGCGCAGGTCGGGCGTTGGTGGCAGCGTTGCAAGTTGCGACAGGCGCTGCAATTCTGCGTGGACGATCGTCCCGACGGCACGAGCCGCCATGCTGACCCACATGTATTCGGGTTCGCCATCCGCGTCGCGAAGCGAGAGCTGCAGGCGCTCGGCGACCACGGGTGGCGGTAACGCAGGGGCGGCCCAGCTCGCTGGAAGTTGCCACTCGCCCATGGCGGCCGACGCGACCGCTGCTGCCGCTGGAAGCGAGTGTGCAGCCGTCGTGCCTGCCGTCACTGGCGCAACCGCATGTGTCGCGGCCTGTTCGAACTGCGCGCCGACGCTCGGCCACAGCAGCGCGAGCGGCGTCGAAGCGCGCGCTCCGCATTTGCCATCGGCACTGATGTCGGCCGCACCGAACCAATGCAGTTCACGGGCTGCACGGGTCGCCGCCACGTAAAGCAGCCGCGCGCGCTCGAGTCGGCCGCGCCTCCCGCGCAGCCACTTGATGTAACTGGCCAGGGTACCTGCGCTCAGCGCACCCGCCGCGCTGATCGGCGCCATCAGCAATTCAGTGCCTCCGCCGCTGCCGGGGAGTTCCAGCCAATTGAGCAGCGGCTCGCTGTCGGCGCGCGGCCGCCGGCCGATGCCGGGGACGACGACGATGTCCCATTCCAGTCCCTTGGCGCCGTGCATCGTCAGGATTTCCACGGCGTCGTCCGCCGCCTGCGGTGCGGCGTACAGCTCGCTCGCGAATGCGTCGAAGGCATCGCCGGCAAGTGTTTCAGCCGCGACGTCCGCGGCCAATGCCTGGATGAACTCCTGCGCATCGAGCAGATCGCGTTCATCGGCGCAGGCCGCCGGTCCGCCAAGGCGCAACCAGGCGCGATCGAGCCGTTGCCACAACGGCAACGCACGCTCGGCGCCGGCAAGCGCCGGCAACAGCGCGGCGCGCACTCGCGCCAGGCGCAGCACGAGGTCGGCGGACAGATGCGCCAGCCGCGCCAGATCGTTGATCAAGTCCCACGGGGCGGCGGTCTGCCCCTCGCACAGCTGCTGCAGCTGCGAAAACGACAGCCCGCAGAACGGTGCGTGGAGCATCGCGAGCCAGGCGCTGCGATCGCCCGGGTGCTGCAATGCTCGCCCCAGCGCACCCAGGTCGCGCGCGATGGCTCGCTCGCGCAGCGGCTCGAGCTTGAGGCCGCGAACCGGGATGCCGGCGGCCTGCAACGCCGCGGCGATCGGCACCGCGTGCGCCCGCGCCTGCACCAGCACGGCGATTCGCAATCCTGCGCTGCGCGCGCGCCGCTCTTGCAGCAACGCGGCAATCGCAACGGCTTCGATGGCCGGATCGGAGTCCGGCAATGGATGCACTTCGACACCGCCTTGCAGCCCGACCTGCGCGGCAAGCGAAGGCAGGTAGCGGATGGCGGCGAGTCGCGGATCGTCGCGCGCCGGAAAAATCACCGCGCACAGTTCATTGACCCATTCGATGACCGGCGGGGCGGAACGGAAATTGCGATGCAACTGCAAGGAGGTCAGCCGCAACGCGCCGATGCCCTCATTGCGCGCTCGCAGGAACAGTCCCACTTCGGCCTCGCGAAACTGATAGATCGATTGCATCGGGTCGCCAACCGCAAACAGCGTGCGTCCGTCGCCCGGCTCCCATGCAGCAGTCAACGCCCGCAACAATTCGAACTGGTCGTACGAGGTGTCCTGGAATTCGTCGATGAGCACGTGGCGGATGTCGTTGCCACAGCGCAGTGCCAGATCGGTCGGCTGTCCGTGCTCGGTGAGCCCGGCCCGCGCGGCGCCGGCAATCGCCGCGAAATCGACGCGGCCTTGCGCACCGAATTCGAGTTGCAATTCGGCTGCGGCTTGCTGCAGGAGCAGCGAGAGCGCGCGCAGGGCCTGCGTGTCGCTCGCCGGAATCTGCTCATCTGGGAGCGCGAGTAGTTCCGTGACCATTTCAAGCGAGCCGGGTACTTCCTGCAACGCGCCGACCCATTCCGCCAGATCGGCCTTTTCGCGCTTGTGCTCACGCAGGAAACCAACGCGCTTGTCCCATTGCTTGCGCCACTTGCCCATGCTGGTCACGCTGACCGAAAGCACGCTGCGCCAGCGCGCCAAATCGGCCGGGTCGGCGCGCAGCGGACCCGTGTCAAATGGCAGGCCCAGCGTGTTCGCCGCGTGCAACGCGAGCGACGTTCCGCGTTCGAGGAGCGATGCCCCGAACGCCGCCAACGCGGCGCCGAGCTGTCCGCCGATCACCGAACGCAGGCTCGCGGCAACGCGCATCTCCAGGCTCGCGGCACCGTTCCCGCCGGCCGCGCCCAGCACGCGTGGCAGCCAGTGCGCGCGCTGCGCCAGCATCAGCACCAGCAGCTCCTCGAGGCGGGCCCAATCGTTGTCGACACGCGCGAACAACAATTGCGCCGCATCCACCAGGGTTGCTTCCCGGAGGGCGCGTTCCAGCACGCGCCGTGCCGCTGCGGCATACAGCGGACGCGCATCGGGTGCGACCTCGAGACGCAGACCGCTGCGCGTTGCGATCGGCAATTGCGCGCACAGGCTCTGGCAGAAGGCGTCGATCGTCATGATGCGCAAGCGCGCCGGCGTGGCCAGCAGGTTCCAGCCCTGGGACTGGTCGCGCTGCCACGCGGCCCGCGCCTGCGGCGCTTCGATATGCTGCGCACCGGTTCCAGAGGCCGCGTGCTGCAGGGCGCCGAGCACGCGATCGCGCATTTCCGCCGCGGCCTTGCGCGTGAAGGTGATCGCGAGCACTTCTTCCGGCGCATCGACTGTCGCGAGCAGCGCGAGCAGGCGGCGCGTCAACACCGTTGTCTTGCCGGAACCTGCAGGCGCCTGCAGCAGGAATGAGCCTTGCGTGTCGAGCGCAGCGGCGCGTGCGGCTTCGTCGGCGTGCGCCGCTTCGTCGGCCGTCAGGGCCGCCGCATGCCAGGCAGGCGCGCCCTCAGCTTCCATCGCCGTTTCCGTTCCCGTTTTCGGATTCGTCTTCGTCGATAATCACCGCCGCCATGTGCCGCGCGGCGTCGATGCGGCACAGCGCCGGCAGATGGCACAACCGGCAGGCGCCCGCGCGCGGATCGACATCCGACACGCCCGCAACGAATTGCCCGACCAGGCGATCAATCACCACGCGCCAGTGCGCAAGCTGCTCAGCCCATGGCGCAGTGGGTCCGCGCACCGGCGTGAGCGGCGGAAGCATGGCGGCGTCGGCAGCGGCCCCACGCCACACCACGGCGCCAGCGCGCAGGTGCACGGCCGCCACGCCCGCCACGTCGGCCGCGACGGCCGCGGCAAGCAGCGCGTAGGCCAGCAACTGTGGCTGGCGCGGCCGCTCATCCATCGGCCGAAACGCCGCGCCAGCGCCGCTCTTGTAGTCGATGACGATAAGACGGCCATCGTCGAGACGATCGACGCGGTCCATCCGCACGCGCAGCGGCACGCCAGCCAGCTGGCCTCGCTGCGCCTGTTCAGCCTGCACGACGGAAAATTCCGCGACGCCGGTGCGCTCGCATTCCTGGCGCAGCATCTCGGTGATCAACGCGCCGAGCCGCTGCAGTTCGTTATGTGCCAGTGGCGCAGGCAAGGCTTGCGCGCGCAGCGCGAGGCGTTCGCGAATCGAACGCTCGCAGGCCGCCTGCACCAGCGGCGCGATTCCTTCCGGACGACTGGCACGCGCGCGCAGCGTGCGCGAATCATGCAAATCCTCCCAGACGAGCTGCAACGCGCGATGCAGGATTTTCCCGCGCTCGCGCCGGTCGAGTCCCGGCACCGGCTCCGCAACCGGCGCCGCATCCAATCGCAACTCGGCCGCGGCCCGGAACGGACACAGTGACTGCAGCTCCAGCGTGCGCGTGCCGCCTGGCAATGCGCGCTGCCGATTCCAGGCGAGCGCGTGCTGCGACGGCAGCGTTTCGCGGGCAACGCCGCGGCGCATCGCCGACAGCAGCGAATCGGCCAGCGGCGGCGGCGCAGCGTACGGATCGTCGCGCCCGCGCGGCGCTGCAACCAGGCTGCTCGGTTGCAGCACGACATCGCCTTCGGTCTCCGGCCAGCTCAGCACGAGCTGGGCCGCAGACCGGCGCCAGGCCTGCATCGACCGCAGCGCAGCGCCGCGCTGGCCCTGCGCGCTGGCTTGCGGCAATCCCGCAGCACGCTGCACGGCGATCGGAATGAACGGATCGGGCCGCGGCGGCGCGGGCCATGTTTCCGCGCCCAAGCCCGCGACCCAGATTCCGTCATAGGGCACGAGCGGATCATCCAGCGAATCGCTCAGCGTGATGGGCACATCCTCGCTGGCCGCCCCGAAAGCGGTGCGGCGCGCCATGCTCGCCAGCAACTCGATGGCCTCGCCATGAACGAGTTGCGGACCCGCGCCGGCGCCGAGCATGGCCAGCTCGCCGACAAGATCGCGGAATCGTTCATGCTGCTGTTGCTCATCGCTCGCGAGCGCGCCACTGCCCGGCCACTGGTATGCGGCCAGGGCTTCGGCGAAACGGCGCGCCCACGCCGAGGCCGTCGCGCGCAAGCCTCGTGGCATGCTCGATGCGCAAGCCGATGCGATCGTGTCGAGCGCATCGGCCAGCGTCGAGGCGGCGTCACCGCGTTGGTTGCGGGCGAATCCGGCCAGCCGCGCCATGTCGGCGACGTGCACATTGCGATCGCGCAGCAGCAACTCCAGCGCCGCACGTTGCCCCTGCCCTCCGCCGCCCCAATAGGGCGAGCGCAGTGCGGCCGCGAGCGCCGTGAATTCGAGTGGCTCGCCGCCCAGGCGCAGCAGCAACAGTGCGGTGGCCACCATCGGATATTCATCGAGGCCTCGCCCGCCTTCGATTACGAACGGCGGTTCGCCGCCGCCGGCCAGCAACGCGCCCGCGCTGAGTTCGTGGTCGAAGGCGAGCACAGCGGCAGCGCGGCGCTGCGCGAGCTGCGGCACGATTACATGGAAGCGCGCGGCCGCGTTGCGCGCCAGTCCGGCGCGGCACCACTGCGCTGCGCGACGCAGCTCATCGCCCGCATGTGCGCAGGCGAAGCTTGCCGGCTCAACCGCAGCGTCCGCGGCCGCGTCGCCCGAGAGGAATTTGCCGCCCAACAGAGACAGCGCCTCGCGCAACGCAGGGCCGAAATGTTCGCAGCCCGCGAACAGCAGCGGCGCCGGTTGCGGCGACGCATCGCGCAGCACGCGCGTCCAGTCGCCGGCTGCATAAGCCCCGAGTTCGGTGCAGCGGCGCAGCACTTCCGCGCGCGCGCGCGCCAACACCAGAGACTCAGTCGTCGGGTTGCCCGGCCAGTGCAAGCCCCAATCGCGGACCAACGCGGCAGAGCGCCGCAATGCGTCCGCCATGCTCCCGGGCTGGAGGATGTCGATGCCTTCGCACGCCACGTGCGCGGCGTCGCGCCACAGCAGCCATTCTTCGGTGGATCCGAGTTGCCGCAATCCGCGCAGCGGGCCGTGGCGCGACTGCGAGGCGATTCGCGCAAGCCAGGCGGAGAACGGCAGCACATCGCTGGAATTCCATGCGGACAGCCCGGCGCGTAACTGCGCGCGTGTGTGCATGAGGCGCACCGCGACGGCGCGCTGGCGATTGGGCACGACGGCCGTGCCGCCTTGCTCAAGTACCCCCGATATACGAGATATATCTACCGTACTATCAACCAGTTATAGACATATCTCAATTGTTTACCTGAATCTGTCTCCGGCATGTACGACGCGATCGTCCGCTGACTCCTGCGGCCGCGCGGCCATTTCAGTGAGCAGTTCGTCGATGCGCGCGAACACGACTCGCAGCGTCGCAGCATCCGGAAGAGTCGTGATGCGGAAATGATTTCGGTACGGCACATTGAAACTCACGCCCGGTGCGACCAGTACATGCCGGCGCTCGAGCAACTCCAGCGCGAACTGCTGGTCATCGAACTGCGGCAACGCTGCCCGATCAACTCCGGGGAAAGCGTACATTGCGCCCATCGGCGGCGCGAGTCGCAGATAGCGGCTCGCTGCGACCGCGTCGATGATCGCGCGCCGCGACTCGTACAGGCGACCGCCTGGCGCCACCAGTTCGCGGATGCTCTGGTATCCACCGAGCGCGGTCTGCACCGCCCATTGTCCCGGCACGTTCGCGCACAGGCGCAGTGAACTCAGCAGTTCGAGCCCGGAGAGGTAATCGGACGCAGATTGCGTGCGACCTGAAAACGACGCCCAGCCGACGCGATAACCGCAGGCGCGATAGACCTTCGACAACCCGGACATCGTCGCGCACAAGGTGTCGTGCACAAGGGTCGCCATCGGCACGAACTCAGCGCCCTCGTACACCATCTGGTCGTAAATCTCGTCGCTGAACACGACGAGCCCATGGCGCTCCGCAAGCCGCGCCAGCGCCTCGAGCGTGGCGCGCGGATACACTGCGCCAGTCGGATTGTTCGGATTGATGACCACGAGCGCGCGCGTGCGGCGCGTGACCAGCAATTCGAGTTCGTCGGCGTCGGGCAGGAAGCCCGCCTCGGGACGGCAATGATAGTGAACGGCACGGCCGCCATTGAGGTTCACGGCCGCGCTCCACAACGGATAATCCGGGCTCGGCACCAGCACTTCATCGCCGTCGTTCAACAGCGCACGCAACACCAGGTCGATGAGCTCGCTGACGCCATTGCCGATGAACACTTCCTCGGCGCTCACACCCGTGACGCCACGCGCCTGCTGCTGCATGACGATCGCTTCGCGTGCCGGGAAAATGCCCTTCTGGTGGCAGTAGGCTTCGGCCTCGGGCATGTTCTCGATCATCGCCAGTCGCATCGTCTCGGGCGTGCGAAAACCGAACAAGCCGGGATTGCCGATGTTCAGCGAGATGATTTCATAGCCCTGGCGCTGCAGTTCTTGTGCGCGCCGCGCCAGCCGGCCGCGGATCTCATAGCGCACATTTTTTAGTGACCCGCTCGGAGCGATGCCCGATTCGGTCAAAGTTGTCCCAGCAGGTATTCCGCGGACGAGACCTTGAATTCGCGTGGCGCTTCGACGAGCACCTTGGTGGCAACGCCGTTGTCGACCAGCAGGGCGAAGCGCTGGCCGCGCATGCCAAGTCCGGCGCTCATCAGGTTCTGTTCCAGACCGAGCGCGCGCGCATAGTCACCGCTCCCGTCGGCAAGCATCAGGACTTTTCCGTCTGCGCCCGCGCTCTTGCCCCAGGCACCCATTACGTACACATCATTGACAGACATGCAGGCGATCGTGTCGACGCCCTTCGCCCGCAATTCGGCAGCGTGATCCAGGTAACCCGGCAGGTGCTTGGCGCTGCAGGTGGGCGTGAATGCGCCGGGCACCGAGAACAGTGCCACGCGCTTGCCGTCAAAAAGCTGCGCGCTCGTCAGGTCGTATGGGCCATCGTCGCCCATGACTTTGAAGGTGCCCGCGGGCATGCGGTCGCCGGCCTTGATGGTCATGACTGTGTCGCCACCTCAGGCCAGCTCAGGAACGCGCTTCTAGCGCCCATAGCTTGGCGATGCGCGCGTACTTGGGATCGTTGTTCGCGCGATTGAAGGCCTTGACGGCCTCGGCCGTGTTCTTGTTGCGCTCGTAGGCGATGCCCAGCAGCATGTACGACTCATCAGCGTACTTCAGGTTGCCCTTGGCAATCCCCGCGCTGATCGTAGAGAGCGCCTTCTCCGGCATGCCGAAGCCGAGGTAAGCGGCGCCCACCTGCACCAGACCGTCGCCGCTCGATGACGCAGCCGCGTCATGTTCGGCCTTCGGCAAAGTGGCGCGATCCGCAGCGGCGCTGCGCTTGACCTTGTCGAGCAAGCGCGCGGTGCGTTCCTTGTCGTGCTGATCGGTGTACAGGTTCTTCGCGAACGCCTGTTCGAGGATTGTCTGCGCTTCGCCGGGGTTGCCCTGGTCGAGCGCAATCTGCGCCATCTCGGTGTAGGAGTCACCGCGCTTCAGGATGCCGACCTGCAGCATCAGGCGATAGGTCATCAGCAGGAGCCGGTCGTCATTGGTCTTGCTGGCAAGCACGTTCGCCATGGCATTCGACCAGTAGTCGGGCTTCGGATAGTGCAGGATCAGTTTTTCGATGGCGCGCGAGGCCGCGGCTTCGTCCTTGACCTTGACGGCACAGTTCCACACCAGGTTCAGGCTCTGCTCGGAAGGCTTGCGGCCTGCCTGCTCCTCGCGCGCGACGATGGCTTCCATGCCGGTCAGCGCTTCCTTGTAGTTACCCTTTAGGTAATTGGCCTGCGCGATGATGAGCGGCGTGTCGGCGCTGAGATCACCAGCGGCGAGTGACTGTTGCCCATAGGCGATCGCCTTGTCGTAGTCCTTGTTCTGGTAATCGATGCTCATCATGGTGCGCAGCAGCTGCGGCTTCGAGCTGGCCGGCAGGTACGGCGAATTGATGATCGCCTCAATCGCATTGGCGGTTTCGGTGTAGTTGTTCTTTGCAGCGTAGGCCGGCATTTGCATGTAGTGGATTACGTAATCATCGTACGCGGTGCGCGGCGTGATGGCCTGCGCTTCGCGCGTCTTTGCCAGCACCTCGTCATAGTTCTTGACCTGCAACGCATCGTTCGCGGCCTTGAGGCTCTTGGCGACCGCCTTGCTTACCTGCGGCTCGTCGGCGTGTGCTACGCCGCCCGTTACAGCGAAACCCATCAACAATGCCAAAGCCAGTGCGACGCGACTCATTACTTAACCTCTGGTCACATTAGGACCGCAAGTATTACTCAGCTCAAAAAGTTTGATAGGCGCCCAGTACTCGAGGTTCCCGAACCGCCACCCGAATGACCCGATTGAGGCAATTGCGCCTGCTTACTCGGCAAACTCGGTCGTATTAACAAAGCCAATCTTCGTCATTCCGTTGCGCTGTGCGACGGCCAGCACCTTGGCCGTCGTATCGTAGTGCGAGCGCTTGTCGGGACGCAGGTGGATCTCGGGCTGCGGATCCTTCTTGCTCTCGGTGCGGAAGTATCCTTCGACCTGGTCGATGTTGACCGCGTTGCCGTCCCAGTAGATCGTGTCGTCGAAGTCGACGTCGAGGTTGACGACTTCCGGCAGCACCGGCGGCGGCGGCGTATCAACCGGCGGTGGCATGTCGAGCTTCACGGCATGGGTCTGGATGGGCAGCGACATGATCAGCGTGATGATCAACACCAGCATGACGTCGATCAACGGCGTCGTGTTGATCTCGCACATCACGCCTTGCTTGTCACCACCGACGCTCATTGACATGACTGATTGACTCCGAAGGCTCTTTGACTATGGAAGGAACGGCAGAATCAGCGGCCCAGCGACCGATCGGGCTCGGTAATGAAACCCACCTTGGTCAGTCCGCCGCGCTGGATCGAATACAGCGTGCGACCGATCGCCTCATAGCGCACGCCCGCATCGCCGCGAATGTGCACTTCGGGTGGGTCCTTCTTGACGGCCTCGACAACAACCTTCTTGATCAGCGTATCGCGATCGGGCACATACTGACCGTTCCACCAGATGCCGCCGTTGATGTCCACCGAGATCGTGATGTTTTCCGGCTTGGTCTTCGTGGGTATGTTCGCGACCTTCGGCAGGTGCACCGGCACCGTCTTCGTGATGATCGGGATCGTGATCAGGAAGATGATCAGCAGCACGAGCATGATGTCGACCAACGG
>JBEPVS010000091.1:0-10775 GCA_041690875.1 Gammaproteobacteria bacterium
ACTCGGGCTATGGTAATGGCGCACGATCTGCACGATATCGTCGCTTCCCACCTGCGCGCGCGCGCGCCGCATGCCCTCGGCGCCGTGGTTGTACGCGGTGATCGCCAGCGGCCAGCTGCCGAGCAACCGGTAGTTGTAGGACAACAATTGCGCGGCTGCCTCCGTCGAGCGGTACGGATCGAGGCGTTCATCGACCGCGCGGTCAATGCGCAGGTAACGCCGTCCGGTCGAGCGGATGAATTGCCACAGTCCGGCTGCGCCGGCCTTCGACATCGCGGTCGGCTGGAACGACGATTCGACGTGCGGGAGCGCGGCAATCTCCGGCGGCAATCCCTGCTGCGACAACGTCTGTGAGATGTGTGATTCCCAGGCACCGGCGCGCTGGAGTCCGGCGCGAAAGCGATCCGACTGGCCTAGCTGGAAGCGCACGTCATCGGCTGCCTGAAGCAGGCGCGCCGGCACCGCCCCCGCCCACAACCCGGCGACGCGTTGCTCGTCTTCGGTCTGTGGCGCTGCACCACTCCCGAGCTTGCGCAGGATGGCCTGGTAGCGCTCGCGTGCGTCGGAAACCGTCTTTTCGCGCTCGCGCGGCGGAAGCGAGGGATCGAAATGCAGCGTCTGGTAGACGACCGACAGGTCGTGCTGGTCGTGAATGAAGCCGTCGTTGGTCGAGATTTCGCTGTAGACGCGCATCCAGAAGCGGATGTCCGGCTCGAGTTCGGCGGGCTCCGGAATATCGGGCGCGGCCCAGGCGGCCAGCGCGGGCAACAACAGCAAACAGGCGAGCAAGGACTTCATCGGGCGCGATTATCACAGACGAGCGGCGCGCGTTAGCGGAGCGGCAGCACATTTTCTCGATGCGGAAATCGCAGAGACAAAAAAACGGGAAGCGGCGCCAGGCACGCTTCCCGTCGAATGCGGCGCCCAGGTGGCGCCGCGCGATCAGCTGGTTGGTTGAGCGTAGCTGATCAGCCGCATTTCGAATCGCCGCAGCTCAGGCAGGTCTGGCAGCCATCGAGCATGACCACCGCCGCAGTGCTGCACTTGCCGCACAGCTGAGCACCGTCCGGGAAATGCGATTTCGCAAACGCATCCTGCTGTTTCTTGCGCGCCTCGTACTCGGCCCGCTTGTCGTCGAGGAATTTCCTCTGCTGGGGATCGAGCCCGGGCTTCGGCAACAGGCCGATCGACTGCAGGTGGCGCTCGATCACATAGCCGAGCTCGGCGATGATCGACGGCATGAACTTGCCGCCCGGCTGCCAGTACCCGCCGCGCGGATCGAACACTGCCTTGAGCTCATCGACCATGAACGTGACGTCGCCGCCCTTGCGAAATACCGCGGAGATGATGCGCGTCAGCGCGACGATCCACTGGAAATGATCAAGGTTCTTCGAGTTGATGAAGATCTCGAAGGGCTGGCGGCGCTCATGGTCGGTGTCTTCGTTGAGCAGGATGTCGTTGATCGTCACGTACATCGCGTGGTCGGTCACCGGCGTCTTGATCTTGTAGGTCGAGCCGATCAGCATCTCCGGCCGCTCGATCTTCTCGTGCAGCTGCACCACCTTGGAGCGGTGGCCGTCGCGATGCGTGCTCATGCCGGCTTCGGCAGCGGCCTTGGCCGCGGCGGCCGCCGCCTCTTCGGGCTTGCGGACACGGAACTTCACGATGCGCTTGTTGATTAGAGTGGTCATGACTGCTAGAGCTTCCCGTAATAGCCTTCTTTCAGCGCGTCGAACAGATTGGCGGCGGTATCGTGATGCTCGCCGTCGTAGTCGATCTGTTCATCGCCGCGCACTTCCATTTCGGTGCCGTCCTCGAGCGTGAACACGTAGATGGTGTTCTTGAGGTCCTCGGGCTTCACCAGCACGCCCGAGTGGGCCTCCGGGTTGAAGCGGAAGGTCGTGCAGCCCTTCAGCCCCTGCTCGTGCGCATAGAGATAGATGTCCTTGAACTGCTCGTAGGCAAAATCGGTCGGGATGTTCGCGGTCTTCGAGATCGACGAATCGATCCACTTCTGCGAGGCCGCCTGGATGTCGACGTGTTGACGCGGCGAGACATCATCGGTAGTAGTGAAGTTTTCCGGCAGCGCCTCGGCGGCGCTGGTGGCGCCCGGCATGGCACGCTGGTTCACCAGCTCGCGGTAGGCCAGCAGCTCGAACGAGAACACGTCGATCTTTTCCTTGCTCTTGCGACCGCCGCGAATCACGTTGCGGAAGTAGTGATGCGCGAACGAGGGTTCGATGCCGTTGCTGGCATTGTTGGCGAGCGACAGCGAGATCGTGCCGGTCGGCGCGATCGAGGTGTGGTGTGTGAAACGTGCGCCCACCTGCGAGAGCTGCTCGACCAGTTGCGGCGCCACGCCGGCGATGCGCTGCATGTAGCGGCTGTAGCGCGCATGCAGCAGCCTGCCCGGGATCTTCGCGCCCGCCTTCCAGCCGTCGCGCTCCATCTCCGGGCGCTTGCGCAGCATCTCCTGCGTGACCGTGAACTCCTCGTTCATGATCGGTGCCGGGCCTTTCTCGCGCGCCAGCTCGAGTCCCGCTTCCCAGCCCGCCAGCGCCATCTCGCGCGACACGTCTTCGGTGAACTGCACCGACTCGGGTGATCCGTACTTCATGCCGAGCAGCGAGATCGTCGACCCGAGGCCGAGGAAACCCATGCCGTGGCGGCGCTTGCGCGTGATTTCGTGGCGCTGCGGCTCGAGCGGCAGGCCGTTGATCTCGACCACGTTATCGAGCGCTCGCGTGAACACGCGCACCACTTCGCGGTATTCGTCCCAGTCGAAATGCGCCTGCTTGATGAACGGATCGCGCACGAAACGCGTCAGGTTCACGGAGCCGAGCAGGCAGGACCCGTACGGCGGCAACGGTTGCTCGCCGCAGGGGTTGGTGGCGCGGATGTTCTCGCACCACCAGTTATTGTTCATCTCATTGACGCGATCGACGAGGATGAAACCGGGTTCGGCGAAGTCGTAGGTGGAGGACATGATCACGTCCCACATACGCCGCGCCGGCAGCTTCTTGAAGATGCGGCAGGCCACCAGCCCGGCATCGTTGACGACGTAGCCTTCGTGCACCGGCCACTCGCGCCACACGAATTTTTCCGGATCGTCGAGCTGCGGCCGCAGTTCGGCCTCGGCCACGGTGAATTCCGCCAGCGAGATCGGGAATGCCAGGCGCCATTCCTGGTCTTCGCGCACCGCCTGCATGAATTCGTCGGTAACCAGCAGCGACAGGTTGAACTGGCGCAGGCGCCCGTTCTCGCGCTTGGCGCGGATGAAGTCCATCGCGTCGGGGTGGCCGACATCGAAGGTGCCCATCTGCGCGCCGCGCCGCCCGCCGGCTGAAGACACCGTGAAACACATCTTGTCGTAGATATCCATGAACGACAGCGGCCCGGAGGTGTACGCGCCGGCGCCGGAAACGTAGGCGCCGCGCGGCCGCAGCGTCGAGAATTCATAGCCGATGCCGCAGCCGGCCTTGAGCGTGAGCCCGGCCTCGTGCACCTTGTCGAGAATGTCGTTCATCGAATCGCGGATCGTGCCCGATACCGTGCAATTGATCGTCGACGTGGCGGGCTTGTGCGCGAGCGCCCCGGCATTGCTGGTGACGCGTCCGGCCGGAATCGCGCCGTGACGCAGCGCCCACAGGAATTTTTCGTACCATGGCTCGCGCAGCTCGGGCTTTTCGACATCGGCGAGCGCACGCGCAACACGCTTGTACGTATCGTCCATCGAGCCGTCGATGGCCGTGCCATCTTTCGCGGCGAGACGATATTTCTGTTCCCAGATGTCGAGCGAGGCTTCCTGGAAGGGAATCGCAGTGACATCTTTGTGCTTGAGTTTCACGACGGAATTCATGCCTGAAAAAGTCTCCCCTGTCAGCCAGTCATCGCCACGCATGGGGCGCAATCCGGACCGGCGCCGCGGGCAAGCCTTCAATTTCGCCACTACAAGATCTAGTTGGTGGAAGGCGGGAGACTAATGACGACCAAAGGCGCGGTCAAGGTTGAAACGAGCGGATGTCTCGTCATTTTTTATATTTATATTCAATGCCTTACAATGAACCGGGCCGCATCGCGCCGGAAAAAAAACCGCAGTCGCGCCAGGCGGCACACCGCAACCGGACATCAAGATCTGGTATGCACGTGCCACCCACAATTCGCCCACAACATATGCACAAGTTCAACGCTCGCGCGACTTGAAAGCCGCCCGCGCGGCCACACATCTCCCATCACGACCGCAGTGGTGCGGCAACAACTGGAGATGAAGTGCCATGAATATCGTTCGTTATGAACCGTGGCGCCTGATGGGCCGGCTGCATCGAGAGATCGACCAGCTCTTCGGGGACGCCTTCGCAACCGAGACCGACGGCAACAAGGTCGTCGCCTGGACGCCTTCCGTCGATGTGCACGAGGAGCAAGATCGCTACACCGTGCGCGCCGATCTTCCCGGCGTCGAAGCCAAGGACATCGATGTCACGGCGGCCGACGGCGTGTTGACGATCCGCGGCTCGCGCCAAATCGAGAAGCGCGACAACCAGAAGGGCTACGAGCGTCTCGAGCGCCTCAGTGGCGATTTCCTGCGGCGATTCACGCTGCCGGAGAATGCGCACGCCGATGACATCAAGGCCAAGCACAACAATGGTGTACTCGAGGTGCTGATCCCGAAGACGCCGGTGGTTGAGCCGCGCCGTGTCAGCGTCGAGGTGAACTGAGAACTGGCGCGTGACAGGGCCCGCGCATCACGCGGCGCCCTGTTGCGCACACAGTAGCCGTCGCGCCGCGGCCGGGCCGCGCGCCAGCGCGCGCGCCGCGGCGTAGTACTGCGGCAGGTTACCCTGGTAGGTGGCCAGCAGCCTTTCAAAACCAGGCACGCAATCAAAATACGTTGCCACCGAGGCCAGGTGCGCGTTGTTGAGGCCGGCCTCGAACCATTCGTCGTAGCCGCTGCGCACGCCCTCTTTCTTTTCATAGTTGCGCGCGCTGGCAGCGATCGCGGCCATTTCCTGCTGCTTGCGCGCGCGCATGTCGGCCGCGGACAGCGGCTCGGCGTACAGCCGCGCAAGTTGCGAGCGTCCCTCCGCGAGGATGTGCTGCAACGCTGCCTGGTGCTGCATTCGCGTGCGGTAGGCCAGCACCTCATCGCTCCGCCCCCGTGATTCCAGCCAGCGCGCGAGGCCCGCACGCTCCACGCTCATCGCAAACGCCTCGTTGAACTCGCTGTCACCCGCAACGTAGATGAGCTGGTGCGCAAGCTCGTGGAACATCGTGCCCACCAGCTGCAGATCGCCGTAGCGCAGCATCGTGTCGATGATCGGATCGGAAAATCGCCCCAGCGTCGAGTAGGCGCTCACGCCGCCCACGTAGGTGTCGTAGCCTTGCGCCGCCAGGGCGTCGGCGTAGGCCCGCGCGTTCGCTTCGCGAAAATAGCCGCGGTAAGCGATCGAGCCGGTGATCGGAAACCACCAGCGTTTTGGAACGACCGAGAATTCCGGCGCCGCGACGACGTTCCACACCACGTAGTCGCGCCCCAGCGCGCTGTAGCTGCGATAGCTGCGGTTGTCGGGAAGCGAGAGTTCGCGACTGGCAAAGTCGCGCGCATCACGGGCCAGCTCGAGCCGCGATTTCAGCTTGTCATCGGTTGCTGTGCTCGCGATCAGCGTGTCGACGCTCTTGCGCGCGCGCAGCAATTGCAGTTGCCCGTGGCCGGCCTGCAGCAGATATCCCACTCCACATCCGGACAGACTGAAGGCACTCATCAGCAGCGCCACTCCTGCAAAACGATGGAACGCGCGGGCAGAAAGCTCGGTTAACATGTTCGGATGCAAGTCTACCTCGTCGGTGGCGCTGTCCGGGACGAGCTGCTCGGCCTGCCGGTGCGCGAGCGAGACTGGGTCGTGGTCGGCGCAACACCGGCGGAAATGGAGCGCGCAGGCTACCGCTCGGTGGGCCGGGATTTCCCAGTGTTCTTGCATCCCGAATCGAAAGAGGAATACGCGTTGGCGCGGCTCGAGCGCAAGGTCGCGCCCGGCTATCGCGGCTTCGTCACCGAGTTTTCGCCGAGCGTGACGCTGGAGCAGGACCTGCTACGGCGCGACCTCACGATCAACGCGATGGCGCGCGACGGCGACGGCCGGCTCATCGACCCGCACGGTGGTCGCGCCGACCTCGAAGCGAGAGTGCTGCGCCACGTGTCGCCAGCCTTCATCGAAGATCCGGTGCGGATCCTGCGCGTGGCGCGTTTCGCAGCGCGCTTCGCTGCCTTGGGTTTTCGCGTGGCGCCGCAGACGCTGGAGCTGATGCGCTCCATGGTGCGCAACGGTGAAGCCAATGCGCTCGTGAGCGAGCGCGTGTGGCGCGAACTCGAGCTCGCACTGGCCACGGACAACCCCGAGCGTACATTCGAGACACTTCGAGACTGCGGCGCGCTGGATGTGCTGCTGCCGGAATTGGTGCGCAGTGCCGATCTCGATGCGCAGCTCGGCGCGCTGCATCGCGCGACCGCGATCACGACGCCGGAGGGCCGGCCGGACACGGCGGCGCGCTGGGCGGCGCTGCTCGCGGCGCTCCCCGAAGCCGATGTCGCCGCACTGTGCGCGCGATTGCGCGCGCCCATCGAACATCGCGACCTGGCCGTGCTCGCAGCGAACCTCAATGATCAGGTGCATGCGCTTTCAGGCTCGAGCACCCGGCTTCCCGACGATCCGCAGGGCATGCTCACGCTCCTCGAACGGGGCGACGCGTGGCGGCGCCCGGAGCGCTTTGGCCGTTGGCTGGAAGTCTGGTGCGCGCGCGCGGCAGCGAAGGCCGAGCCGCTGGTTCATGTCGATGGCTGTGCCGCGCGGCTCAGCGCCGCGCGCCGCGCCGGGGCGGCCGTGCAACTCGACCCCGCGCAAGTCGCCACGCGGCGCGGCCCGGAGATCGCATCACTGCTGCACGAACAACGCCTGGCCGCCCTGCGCGCCTTGCCGCCCGCTCGATAGCAGGCGCCGTTGCAGCCGCAACGGCAGCGGCGGCGGCAGCGGCTAAAGCAACCGTCTCAGGTCTCGCAGGGAGAAAGCAGTCCGCGTTGCAACAGCATCGCCGCGCGTCAGCAGCATGGCCTTGAAGGTCTCACCCATTTCACCCGGCAGCAGCAATTGGCGCGCTTCGCTCACGCGCCGCGCGCGCGCCAGCGCATCGCGATCGCGCACGAGTTCTTCCTCGATGCCGGCGCCGAGCAGGAATGCGGTCTGCGTGCAGTAGCCGGCGACTTCCAGGTGGGCCGCGGACGCCGCTTCGGCAAGCCGCGTGAAATCGACCCACGCCGTGATGTCCTGCAGGCCCGGATGCCACAACGGATCATCGTGCGCGCGATGCCGATAGTGACAGCGCAAGGTGCCGGCATCGCGCTGCGGATGGTAGAGCTCGCCCCGCCCAAGCCCGTAGTCGAATAGCATGATTGCGCCGGATTCGAGCACGCCGGCCAGTCCTGCAACCCAGGGCGTCAGCCGCGTGCAAAGCTCGCCGCGGAAACCGGGCGCAAACGGCGCGGGAAGCGAATCCGACAGCCGTTCGAGTTCGAGTCGCAACCCGTCGTCCGCACCTCGTTCCGCCCAGGTGGGCAATGCGTTGACATCGAGCCCCACGCCGCGTTCAGCGTAGCCGCTGGCGGTGACTGCAAAACACTGGAACGGCAGTGCGTCGGCGACTTCATTGGCGATGACCACGCCACGCAACGGCTTCGTCGGCAACGCATCAGGCCAATGGAGCCGCGCGCGCAAGGCCGGCGGCAGTGCGTCGAGTCGCGTGCGCTGGCGCTCGCGCAGGTCGGCGCTGACTTCGAGGATGCCGTAGCGTGATGGCAGCGCGTTGAGTTCGGCGAGGCGCCGCAACAGCGATTCCGCGAGCGCGCCGCTGCCGGCGCCGAGTTCGAGCAACTCGCCGCCGCCGGCCAGCAGCGGCGCACAAGCGCGTGCGACGCAAGCGCCGAACAGCGGCGACAGTTCGGGCGCGGTGATGAAATCGCCCGCGCCACCGAATTTCGCCGCGCCGGCGCTGTAGTAGCCGAGTGCCGGCGCATACAGCACCAGCTCCAGGTACTCGTCGAACCCGATCCAGCCGCCGCGCCCAGCGATGCGCGCTTGCAGCGCTTCCAGTACGGCGTGCCCGTGCGCGATTTGCACATCGTCGAGCGCGGGCATTGTGATCGCGGGCGTGGCCGTCATAAGCTAAAGGTCATGGGCGCCGCCCCACTCGCACTCGCCGGTCAGGCTGCCCTCGTCACGGGCGGCGCGCGCCGTGTGGGCGCGGAAATCGTACGGCATCTGCACGGCGCCGGTGCAAGAGTCGCAATCCATTTCCATCGCTCCGGGGCCGAAGCGGCGGCCCTGGCCGCCGAACTCAACGCACAGCGCGCAGACTCCGCCTTCGTGTGCCAGGCCGACCTTCTGCAGGTCGACACGCTGCGCGCGCTCGTTGCAGGTGTCGTAGCGCGAGCCGGTGGCCTGGATATCCTGGTCAACAGCGCGTCGACGTTTTATCCCACGCCGCTCGCGACCGCGACCCCCTCACAGTGGGCGGACCTGATGGGCACCAACCTCGCCGCGCCGCTGTTCCTCGCGCAGGCGGCTGCGAGTGAACTGAAGCGCGCGCGCGGCCTGATCGTCAACATCGCCGATATCCATGGATTGCGCCCGCTCCCCAATTATCTGGTCTATTCCACCGCGAAGGCCGCGCTGATCCATTTGACGCGCGGCCTCGCGCGCGAACTGGCGCCGGAAGTGCGCGTCAACGCCGTCGCGCCCGGTCCGGTGCTCTGGCCCGAAGCCGGACTCGAAGCGGCACAGAAACAGGAGATCATCAGTCACACGTTGCTGCAACGCGCCGGCTCGCCGGCCGATGTCGCGCGTGCGGTGCGTTTCTTCGCAACCGACGCACCATTCGTGACCGGGCAGATTCTCAGCGTCGACGGCGGCCGCAGCCAGCGCTGGTGAATGTGCCCTACTCGGCTAGCTTTCGCCAAACCCTGACCGCGAAACGCCGATCCGCCGGCTGCTGCGAAACCGTGTGAATGGAGATCTCTCCTGCGTTCGCATTCCACGAAAATGCGCTTCCACTGGCAGGGTGGGTTGACCACTCAGGATGTTGCTTCATAAATACGGGGATATCTGCAAAGGCGATCTGATGTTGACGTATTTCCAGGCTTAGTCGCACCAGGCGCTGCAATGCGGCGGCGTCGTAAGCACGCAAGGGGTAATTGCCGTAGGTTGGCGCGGCAATATCCACTAGGATCTTTCCCATCGGGTTATAGATTGCGTGCAATGTCGAGTCGTGCTGGCCCAGCCATGTTTGGTATCGAACCCGCTGCAACTCGAACGTAGCGGGACTGATCGAAGACTCTCTGGCGAGCTCATTCATAAGCTGCGCTTCGAGGTTCTCGGTTGCATTCACTTTAAAAAACCAACCCCCGAGTGGACCCCAAACGGCTCGCATGAACCAACGCACAGCTCGCGAATCTGAACTGCCCGGCGGTTGCCAGCCCGTCGCGATGATTTCCCGTATCTGCTTGTGCATGAACAAGTGAAATTGAAATTCAGAGGCAAAGGCCTTGCCGATGTTCCATTCCGCGACGTTGACGTCTGGCACACATGAATCAATCTCTTCGGGAATCGAGGTATGCGGATCGGCCAGAAGGTCTGACAGCACGAGGTAATCGTTTTGTATGGATGCAATGGCGAGCATCTTGGAAATTAGGGCGCCGTCGCCGGCCAGTACTCGGCGCCATAGATTGATGTCTCGTCCAAAGTCGATCATTGCCTGGTGCTTTTGAGCGTTGCTCCCGGTCTGCATTAGCAAAGCAAACCTGGCCAGGAACAGATTTCTCAACTCAGTAGGCGGATAAGCTATATCGGTGAACACGCTTGGGAGCTCAATTTCAAAGTACCCGGGCAAGTCACGAAGCGCTAGAAAACGCTGATAGAGCTCGCGGTTCGCCGCCAACAACTGGTCGATCTTCGAACCGTTGTCCCGCACGGACGGCCAGAACGAGTAGTCCCGAGGGTGGCCAAGTTCGGTCTTTCCCTGAAATTTCAGCGCTTTAAATCCCGCTGGCCAGGGAGTGGGCATTGTGAACAAGGGATCCTTGAGCTGTTCGTCGAGCAGCCCGTTGTAGTGATCAATCTTGGCTTGCCCCCTGACAATCACCGATTCACCCACTGGCGCATCGAATCCCAACAACGCCACGTAAATGTTCTGGTCCGGACGGTACGGGTTCGCAGGCAATTGCATCAGCGCCTGGGCTTCCGGCGAAAGCTTTTCATCGCGAGCATTTACCGCAAAAGCAATCGCGACAACTACGAGCAGCGCGAGCGCTCCCCACTTGACGAGGCGCCAAAGCACACCAAGGATCTTACGCATGGTCTCAGGCGTTCAAGTCGAGGAGCAGCGGCTCGAGCGTATACGGCTCGCGCGAAAGTTCGCGCCAGTGATCCGCGATCTCGCGACCACTCGACGGGTGATGCAGCTCGCCCGCAATCTCGGCCAGCGGACGCAACATGAAACTGCGGCGCAGCAGATCGGGACGCGGCAACCGATACGAATCGGTATCGGCCACCTGCTCGCCGTACAGCAGCAGGTCGATGTCCATGACGCGCGGCGCCCATTTCGGGTCGTCGCGCCGGCGGCCGCACAATTCCTCGATTTCGTGGCAGTGGGCCAGCACCTCGTCGACGCTCGCCTCCGTGTCGAAGCCGGCGACAGCGTTGTAGAAATCCGCGCCGACGAATCCGTAGGCG
>JBEPVS010000092.1:0-10727 GCA_041690875.1 Gammaproteobacteria bacterium
GCCGGCGTGACCAAGGGCAAGGGCTTCCAGGGCACGATCAAGCGCTGGAACTTCACGATGGGCGACGCGACGCACGGCAACTCGCTGTCGCATCGTTCGCCGGGCTCGATCGGTCAGCGCCAGACGCCGGGCCGCGTGTTTCCGGGCAAGCGCATGTCCGGCCACATGGGTGTCATGCGCCGCACCACGGAGAACCTGAAGGTCATCGTCGTCGACGCCGAGCGGAACCTGCTGCTGATCAGCGGTGCGGTGCCGGGTTCCAAGGGTGGACAGGTCGTCGTGCGTCCATCCGTCAAGGCTGCGCGGCTCGCGCGCCGAAAGAGCATTACACCGAGCAAGGTTGCCGCGGCCAAGCCCGCACCCGGCGGTGCGCCGAAACCTGCTGCAGCCAGACCCGCTGCAGCCAGACCCGCTGCAGCCAAGCCGGCAAAGTAGGTCGATACCATGAAGCTCAAACTTGCCAACGGCGGGACTGAATTGCAGGTGTCCGACACCGCATTCGGCCACGACTACAACCAGGCCCTGGTGTTTCAGGTCGTCAATGCCTATCGCGCAGGCGGTCGCGCGGGCACCAAGGCACAGAAGTCGCGCGCCGAAGTACGCGGCGGTGGCCGCAAGCCGCACGCGCAGAAAGGTTCCGGCTCGGCGCGCGCCGGTTCGATCCGCAGCCCGATCTGGGTCGGCGGCGGCGTGACGTTTGCGGCCAAGCCGCGTGATTTTTCGCAAAAGGTTAATCGCAAGATGTATCGCGGCGCGCTGCGCGCGATGTTTTCCGAACTGGTGCGGCAAGATCGCTTGCTGGTCACCGACGCCATCGCCCTGGAAGCGCCGAAGACCAAGCTGCTGGCCAATCACTTGAGGTCGCTGTCGCTCAAGAACGTGCTGATCATCGTCGAGACCATCGATGAAAAACTGTTCCTGGCTGCGCGCAACCTGCCGGGCGTCGAAGTGCTGGCGGTCGCCTCGGTTAATCCGGTCAGCCTCGCGGCGCATGACAAGGTGCTGGCCACGGTCGGCGCCGTGAAACTCATCGAGGAGCGCCTGCAATGAACTACAAGGTTCACAAGCAAGCGGCGAAACCCGGCCAGGAGCGGCTCATGAACGTGCTGCTCGCGCCGCACGTCACGGAAAAGACTTCGCAGAACCTGCAGCTGCGCAACCAGTACACGTTCCGCGTGCTGCGCGATGCGACGCGCCTCGAAGTGCGCGCCGCCGTCGAGCTGATGTTCGACGTGAAGGTCGCCGGAGTGCAGGTCGTGAACGAGCCGGGCAAGTCGCGCCGCTTCGGGCGCACGCTGGGGCGTACGCAGGACTGGAAAAAAGCCTACGTGCGGCTGGCCGAGGGCCAGAGCATCGACTACGAAACCGCAGCGAAGGCCTGAGGCAAATCATGGCACTGATCAAGCTCAGACCCACTTCTCCCGGCGCGCGCTTCGTCGTGCGTGTCGCGCGCGGCCACCTGCACAAGGGCGGCCCGCTCGAATCGCTCACCGTGCACCAGAACAAGACCGGTGCGCGCAACCATTCTGGCCGCATCACGACGCGCCACGTCGGCGGCGGGTCGCGGCAGAAATACCGGCTAATCGATTTCCGCCGCGACAAGGACGGCATCAAGGGCGTCGTCGAGCGCCTCGAGTACGATCCGAACCGCACCGCGCACATCGCGCTGGTGAAGTACGCCGACGGCGAGCGCCGTTACATCCTCGCGCCGAAGGGCCTGAAGGATGGCGATGAAGTGCGCTCTGGGAGCGAATCGCCGATCAAGCCCGGCAGCTGCATGGCGCTGCGGCACATCCCGGTCGGCTCGCTGGTGCACAACATCGAACTCAAGCCCGGCCGCGGCGGCCAGCTGGCGCGCAGCGCGGGCAATTCCGCGCAGTATGCGTCACGCGAAGGCACGCACGCATTGGTGCGATTGAAGTCCGGCGAGACGCGCAAGGTGCACATCGATTGCCGCGCCACGCTCGGCGAAGTCGGCAACCACGAGCACAGTCTGCGCGTGTATGGCAAGGCCGGCGCCAAGCGCTGGCGAGGCATCCGCCCAACGGTGCGCGGCGTGGCCATGAATCCCGTGGATCACCCGCACGGCGGTGGCGAGGGCAAGCCCGGCCAGGGCAACCCGCTCCCGGTACCCCCCTGGGGTTTGCAGACCAAGGGTAAGAAGACGCGCCGCAATAAGCGTACGCAAAACATGATCGTGCAGCGGAGGAAGTAAGCGTGCCTCGTTCCCTCAAGAAAGGTCCGTTCATCGACTTGCACCTCGCCAAGAAGGTGCAGGTGGCTGCCGCCAAGAATGATCGCCGGCCGATCAAGACCTGGTCGCGCCGCTCGATGGTCATTCCGGAAATGGTTGGCCTGACGATCGCGATACACAACGGCAAACAGCACCTGCCGGTGCTGATGACCGAGAACATGGTCGGTCACAAGCTCGGCGAGTTCGCCCCGACGCGCGTCTTCAAGTCGCACGGTGGCGATCGCAAAGTGACCGCCGCGGAGTAATTCATGCAGGCCACAGCAAGACTGACCAACGCGCGCATCTCGCCGCAAAAATGCCGGCTGGTGGCCGACCTCGTGCGCGGCCGCCCGGTCGGCGGCGCCGTCGCGATGCTCAAGTTCACGCCGAAGAAGGGCGCCGAGCTGGTACTCAAGGTGCTCGAATCGGCGATCGCGAATGCCGAGCACAACCTCGGCGCCGACATCGACGAGCTGAAGATCGCGCGCATCGAAGTCGATGTCGCGCGTGTCCGCAAAGGTTTCGCGGCTCGCGCCAAGGGGCGCGGCAACCGCATCGTCAAGCGCAACAGTCATATCACCGTCCAGGTCAGCGACGGCAGGAAGGACTAACGATGGGCCAGAAGGTCAATCCGCTGGGTATACGTTTGGGCATCACCCGTGACTGGGTGTCCAAGTGGTACGCGAGCAAGAAGCAGTTTCCGCTGCTGGTGCATACCGATTTCCGCGTGCGCGAGTTCCTGAAGAAGCGGCTCGCCGAGGCTTCGGTCAGCCGCATCCTGATCGAACGCGCCGCCAAGAAGGTGAACATCACCATCCAGACGGCGCGCCCCGGCATCGTCATCGGCAAGAAGGGCGAGGACATCGACAAGCTGCGCGCCGAGACCGCGAAGATGCTGGGCCTGTCGGTGGCGGATGTGCGCCTGAACATCGCTGAGATCCGCAAGCCGGAACTCGATGCGCAGCTGGTTGCGGAAGGCATCGCGCAGCAGATTGAAAAGCGCGTCATGTTCCGCCGCGCGATGAAGCGCGCCGTGATGAGCACGATGCGCAGCGGTGCACTGGGCATGAAGGTGCGCATGTCCGGCCGCCTCAATGGCGCCGAGATCGCGCGCACCGAGTGGGTACGCGAAGGACGCGTGCCGCTGCATACGTTCCGCGCCGACATCGACTACGGCCTCGCCGAATCGCGCACCACGTACGGTGTCATCGGCGTCAAGGTGTGGATCTTCAAGGGCGAGGTGTTCGACCAGGCCGAGCTCGACCGCAATGCGCAAGGCGCTGCCGAAGCGGCGGCCGCTGCTGCCGCTGCTGCCGCTGCCGCTGCCGCCGCCGGCACGGCCGCTGCTGCGGGTGCTGGCGCATTGGCTCCGGCAGCGACGCCGGCCGCTCCGGCTGCGGCCGCGCCGGCAGCCGCGGTGTAAAGGCAAATTCATGTTGCAACCCAAACGCACCAAGTATCGCAAGCAGTTCAAGGGCAAGAACTACGGCCTCGCTACGCGCGGCGCGACCGTGGCCTTTGGTGATTTCGGCCTGAAGGCGACCGAACGTGCGCGCATGACGGCGCGCGAGATCGAGGCTGCGCGTCGTGCGATGGCGCGTTACGTCAAGCGCGGCGGCCAGATCTGGATCCGCGTGTTCCCCGACGTGCCCATCACGAAGAAGCCGCTGGAAGTGCGCATGGGCAGCGGCAAGGGCAACGTCGAGTACTGGATCGCCAAGGTCAAGCCCGGGAAAGTGTTGTTCGAGATGGAAGGCGTCACCGAGGAAATTGCGCGCGAAGCGTTCCGCCTGGCGGGCGCAAAGCTGTCGGTCACGACCTCGTTCGTCAAACGGCAGGTGCGCTGATGAAAGCCAGTGAGATTCGGAAACAGCCTGTGGCCGAGCAGCGCGCGCTGCTCTTGAAGCTGCGCAAGGAACAATTCGCGCTGCGCCTGCAGCGCGCGACGGGGCAGGCGGTCAAGCCCGACCAGTTCGGCAAGGTGCGCCGGAACATTGCCCGGCTGAAGACGGCCATGCGGGCCGGCGGAGAGAAACGATGAGCGCTGCAAAGATGAAACCCGCTGCTGCGGACGCCGCGCCGGCTACGGCTGCGGAAACGACCGCGCCGGTCCGAGTCGCCGAGCCGCGCGGTGATCGCGTGCTCACCGGACGTGTGGTCAGCGACAAAATGAACAAGACCGTCACGGTGCTGATCGAGCGCCTGGTGCGGCACGAGAGCTACGGCAAGTTCATGCGGCGCAGCACCAAGCTGCTCGCGCACGATGAGGAAGGCCTCGCGCACGAAGGCGACACCGTGACGATCACGCCTTGCCGGCCGATGTCGCGTCGCAAGTCATGGCGGTTGCTGGCGGTGGTTGGAAAGGCCGCGTCATGATCCAGATGTGCACCATGCTCAATGCCGCCGACAACAGCGGCGCCCGCACGGTGATGTGCATCAAGGTGCTCGGCGGCAGCCACCGGCGCTATGCGACCGTGGGCGATGTCATCAAGGTCAGCATCAAGGATGCGATTCCGCGCGGCAAGGTCAAGAAAGGCGAAGTGTACGACGCCGTCGTCGTGCGTACGCGCCGCGGCGTGCGCCGCGCCGACGGTTCGCTGATCAAGTTCGACGGCAATGCGGCCGTGCTGCTGACGCCGAAGCTCGAGCCGATCGGCACGCGCATCTTCGGGCCCGTCACGCGCGAACTGCGCACGGTGCAGTTCATGAAGATCATCTCGCTCGCGCCGGAGGTCCTGTGAAAACCATTCGCAAGGGTGACCAGGTGGTGGTGCTCTCGGGTCGCGACAGGGGCCGGCGCGGCGCCGTGCTGCACGTGGTCGGCGGCAATTCGGTCGTGGTCGAGAACCTCAACCGCGTCAAGCGCCACACCAAGCCGAATCCGCAGGCGAACCAGCCCGGCGGCATCATCGAGAAGGAAATGCCACTGCCGCTGTCGAAGGTGGCGCTGTGGAATGCGGCTGCCAAGAAGGGCGATCGCGTAGGCATCAAGAAGCTGGCCGACGGCAAGAAGGTGCGCTTCTTCAAGTCGAACGGCGAAGTCATCGACGCCTGAAGACACCAGGCGCAGGTTTAAAAGACATGGCAAGACTGCAAGCAATCTACCGCGAGAAAATCGTCCCGCAGCTCACCGCTGAGCTCGGGCTGAAGAATCCCATGGAAGTGCCGAAGATCACCAAGATCACGGTCAACATGGGCGTCGGCGAAGCCGTGGCCGATCGCAAGCTGATGGACGCTGCGGTCACCGACCTGACCAAGATCACCGGCCAGAAGCCGCTGATCTGCAAGTCGAAGAAGGCGATCGCCGCGTTCAAGCTGCGCGAAGGCCTGGCGATTGGATGCAAGGTCACGCTGCGCGGCGCGCGCATGTACGAGTTCCTCGACCGCTTGATCAGCGTGGCGATGCCGCGCATCCGCGACTTCCGCGGCGTCTCGGCGCGCGCCTTCGACGGCCGCGGCAACTACACGCTCGGCGTCAAGGAACAGATCATTTTTCCGGAGATCCAGTACGACGCGATCGACCAGGTGCGCGGCATGGATATCACGATCACGACGACGGCGCGCGACAACGCGCAGGGCCGCGCGTTGCTCACCGCCTTCAACTTTCCGTTCCGCAAGTAGGCGGGACGGGTACTTTCGAGGATCTGGCATGGCCAAGACCAACATGATCGAACGCGACAAGCGCCGGGTACTGGTGGCGAAGAAATACGCCACGCTGCGCAAGCAGCTCAAGGAAGCGATTCGCAGCCCGAAGTCCTCGCAGGAGGAGCGCGCCGCCGCGCAGGCCAAGCTGCAGACGCTGCCGCGCGATGCGAGCCCGACCCGGCAGCGCAACCGTTGCGCGATCACCGGCCGCGCCCGCGGCGTGTACAGCAAGTTTGGGCTGGCACGCACCAAGATTCGTGAAGTCGCCGCTCGCGGCGAGATTCCCGGGCTCGCCAAGGCGAGCTGGTAGGAGCCATAACGATGAGCATGACCGATCCGGTTGCCGACCTGCTGACCCGAATTCGCAATGGGCAGAGCGCGCGCAAGACCAGCGTGACGATGGCGTCTTCGAAACTGAAGGCCGCCATTCTTCGCGTGTTGAAGAGCGAGGGTTTCATTGCCGATTTCAATATCGGTGACGAGGCGGGCAAGCCGCTGCTGACTGTCGACCTGAAGTATTACGAAGGGCGGCCGGTCATCGATCGCCTCGAGCGGGTGAGCCGTCCGGGCCTGCGCATTTACCGCGGCAAGGAAGACCTGCCGCGCGTGCTGGGCGGCATGGGTACGGTAATCGTCTCGACGCCGAAGGGCGTCATGACCGATCGCGCGGCGCGCGCGATCGGACAGGGCGGCGAAGTCATCTGCATCGTGGCCTGAGGAATTTATGTCTCGAGTTGCAAAACAGATTGTCGTGATTCCTTCTGGCGTGACCGTCACGGTCGGCGCCGATGTGATCACCGTCAAGGGCGCCAAGGGCGCGCTGTCGTTGCCGCTGGCCGAAGGCGTGTCGATCAAGCAGGAACCGAAGCAGCTGCAGGTCAGCTACGCCAATGAAGGCGAGGCGCGCGTGCGCGCCGGCTCGGCTCGCGCGCACCTGGCGAACATGATCAACGGCGTGACGCACGGCTACGACCGCAAGCTCGACCTGGTCGGCGTCGGGTTCCGCGCCGCAGTGGCCGGCAAGACACTGAACCTGACGCTGGGCTTCTCGCATCCGGTCACCTACGCGATTCCCGAGGGCATCACGATCGAGACGCCGAGCCAGACCGAGATCCTGATCAAGGGTGCCGACCGGCAGCGTGTCGGCCAGACCGCCGCGGAGATCCGCGGCATTCGTCCCCCTGAACCCTACAAGGGCAAGGGCGTGCGTTACTCGGACGAAAAGATTTCCCTGAAGGAAGGGAAGAAGAAGTAATGAACATCACGAAGAAAGAGCGCCGTTCGCGGCGCGCGATCAAGACGCGGGCCCGCATTCGCGAGACCGGCACGCCGCGGCTGACCATCCACCGTACGCCGCGCCATATCTACGCGCAGCTGTTCGCGGCCGATGGTTCGCAGGTGCTCGCCTCGGCTTCGACGGTGCAGAAAGCCGTGGCCAGCGGGCTCAAGTACACCGGCAACGTCGAGGCCGCGCGAGCGGTCGGCAAGGCGATCGCCGAGCGTGCCAAGGCGGCCGGCGTGGCCAGGGCCGCGTTCGATCGTTCGGGTTTCCAGTACCACGGCCGCGTCAAGGCGCTGGCCGACGCCGCCCGCGAAGCCGGGCTTGAATTCTAGGCCTTCGCCAGGACATAGCAGCACATGGCAAGAAACGAAAAGAACCAGAGCGCCGACGACCTGATGGAAAAGCTGGTCGCGGTCAACCGCACGGCCAAGGTCGTCAAGGGCGGAAAGCAGTTTGGTTTCACCGCGCTGACCGTGGTGGGCGACGGCGCCGGCCGCGTCGGCTTCGGCTTCGGCAAGGCGCGCGAAGTGCCGGTGGCGATCTCCAAGGCGATGGCGCACGCGCGCAAGAGCCTGGTGAATGTGAGCCTGGCGAACGACACGCTGCACTACGCGGTCAAAGGTACACACGGCGCGACGCGCATCCTCATGATGCCCGCCTCGAGCGGTACAGGCGTCATCGCCGGCGGCGGCATGCGCGCAGTGCTCGAGTGCGCCGGCGTGCGCAACGTGCTGGCGAAGAGCTACGGCTCGCGCAACCCGATCAACGTGGTGCGCGCGACGGTCAAGGCCCTGGCGAGCGTGCGCTCGCCGGACGATATCGCCGCGAAACGCGGCAAGACTCTGGAAGACATCCTCGGGTGATCCCATGGCGAGCGGCGGCAAAGTGAAAGTGACACTGGTGAAGAGCCTGTACGGGCAGCTCAAGCACATCAGCTCGTCGGTGCGCGGGCTGGGACTGCGGCGCCGCCACCAAAGCGTCGAGGTGGCCGACACCGCGGAGAACCGCGGCATGATCAACGCCGCCTCGCACATGTTGAAGGTGGAGCGAAGCTGACATGCGACTGAATACCATCAAGCCGGTCGAAGGTTCACGCCGTCCGAAGCT
The DNA here is from genome assembly GCA_041690875.1 of Gammaproteobacteria bacterium. Lineage (GTDB taxonomy): Bacteria > Pseudomonadota > Gammaproteobacteria > Steroidobacterales > Steroidobacteraceae > FEN-1191. The sequence continues at coordinate 8,268 of JBEPVS010000092.1, forward strand.
GCGCGTCGGGCGCGGCGCGTCCGCGGGCCAGGGCAAGACCTGCGGCCGCGGCGTCAAGGGGCAGCGCGCGCGCAAGGGCGGCTACCACAAGGTCGGATTCGAAGGCGGCCAGATGCCGCTGCAGCGGCGCATGCCGAAGGTCGGCTTCCGCTCTCGGGTCAAGGCGCTGCGCGGCGAAGTGCGCTTGCACGAACTGGCGCTGGTCAAGGGCGAGACGATCGACCTGGCCGCGCTGAAGGCCGCACAGATCATTTCCGTGTTCGCCGAGAGTGCGAAAGTCGTGCTGTCGGGTGAACTGAAGAAGGCCGTGCACCTGAAGGGTATCGGCGCCACGAAGGGCGCGCGTGCGGCCATCGAAGCAGCGGGCGGCAAGGTCGAGGCCTAATGGCAACCAGCGCGAACAGCAATCCGGCGGCGACGCTCGCCGACGCAAGCCGCAGCGGGGATATCCGCAAGCGGCTGCTGTTCCTGCTGGGCGCGCTCGTCGTGTATCGCATCGGCACGTTCATCCAGGTGCCGGGCATCAACCAGGCCGCGGTGCTGCGTTTCTTCACGGACCAGTCGAGCGGCATCCTCGGCGTCGTCAATTCATTCAGCGGCGGTGCGTTGCAGCGCATGTCGATCTTCGCAATGGGCGTGATGCCCTACATTTCCGCGTCGATCATCATCCAGATGCTCGGCATGGTCGTGCCGACGCTGATGGAATTCCGCAAGGAAGGCGAGGCCGGCCGCCGCAAGACGACGCAGCTGACGCGCTATGCGACCGTGGGCCTGGCAGTGTTCCAGTCATTCGGCGCAGCAGTCGCGTTGCAGAATGGGCAGTACGTGCTCAATGGCGGTCCGCAATGGTTACTGGTGGCTACCGTCACGATGACCACCGGTACGATGTTCCTGATGTGGCTCGGCGAGCAGATCACCGAGCGAGGTGTCGGCAACGGCATCTCGATGATCATTCTCTCCGGCATCGTCGCGGGCCTGCCCGGCGCGCTCAGCCGCACGTTCGAGTCGGTCAGCAACGGCGAAATGCAGCCGCTGTTCGCGATCGCGCTGGTCGCGATCGTACTCGGCGTCACCGGCTTCTGCGTATTCGTCGAGCGCGCGCAGCGCCGCATCTCCGTGCACTATGCGAAGCGCCAGGTCGGCCGCCGGCTCTACGCGGGGCAGAGCAGCCACCTGCCTTTCAAGCTCAACATGTCGGGCGTCATTCCGCCAATCTTCGCCTCGAGCCTGCTGTTGTTCCCGGCCACGATGGCGAGCTTCTTCGCGACCGGTTCCGACAGCAACTTCAGCCTCGTGCTCCAGCGCATCCAGGCAGCGCTCAATTACGGGCAGCCGCTGCACCTCGTGCTATACGCGGCGCTGATTCTCGGGTTTACGTTTTTCTACACGGCGCTGGTGTTCAACGCGCGCGAGACCGCGGACAACCTGAAGAAGTCCGGCGCGTTCATTCCGGGCATCCGCCCGGGCCAGCAGACCGGCGAGTACATCGACAAGGTGCTGACGCGGCTGACGCTGTGGGGCGCCGCGTACATCATGGCCGTCTGCCTGTTGCCCGAGGTGCTGGTCTCCTCGCAGGGCGTGCCGTTCCAGTTCGGTGGCACTTCGCTGCTGATCGTCGTAGTCGTGGTCATGGATTTCATGTCGCAACTGCAGGCGCACACGATGTCCAACCAATATCCAGGTCTGATGAAGAAAGCCAATTTGCTCGGTGCCGGTCGCGGCGCCGCGGGTCAAGGTGAGCGATGAAAGTACGTCCGTCAGTTAAGAAGATCTGCAAGAACTGCAAGATCGTACGCCGCCGCGGCGTGGTCTACGTGATTTGCGTCGAACCGCGCCACAAGCAGCGGCAAGGATAGAGGTAGCAGCATGGCACGCATAGCCGGCATCAACATTCCGATGAACAAGCACATCGGCATCGGGCTGACCCACATCTTCGGCATCGGCAAGTCGCGCGCGATCGATACCTGCGCCGCCGCCGGCGTCGATCCGACCACCAAGGTCAAGGACCTGACCGAAACGGAAGTGACCGCGCTCCGTGCGCAGCTGTCGCGTTACCCGCTCGAGGGCGACCTGCGCCGCGAAGTGTCGATGAACATCAAGCGGCTGATGGACCTGGGCACATGGCGCGGAATGCGCCATCGCAAGGGCCTCCCGGTGCGCGGCCAGCGCACGCGCACCAATGCGCGCACCCGCAAGGGTCCGCGCAAGCAGGCGGTCAAGCTCAATGCGCCGCCCGGAAAAGTGTAAGCCGGTCACAGTGCACGCAAGAAATTAACGCAGGCAAGAACACACATGGCTGAACAGAAGACACAACAATCCTCCGGCGCTCCCGCGACCGGCACCGGTGCCCCAGCGGCTGGTGCAGCGGCTGGTGCAGCGACGGGCGCGGGTGCGGGCGGCGGTGCGGCCGCTGCCGCGGGTGGAGGGAAGAAACCGAAGAAGGCGCGCAAGAACGTGCTC
>JBEPVS010000093.1:0-10526 GCA_041690875.1 Gammaproteobacteria bacterium
GCCGAAGCCGTTGTAGAGCGCGATCATCTGCGGCATGTCGGTCATCGCGACGCGCCGTCCGCTCCACCACGCGAGCGCCGTGCCGGCGATGATCGCAGGTAGGATCCACTCGTAGTTGCCCATGCCCGGATAAAGGAACGTGAACACGGTGGCGACCAGCATGCCGGCGCCGGCCCACACGATGCCGCTGCGCGCCGTGACCGGCGAGCTCATGCGCTTCAAGCCCGTGATGAACAGGAACGCCGTGACCAGGTAGCTGACCTGGATCAGCCACTGGCGCGCGTCGGCGCCGAGCACGGATGTGTCCATCAGTGGCCACCCGCCTTTTTCTTCGTGCCGCTGGACTTGAACATTTCCAGCATGCGTTCGGTGACGACATAGCCGCCGGCCGCGTTGCCGGCCGCCATGAACACGCCGACGGCACCGATGACCTTTTCGAGCGTGGTCTGCGAATTACCGAGCGCGACCATCGCGCCGACCAGCACGATGCCGTGCACGAAGTTCGAGCCCGACATCAGCGGCGTGTGCAGGATCACCGGCACCTTCGCGATGACTTCGTAGCCGGTGAACGCGGCCAGCATGAAGATGTACAGGGCAACGATGCCCGTGATGGCAACTATCGGGGTCATGTTCCCTCCACGGCCTTGCGCGTGGCTTCGTGCTTGATGGCGCCGTCGTGCGTCAGGCACGACTGCGCGAAGACTTCGTCGCTCCAGTCAATCGCGAGCGCGCCGTTCTTGTCGAGTGCAGGCTTGAGCAGGTTGAGGAGATTGCGCGAATACATCTCGCTGGCGTGGTACGCGAGTTGCGCCGGCAGGTTGACGGGACCCACGATCTTGACGCCGTTGTGTACGACGGTTTCGCCAGCGCGCGTCAGCTCGCAGTTGCCGCCGGATTCAGCAGGGATGTCGACAATCACGGCGCCGGCCTTCATGCGCTCGACCGCGGCGCGAGAGACGATGCGCGGCGCCGCGCGACCCGGAACCGCCGCGGTCGTGATCACCGCATCGGCGACGGCGATGCGCGCCTCGAGCACTTCCTGTTGTTTCGCCTTTTCCTCAGGCGTCAGTTCGCGCGCGTAACCGCCGCTGCCTTCGGCCGAGACGCCGGTTTCGATGAACTTCGCGCCGAGTGATTTCACCTGTTCGCGCGTTGCGCTACGCACGTCATACGCTTCAACGATGGCGCCGAGGCGGCGCGCGGTGGCGATCGCCTGTAGTCCCGCGACGCCGACGCCGACGACCAGCACCTGCGCGGGACGGATCGTGCCCGCCGCGGTCGTCAGCATCGGCAGGAACCGATCGAGTGTATTGGCCGCAATCAGCACGGCCTTGTAGCCGGCGATCGCTGCTTGCGACGAAAGCGCGTCCATCGATTGTGCGCGCGAGATGCGCGGCACGAGTTCCATCGCGAAGCTCGTGATGTGCTTGTCGCGCAACGCCGTGACCTCTGGCGCTCGTGCGTGTGCCTGCATGAATCCGACGACGACGCTGCCAGGGCGCAGCGCACTGATCTGCTCCAGCGTCGGCGGCTGCACGGTCAGCAGGATGTCGGATTGCGCCAGCACCGCCTCGGCGGAATCGGCCCATTCGACCTTCTGGTACAGCGCGTCGGGGAACTGCGCGCTGACTCCCGCGCCGCGCTCGATCAGCACGCGTGCGCCGGCGGCAGCCAGTTTGCCGGCCACTTCGGGCACGATGCTGACGCGAGTCTCGCCGGGCGCGCGCTCGCGCAGCGCGCCTATGGTCACGGGCATGAAACAGCTCCCATTTCGAAGAGTTATTAACGGGCTCTTAGGGCCTATCCGTTGAATTCTCTCACAAGCCTGCCTACTCTTGCATGCATGACTCTAAAGGTCGTGGCTGGCCGGCATGTTGCCGACGACGATACGCGCCTGGTGCTGCATTCAGCGGCGCACGGCCTGGCGCAGATGGTGCTGCGCACGGATATTGCCGGCATGCCACTCGAGTGGATTGACTATCGCGAGGCGGCTCGGCTCTATCATCAGGAGCAGATTGCCTACACCTGCGGTTCGCTCGTCTATCGGCTGTACGGCGGCGTCAACGCGCGCTCCGGAAACCGTACCGTCGTCGACGTCAACTCGATCGTCGCGACGGTCGGCCACACCGGCAACCCGGGCAACACGCGCAATGACTACGTGCCGCCGCTGAACAATGAAACGCTGTTCCGGCGCGATGCCTACTTGTGCCTGTATTGCGGCGGACGCTTCCACAGCCGCGAGCTCTCGCGCGACCACGTGCGGCCGTTCAGCCAGGGTGGCCGCGACGTGTGGACCAACGTCGTTGCGGCCTGCCGCAGCTGCAACAACTTCAAGGCCTGGCGCACGCCGGAGCAGGCCAGGCTCCAGCTGATCGCCGTGCCGTTCATGCCGACCTATGCCGAATATATATTCCTGAAAGGCCGGCGCGTGCTCGCCGACCAGATGGAATACCTGCAGGCGCATTTCCCCCGCAGCAGCCCACTGCACGCGCGCATCCAGCGTTGGCTCAGCTAGACCTGAGCGGCAGCGGCGTGGTCTATCTCGTCGACGCGTCGGTCTACATTTTCCGCGCCTGGTTTTCGCAGAACTCCGATGCACGTGATGCGGACGGCAACCCCACGCACGCGTTGTACGGTTTCGCGCGCTTCCTCGGCGACCTGATCGAACGCCGCGCGCCGCTCTACCTCGCCGTCGCGTTCGACGAAAGCTTTGGCGCGGGGCACCGCCATGCGCTGCTGCCTTCGTACAAGGCCAATCGCGAGCCGGCGCCGCCCGAACTGAAGCGGCAGTTCGCTCTGTGCCGTGAATTCTGCCGGCACCTCGGCGTGGCCGAGTTCGCGAGCCGTGAATATGAAGCGGATGACCTGATCGGCACTCTCGTCACGCGGGTGCGCGCCGAAGGCCTGCGCGTCACGGTCGTCACGCGCGACAAGGATTTGTCACAGCTAGTCGGGCCCGGCGATCGTTTCTGGGATTACAGCGATGCGGCCGAATATGCGTACGAGGAAATCGCGATGCGTTTCGGTGTCGCGCCCGAACGCATGGCCGATTACCTGGCGCTGACTGGCGATGCCGTGGACAACATTCCCGGCGTGCCCGGCGTCGGGCCCAAAACCGCGGCCGCGCTGATGACTCGCTACGCGACGCTCGAAGCGATCTACGAAGACCTCGAACAGGTGGCGTTCATGCCCTTGCGTGGCGCGTCTCGGTTGCCAGAAAAACTACGCGCGCATCGCGAAGTGGCTTTCCTGGCGCGCTCACTGACGCGCATCCATTGCGACGCGCCGATGACGATGGAACGCGAAGGACTGCGGCGGCGTGCTCCTTCCCTCACCGAACTGGCTCAGTTCTGTACGCTGCACGGATTCGGCGCGATGTTGCCGCGGCAAGCCGAGCGCATCTCGCGACTTCAACTCCGCGCGACGTAGGCCCTGCACCAGCCCTGCGCGCTGACGACCTTGCCCTGGAACAGCGAGCAGCCGATCCACGCATCGCCGTCGTTCCCTTTGCCCTTGCTCTGCAGGCAATTGCTGCACTTCTCGCCGGCCTTGTAGTTCGGTGTCTTCCTGGGGTCGAGGCCCTGCGCGTTCTCGACATACGCCAGCGCCATGGCGGTTGGATCGCCGGCGTCGAGATGCGGCAGCGTGGCCGCACCCTTGGCCGCATTGGGGGCGGCAGCCCGCGCAGTACCGGTGGTCGCGCTTACGGCGAACAACGCGCCCGCGCCCAGGCCTAGGCTCTTCAGCGCCTCGCGGCGCGACAACAGGTTTTTCATTGCCCGATACTCCTATTCGTTGCGGTATTCTAAGCCGCAGTTTCATCGGCCAGGTCTGCCATGACACCAAAAAACATCGAATCCGCGTTGCAGGAAATCCGGCGCTTCCCGCCGCCGGCGGATTTCGCCGCCCGCACCCGGCTCCCCAAGTCCAAGGTCGAAGCGATGCGCCGCGAGGCCGCCGCCGACCATGTCGGCTTCTGGGCGGGCCAGGCGCGTGCCTCGCTCCACTGGCACAAGCCGTTCACGGTCGCGCTCGATGATTCCAGTGCACCAAACTACCGTTGGTTCCCTGACGGGGAGCTGAACGTTTCATGGAATTGCCTCGATGCGCACCTCGACGACCACGGCGACAAGACCGCGATCGTGTTCGAGGGCGAGGCCGGCGATGTGCGCCGGGTCACCTACCGCGTACTGCACGCCGAGGTGTGCCGGCTGGCAAATGGGCTGAAGAAACTCGGCATCGCGCGCGGCGATCGTGTCGTCATCTACATGCCGATGGTGCCGGAGGCGGTCATCGCGATGCAGGCTTGCGCGCGCATCGGCGCCGTGCACTCGGTCGTGTTCGGCGGATTTGCGTTCCATTCGATTCGCGATCGCATCGAGGATGCCGGCGCGCGCCTCGTCATCACCGCCGATGGAGGACGACGCGGCGGCGGTATCGTCGAGCTCAAGGCTGCCGTCGACAAGGCCCTCGACGGCGCATGCCCGACCATCGAGAAAGTCGTCGTGCTGCGCCGCTCCGGCTCACCGGTCACGATGCGGTCGGGGCGTGACTTGTGGTGGGGCGACCTGACCAAGGACCTGCCCGGCGAATGCGAACCCGAATGGGTCGACGCGGAACATCCGCTGTTCCTGCTGTACACGTCGGGCTCCACCGGAAAGCCGAAGGGCATCCAACATTCAAGCGCCGGATATTTGCTGAACGCGCGGCTCACGACCGAGTGGGTGTTCGACCTGCGCGATGACGACATCTTCTGGTGCACCGCCGATATCGGCTGGGTCACTGGACACACGTACATCGCCTACGGCCCGCTCGCCGCCGGCGCGACGATCGTCATGTACGAAGGCACGCCGATGGTGCCGGATGCGGGGCGTTTCTGGCGCATCTGCCAGGACCATGGGGTGACGATTTTCTACACGGCGCCGACTGCGATCCGTTCGTTGATGAAACTCGGCGATGAGCTTCCGGCGAAATACGATCTGTCGAAGCTGCGCCTGCTCGGTTCGGTCGGCGAACCGATCAATCCGGAAGCGTGGATGTGGTATCACCGCGTGATCGGCGGCGGCCGCTGCCCTATCGTCGACACCTGGTGGCAGACGGAGACGGGCGCGATCATGATCTCGCCGCTCCCCGGCGTCACGACGACGAAACCCGGCTCGTGCACGCAACCGCTACCCGGCATCGACGCGGCGATCGTCGACGATCACGGCAATCCGGTGACGCGGCCCGATGCAGGTGGCTACCTGGTCATTCGCAAGCCCTGGCCCGGCATGCTCCGTACGATCTGGAACGACAACGCGCGCTATCTGAGCACCTATTGGGAGCGATACCAGAATCGTTACTACGTCGCCGGCGACAGCGCGCACTGCGATGCCGACGGATATTTCTGGATCATGGGCCGCATCGATGACGTGCTGAAGGTGTCGGGCCATCGGCTCGGCACGATGGAGATCGAATCGGCGTTGGTCGCGAATCCACGCGTGGCCGAGGCCGCGGTGGTCGGCAAGCCGGACGACATCAAGGGCGAGTCGGTGTTTGCCTTCGTCGTGTTGCGCGGAGCGCGTCCGGCCGGCGACACCAGCGCGCTGGTGAAGGAGTTGCGCACCTGGGTTGCTGAGCAGCTCGGGCCGATCGCGAAGCCCGACAACATTCGGTTTGCCGACAACCTGCCCAAGACGCGCTCGGGCAAGATCATGCGCCGCCTGTTGCGCGCGATCGCCGCGGACCAGCCGATCACGCAGGATATTTCCACGCTCGAGAATCCGGCTATCGTCGACCAGTTGCGCGGCATCGAGACGCCGGCGAGCGCCGCGCGGCCGGCAAAGCGGAAGGTTGCTGCGCGCAAACCCGCGAAGGCGCGGCCCGCCAGGAAGAAGCAGGCGGCCAGGAAGAGAGCGCCCATGAAACGGGCGGCAAAGAAACGGGCGGTAAACAAACGAACGTCCAAGAAGCGCTCGCCCGCACCGCCCGCACGGGCGAAACCTCGCGCGGCGAAGCGGGCGCGCCGCAGGCGCGCTTCGCGCTAAACTAAACCCATAGTTGACGCCACCCGTTTGCTGGCATTATCATCTACTAACACTTTAGTAGGTGACGCCGATGAGCATTGCGCTGACCGACCGTGAAGCCGACTTGATGCAGGTGCTGTGGGATCACGGCCCGTCGCTTGTGGCCGAGGTGCGCGAGCACCTGGCAGATCCGCTGGCGTACACCACGGTGCTGACGGTGCTGCGCATCCTCGAGTCCAAGGGCCATGTCGGGCACACCGAGGAGGGACGCGTGCATCGCTACTTCGCGACCGTGGAACAGCAGACTGCTCGCAAGAGCGCGTTGCGCCACCTCACCAACAAGCTGTTCGAAGGCTCGAGCGAACTGCTGATGACGCAATTGGTGTCCGACCACAAGCTGACCGATGAACAGGTGCAGCGCCTGCGCCGAATCCTGGTGTCGAAGCGCGGGCGGAGCAAATCCTGATGGGCGCGTGGATGTTGTATGCGCTGGCCCCGGGCGTGGCCTTGTGTTGCGCGGCGATGCTGGCGGAACAGGCGGCACGGCAACGACGCTGGGCGAGCCGCTGGATCTGGCTCGCCGCCATGGTGGGCTCGATAGTGCTGCCGGCGCTCGGACCCGCCATCCCCGGTTTGGCTCCGTTCCGTTTGCCGGCGCTTGCGTCGGTCGCATCGCCAGCCACGGTGTCCGTGGCGGCTCCGGTTGCAATCATCGCTCACGCGCACTATCCGGGATTGGCGCGGGTGCTGTGGGCGGCCCTGTCGATCGCGACGCTGCTTGTGGTACTCGGCGGCGCCGGGCTGGTTCGGCATCGCGCGCGTGGCTGGCGGCGAACGATCATCGACGGCAGCGAGACCTTCGTTGCGCCGGAAACCGGTCCGGCCGTGTTTGGCTGGTGGCGACCGCGCATCGTGCTGCCGGCGTGGCTCGCCGAAATTCCCTCGCGTCAGCGTGCGCTCGCCATTGCGCACGAGCAGTCCCATCTCGACGCTCGCGATCCGCAGTGGCTCGGTGCCGCGCTCGTACTCCTGGCGATCATGCCCTGGAACCCGTCGTTGTGGTGGCAGCTGCGGCGCCTGCGCCATGCTATCGAAGTCGACTGCGACGCCCGCGTGCTGGGCGACGGCCACGACGTGCTGGATTACGGCGAGGCGCTACTCGCTTTGTGCCTGCGCCGCTCACAACGCTACGGACTGATGGCGGCGACCGATTCATCGCAATCAATTCTCGAACGGAGGATCAGGATCATGTCATCCCAACCCAATCACTGGAGCCGGCTCACTGCCGGCGTGCTCGTTTGCCTGTCGCTTGGCGCTGCGGCCGTGGCCGCGGAACTCGCGCCCACGGCCGCTACCAGCCCCGCGCAGAGCGCGTCGAATCAGTCGACCAACCTCGCGCCACCTGCGCCACCGGCGCCACGAGCGTCGCGCGACGTGCGCTCGTTGCCTGCTCCGCGTGCGCCCCATGCACCGCGCACGCTTTCCTCGTTTCCTGCGCCGCCTGCGCCCCCGGCGCCGCCGCCGCGCATGCCAGCTCTCACGGCCCTCGCGCCGCTCCCGCCCGTTCCCCCTTTTGCTGCCGTGGCTCCCGTCGCGGCGGCAGATGCAGATGAAGATTCCGCCTCCGACGAGCTGGAAGCAGCGAATGAAGAGGCGGAAAATGCGATCGAGCGCGCGGCCGAGCTGAAGAGCGATGCCGAGGAAGCTGAGAGGGACGCGCAGGAAGCGATGCGCGATGCGCAGGAACAGCGGGCGCAGGCCGAGAATGCCAAGCATGAAGCGGAGGCTGCAGCGAACGAAGCCAACGCGCGCAAGCAGGAAGCAGAAGCCAAGGCGGCAGCGCGTGCCGCGAAGTCGTCCCGCGGCGTCAATTGAACCGGGACGTGCCGCGTGTCAGCAGCGTGGCCACGATGGCGAGATGCCGGCTGGCGCACCGCGCGGCGCGCGCCGTCACGGCATTGTCAGCGCAGCAATTCGACTTCCAGGAACGCGAATTCAAAATCATTGGCATTGACCACGTTGTGTTCGACACCGGCGCGCCGCGCATAGGGAATGTGCGCGCGCAGTTCGGCGATGCGGCTGGTGCCGCCCGGCTCCTCGAGCAGCAGCTTGCCATCGAGCAGCGGCACGACGACATAGTCGTGCTCATGCCGATGCCAGCCGGTCTCGGCGCCGGGCGCAAACCGAAACTCGGTGGCTCGCACCTGCGCTTCGTCAATACGCAGCGTCGCGATCGCCGGTGCGCGCTGGTTGGACATGCTTAATGCCTCTGCCCGTCGCGATAGACCATGTATACGTCAGCGCGTTCATACATGGAAGCATGCGGCGATGGCGTGTGCTCGAAGCCGGCCGATTCGTACAGCTTGATCGCCGGCTTCAGCACGCTGTTGGTTTCGAGAAACAGCAAACGCCCCCCGACGCACGACTTGAACGCGCCGATGCAGGCTTCCAGGAGACGGCGACCGATGCCGAGTCCCTGGCAGTTGGCAGTGACTGCCATCTTCGACAGCTCGTACACGCCGTCGCCGTCATTGATCACAGCGCACGTGCCAACAATCTTGCCGGCGCGTCGCGCGAAGAAAACCGCGCCACCGTTGCGGACGATCGCGCGTGGATTCGACAGCACCTGCTCGTCGATCGGTTCGACGCGAAAGAACTTCCGCACCCATTCAAGGTTCAGGCGCTTGAATTCGGCCGCGTGGCGCAGGGCGAACGGAAGAATCTGCACTTCTCTTCCGGAGTCGAGACGCGCACGGATGCGCGCGGCGAAGCTGTGCGTGGCGAGCGCGGCGTCGATCGCAGTCAGCGGCCTCGAGATCGGTTGCCCTGTTTCGAGATCGTCGACCGCCGCGACGATGGCTGACCAGACCGGCTCAAGCCGCCGCATCAGCGACGCACCACGACGTGACAGGCCCAGCAGGCGCCGCCGGTCGTCGCCCGGATCGGGCCACTCTCGAACCACCTCGTGCGCCAGCAGCTTGCGACTCATCTGGCTCACTGCCGGATGGCTTTGGCCCAGCAACATCGCCAGCTCTGAAATGCCGAGCCGCCCACGGTCGCGGAGCAGGAACAGGATCGGGAAGCACCGCGAGGGCAGGTCGACACCCGCCTCGCGGTACACCTCGTCGACGCCGGCGTACAGCGTCTCGCTCACCTTGCGCAGCCGGGTGCCGAGCAACAGCGTTCCGTAGCCATGCAGGTTCGCGTCCGTCATGTTCTCCATGCCACAGGATATCCGTAAGCACTTACGGATATCAATATCGCCGCAGGTCATGACGGAGAAAATGCCGCGCAAGAAACGGAGTGTGGCGCAGACGCGCGGCGGGCATGCTTAAACCATCGTCACAGGAGAATCGCGATGGATTTCAGGATCATTGCACTGCCCGCTGCCACCTTTGCGCCCTTGCGCGGACTGCCGGAGGCGGAACTGGGCGCACGTGGCGTCAGGCGCGTCGTTGCCGACCGCCAGCCGGGGTTTCCCTGCCGCGTAAGTCTTGTTGATGCCGCGCCGGGCGAGTCCTTGCTGCTGATGAACTACGAGCACTTGCCGCAGCCGGGTCCCTATCGCTCATCGCACGCGATTTTCGTGCGCGAGCAAGCGGTCGAAGCCAAGCCCGCGGTCAATGAAATTCCCGCCGTGCTCGCGCGGCGCCTGCTGTCGGTGCGCGCTTTCGATGCCAACGGCATGATGCTCGACGCCGCTGTCAGCGAGGGGAGCGCCGTTGCGCCACTGATCGGCCGCTATCTCGACGATGCGCGCGTTGCCTTCGTTCACCTGCACAACGCAAAGCCAGGCTGTTACGCGGCGCAGGCCGTTCGCGCCCAGGCGTAGAACCGGACGGCCCGCGCGCATCACCCACGGTATAGTGATGTGAAACCGGAGCAACCCCTTGCCGAGCCATCGAATCAATCGCATCGACCGCTGCGGCGGCATTTCCGCGGCGTGGACGCTGGCAGCGGTCGCGCTGCTCATGACATTGACCGCCTGCAAACCGCGTCCAGCAGCGCGCGTGGCCGTACCGGCCGGCGTTGCGCCGGCCGGCGCCACGGCGTATCGCGTCGACGGCAATGCCTCGTCGCTCCGCTTCTACCTGCATGCGGACGGGCCGATGGCCCGCGTCGGCCACTCGCACGTGATCAGCGCGCATGAGCTCGAGGGTGATGTCTGGCTGCAGCCGCAACCGGAACAATCGACGTGCGAGTTGCGGTTGCCGGTGGCGGCATTCATCGTCGACGATCCGAAAGAACGCGCAGGGGCCGGCAATGAATACGCCGAACCGCTCGACGCATCGGCGCGCGAGGGCACGCGCACGCACATGCTGGGCGAGCGCCAGCTCGATGCGACGCGTTTTCCATCCATCGCGTTGCGTTGCGTTCGACTGACGCCGACGAGTGCGGGCATGTCTTTGCAGATGGCGGTGACATTGCGCGACCGTGAAACACTGCTGACCGTGCCGCTGCAGTGGGACAATCACGACGGCACTTTGCGGGCCAGCGGCGAATTCAGGTTCAATCAAAGTG
>JBEPVS010000094.1:0-10346 GCA_041690875.1 Gammaproteobacteria bacterium
GGTTTGAGGAGAGCTTCCGGCAGATCGACAAAGCGGTGCGTGTCCAATGGAACGTCGCCGACGGCGAGCGCGTCGCGGCCGATACGGTGCTGTGCGAGCTCGAGGGCCCGGCGCGCGCCTTGCTCACGGGTGAACGCACCGCGCTGAACTTCCTGCAGCTGCTCTCCGCCACCGCGTCAGCCACCGCGCGTTACGTTGAAGCCATTGCCGGCACGGCCTGCCGCATTCTCGACACGCGCAAGACGATTCCCGGACTGCGCACGGCGCAGAAATACGCGGTGCTGTGCGGCGGTGGACAAAACCACCGCATCGGCCTCTTCGACATGGTGCTCGTAAAGGAAAACCACATCGCGGCGGCCGGATCGATCGGCGCTGCGGTGTCGGCTGCGCGAGCGCTCTCACCCGCCGTGCTCGTGGAAGTGGAGACCGAGAATCTCGATGAAGTGTCGGCAGCGCTGGCAGCGCGCTGCGATGTCATCATGCTCGATGATTTCTCGCTCGAGAACCTGCAGCGCGCCGTCGCGCTGAGTCGTGCCGCGCCTCACCCGGTGAAACTCGAAGCCTCCGGTAGCGTCAGCCTCGAGCGCATCGCTGCGATCGCCGCGACCGGAGTCGATTTCATTTCAGTCGGCGGCCTGACGAAACACGTGCAGGCCGTCGACCTTTCAATGCGTCTGCTCTAGGGCCCTACTTCTTCCGTGCCGGTTTTCGCCGGGCGCTCTTGCGTGCGGGCCGGCGGGCCGCCTTGCGCGACCGATTAGCCTTTTTCCTTGCGGGCCGACGCTTCGCGCTGCGCTTTTTCACTGCCGGCCTGCGCGCGGCCTTTTTATTCGCAGCCTTTTTCTTCTTGGCCGCTTTCTTCTTCGCAGGTTTTTTCTTTGCCGGCTTTTTCTTTGCGGGCTTGCGCGCCGGTTTGGGCGCAACGGCGGCCGGCTTGAGTTGCGCTGCCGGCTTCAGGACCGCTCCCGCGCGCGGCATTGAGTGCACCGCAAACATCGCGTGCTGCGGATCAAAGAACTGCACGATGCGGCCGCCGCCGGGCACATCGACGGGCCCGTGGCAAAGTTGCCCGCCACCGGCGATCACCTTGCCGGCAACCTCATCCGCGCTGGCGCAGTTGGCGTAGGGACACCAGGCCGGAGGCATCGGACGATCGGCCGGAATTGTGTACGCGCCGCCGATGTCCTTTCCATCGAGCCCGAAGGACTGGTAGAAAAATCCGCCGCCCATGTCCATCGGCGCGCCCAATTTCCAGCCGAACAGTTGCTGGTAGAAAGCGAGTGCGGTCTCGCGCGAGCGCGCCGCGAGCTCGTACCACGAGAATGCCGGCGAATTTTCGGCGCTCGCATCGCTATCGTTCAGCGGCCGGTAAACGCCGAAGCGTGCGCCTTCGGGATCGGCGAGCAGCGCGGCGCGTCCCACCGCGGGCAGATCACGTGGCGGCTCGAGGATACGCGCACCGAGACGCGAGGCTTGCACGACGATTGCGTCGACATCGCCGGCGCCGATGTAGGCGCGCCAGTGAGGCACGGTGCCCATCGCGCGCGCCTCCGCCGGCAAAGACATGTTGCCGGCCAGTGGAGTGCCGCCTTTAGCGGTGAACACGAGATAAGGCGATCCGGGGCTGAACGGCTGCGACGCCCAGGGCAGGATGCGTCCGTAGAACGCGGCGGCCGCGTTGGCGTCATTGCAGAGCAGCTCGGTCCAGATGAACCGGCCCTGGTAGCTGGATTGAGCCATGTTTGTCCCCGTTCATGGTGGCTTCGAGGCAGCCGAAGATAACGCAAACGTGTATCAGGCAACAGCGGGTTGATTGACTTCGACGGTGACGTGCACGAGTTCGGAATGCGCGCGCAACAGCGCACGGAAATAAGCCGGCGTTGCCGGCGCGGACGCGGTCACGCTCAGGATGCAGGCATAGCGGCCCTTCCCCACCCGCCACACGTGCAGGTCGTCGAGTTCGGCAGGGAGCGTGGATTCGCGCACCACGCGGCGAATTTCGGCCACGACGGGCGAATCCATGTCGGCGTCCAGCAGCAGCCGACCGGTCGAACGCAGCAGCGAGACCGCCCAGGCGGCAACGACCCCGGAACCCAACAGGCCGACGCCGGCATCCAGCCAACCGATGTGGAGGTACTTCCCGCCGGCCAGCGCGCCAATCGCCAGCAGCGACGTCGCGGCATCGGCCGCGACATGGACATAGGCGGAACGGAGGTTCAGGTCTTCCTGGGTGTGTTCGTGCGCGTGACCCGGGCCGTGCGCGTGGTCGGGAACGTGCCGGTGCCCCGCGCCCGAAAGCAGCCATGCGGATAACACGTTCACGACCAATCCCAGGGTCGCGACGAACAGTGCCGCGTCGTAGGCGATCGGCAACGGGCGAGCCAGCCGGGTTACGCATTCGTAACCCATCAGCACGACGACGCCAGCCAGCAGCAGCGCGCTGGTGTATCCGCCCAGCACCTCGATCTTCCATGTGCCGAAGGCGAAGCGCACGTCCCGACGGAGCCGGCGCGCCAGCGCGTACGCCGCGACCGATAGTCCCAGCGCAATGACGTGCGAACTCATGTGCCAGCCGTCGGCCAGCAGCGCCATCGAGCCGTAATGCCAGCCGGCCAGCAGTTCGATGACCATCGTCGCGGCGGTCAGGATCACGACCCAGCGCGTGCGGCGTTCGGCGAGCGGATTGACTTCATCGAAGCCGTGCTCGTGTGTCACCTGCCCGCAATGATTGTCTGCGCTCATGTTGCGTCCGCGCCGATGGCGACGACGAAGCCTATATACTGCGCGCCACTATAAACCAGCCCGGCCCTGTCCACGCCCCGGAACCGTTGCATGCTGCGTGCGAGCCGTACCCATCATTTTGGTTTCCTGCGCGATCTCGTATCGCGCTGGGATGCGCTCGCGTTGCTGGTCGTGCTGGCGCTGGTCGTGTTCCTCGCGGAAGCGAGCCGCGGCCTGCTCGCACCGCTCTCCAGGCTCGATGCAACGCCGCTGTCGCTCAATCCGGCGCAACTGCCGGAGTACGCCGCGCGCACGACGCTGCGCATGTTCGCGGCGCTGGCGCTCTCGCTCGGGTTCACGCTGAGCTACGCCACTTGGGCGGCGAAGTCACCGCGCGCTGCGCGCGTGCTGATTCCGCTGCTCGACATCCTGCAGTCGGTTCCGATCCTCGGGTTCATCTCGATCACCGTCGTGTTCTTCATGTCACTGGTGCCGGGCCGCGTACTCGGCGCTGAATTCGCGGCGATCTTTGCGATCTTCACCAGCCAGGCCTGGAACATGGCCTTCAGTTTCTACCAGTCACTTCGCACCGTGCCGGTCGAACTCGAGGAAGCCGCGGCTTCGTTCCACCTGACGCCGTGGATGCGCTTCTGGCAGCTCGAGGTGCCCTTCGGCCTGCCGGCACTCACCTGGAACATGATGATGTCGATGTCGGGCGGCTGGTTCTTCGTTGTCGCGGCCGAGTCGATCAGCGTAGGACACACGTCGGTCGCGCTGCCGGGCATCGGCTCGTACATCGCACTTGCCATCGAACAGCGCAACCTGCACGCAATCGGGTGGGCGATCACCGCAATGGCGATCGTCATCCTCGTGTATGACCAGCTGATATTCCGGCCGCTGATCTGTTGGGTCGACCGGTTCCGTGTCGAAGACGAGCCCGGCGCCGAAGCGCCGGTGTCGTGGGCATTGACCATGATGCGCCGCTCGCGGCTGATCAATGGATTGACGCTGGCCTTCTACGCGCTCGTGCGCTGGACCAGCTGGGCATTGCCCGCGCGCAAGGCTGCCGCGCCGCAGCCGCGGGTGACGCGCCATCGGCGTTCGCGTCTCGCCGGGCTGGCGTGGATCGGCATCGCCGTATTGCTGGCCGCACTGGCGTTGCGCCATCTTGCGCTGACCTTACTGCTCGAAACACATTTCGCGGAGCTGCGTGAGGTCTTCCTGCTAGGCCTGCTGACGCTGGCGCGAGTCATTGTGCTGATCGCGCTTGCCAGCCTGTTGTGGGTGCCGGTCGGTGTCTGGATCGGGCTTCGGCCCCGTGTCGCCCAGGTCGTGCAGCCGATTGCGCAGTTCCTGGCCGCGTTTCCCGCGAACCTTTTGTTTCCGCTCGCCGTCTACCTGATCGTCACGGGCCAGCTCAATCCGGATTGGTGGTTGAGCCCGCTGATGGTGCTGGGAACACAATGGTACATCCTGTTCAACGTCATCGCGGGCGCCTCGGCCATGCCGGCCGAGCTGCGGCGCGTGGCGCAGAATTTCGGTGTGGGCGGCTGGCTGTGGTGGCGCCGCGTCGCGCTGCCGGGCGTATTTCCATTCTTCGTCACGGGTGCGATCACTGCATCCGGTGGCTCGTGGAACGCGGCGATCGTCGCCGAGGTGGCGACCTGGGGCCACACGAAAATCAGCGCGCATGGCCTGGGCGCATATATCGCGCAAGCAACCAGCGCGGGCGACTATCACCGCATCGTGCTCGGTATCGCGGCAATGAGCCTGTTCGTCGTCACGATCAACCGTTGGTTCTGGCGCCCGTTGTATTACTACGCCGAACGCCGTTATCGGCTGACGTGATGCGCAAGGAAACGCCCGAGTGAACGCGCGGCCGCTATTGCAAGTCTCCGGCATCGGAAAATCCTTTCCGAAGCCTGACGGCCAGGAATTGCGCGTGCTCGATGGCGTTAACCTCCATCTCGCCGAGGGGCAGATCGTCGGCCTGCTCGGCCGCTCGGGTTCAGGCAAGTCGACCCTGCTGCGGCTGATCGCTGGCCTCGCCGAACCGAGCCATGGAGAGCTTCACTACCTGGGTGTGCCCGTCAACGGCCCCGCCGCCGGCATCTCGATGGTGTTCCAGAGCTTCGCGCTGTTTCCGTGGCTGACCGTATACGAAAACGTCGCGCTCGGTCTCGAGGCCCAGCGGCTGCCGCGTGCCGAGATTCGAAGTCGCACTCTCGCAGCGATTGACCTCATCGGATTAGATGGATTCGAATCCGCGTACCCGCGTGAGCTCTCGGGTGGCATGCGCCAGCGCGTCGGTTTCGCGCGCGCACTGGTCGTGCACCCGAACATCCTGCTGATGGATGAACCCTTCTCGGCGCTTGACGTGCTCACCGCCGAGACACTGCGCACGGATTTCCTCGACCTCTGGTCGGAGGGACGCATGCCGATCAAGGGAGTGATCCTCGTGACCCACAATATCGAAGAGGCGGTGCTGATGTGCGATCGCGTGCTGGTGTTCGGCAGCAATCCGGGGCGCGTGCTCTCGGAAATCGACGTGACGCTGCCGCAGCCGCGCAATCGCCTCGATCCTTCGTTCCGCGAACTGGTGGAAAAGATCTACGTCGAAATGACCGCGCGCACCGTGGGTGCGCAGACCGGCAACCGCACCGAGTTCTTCCAGGGCCAGGGTATTGGCAGCGTGCTTCCTCCGATCTCTTCAAACGAGCTGTCGGGCCTGCTCGAGGCGGTCGCCGCCGCACCGTACAACGGTTCGGCCGACTTGCCGAAGATTGCAGCCGGGTTGCAGATGGACGTCGACGAACTGTTCCCGGTCGCGGAAACGCTGCAGTTGCTGCGCTTTGCCGAACTCGCGGGAGGCGACCTGAAGCTGACCGAAGCCGGCGTCGCCTTCTGCAACGCCGCCCAGGATGAGCGCAAGCGCATCTTTGCGCGCCAGCTGCTGAACTACGTGCCGCTGGCCGCGCACATCCGCCGAGTTCTCGATGAACGCACCTCGCACGTTGCCCGCAAGAGCCGCTTCATCGACGAGCTCGAGGACTTCATGACCGAAGACGCCGCCGAGCAGACGATCCGCGCGATCGTCGGCTGGGGCCGCTACGCCGAAGTGTTCGCCTACGAGGACGAAAGCGCGCGCTTCACGCTCGAGAATCCGGCCTGAGCGCTGCGGGCTAGAGATCGATCAGTTCGACTTCATCGGCCGCAATCGGCGCGCCGAAGAATCGGCCACCCACCTCGGCAAACCGGTCCACGGCATCCGTGGCCAGGAAGCTGAGCTTTGGCGGCGTGCTCCCGGGCGCGCGCTGCAGGCCGCGCGCAGCAAGCAGCTGCCGCACTTCCTGCGCCGTGGTCGCCGCCGAATCAACAAGCCGAACGCCCGGGCCCGCCGCCGCGCCGATGACGGATTTCAGCACCGGAAAATGCGTGCAGCCGAGCACGATGGTGTCGGGTGAGTGCGCATGCGCGGCACGCAGTGGCGAGAGGTAACGTTCAGCCGCGGCGCTCGCCACGGGGCCGTCGGTCCAGCCCGCTTCGGCCAGCGCGACGAACAGCGCGCAGGCGATGGCCGTCACTTTCGCATCCGGGCGAATGCGCGCGATGGCCTGAGTATAGGCGCCGCCGCGCACCGTGCTCTCTGTCGCGAGCACCGCGATGCGCCCGCTGCGCGTCGCGGCGCAGGCGGCACGGGCGCCGGGCTCGATGACGCCGATCACCGGCAGCTCGGCATAGCGTTCCTGCAACGCCGGGAGCGCAGCCGCAGACGCGGTGTTGCACGCAACAACGAGGCATTTGATGCCGCGTTCGACGAGTTCATCGGCCGCCTGGAGCGCATAGCGCGCCACCGTGTGCTCGCTCTTCGTGCCGTAGGGCAAGCGCGCGGTGTCGCCGAGGTAGATGAAAGATTCGGCGGGCAGCACACCGCACAGCGCGCGCAGCACCGTGAGCCCGCCGACGCCGGAATCGAACACGCCGATCGGCAGGTAAGGGCTGCCGCTCGAAGGCTGCGTGCCCAAACTCACGCCGGGGATTCCGGCCGCATCTGCGGGAACAGCAGCACGTCGCGAATGGACGGTGAATCGGTCAGGAACATCACCAGCCGGTCGACGCCGAGACCAAGGCCAGCGGTCGGCGGCATGCCATATTCGAGCGCGCGGATGTAGTCCGCATCGAAATGCATGGCCTCGTCATCGCCCGCCTCGTGCCGCGCGACTTGCGCCTTGAAGCGCGCAGCCTGGTCCTCCGGGTCGTTCAACTCGGAAAACCCGTTGGCGAGTTCGCGTCCGCCGATGAAGAACTCGAAGCGATCCGTGAGGAACGGGTCGATATCATTCGCACGCGATAGCGGCGAGACCTCGGCGGGATACGCGCACACGAAGGTCGGGTCCATCAGCGTGTGCTCGGCGGTCTTCTCAAAGATCTCGATCTGGAGCTTGCCGGCGCCGTCGCCCGCCTTCGCCGGAATGCCAAGCCGGTCACAGGATTCGCGCAGGTAGGCCACATCGCGTAGCCGCCTGCGATCGAGTGCCGGATTGTGCTCCATGACGAGATCCTCGACCGTGACGCGGCGAAACGGCTTGGCAAGATCGTAGGCGCGTCCCTGGTATGTCACGACGCGCGTGCCAAGGAGCGAATCAGCCAACCCGTGCAGCAAGCGCTCGATCAGCTCCATCAGCTCGCGATAATCGCTGTACGCCCAGTACAGCTCGAGCATCGTGAATTCCGGATTGTGCTGCGTCGACAGCCCTTCGTTGCGGAAATTGCGGTTGATCTCGTAGACGCGCTCGAGGCCGCCGACGATCAGGCGCTTCAGGTACAGCTCGGGTGCGATGCGCAGGTACATTTTCGCATCGAGCGCATTGTGGTGCGTGATGAACGGACGTGCCGCCGCTCCGCCCGGGATCGGATGCATCATCGGCGTCTCGACTTCGAGGAAATCGAGTGCGTCGAGCGCATCGCGCAAGTACCGGACGATCTGCGTGCGTGTGCGGAACACGGTGCGGTTTGCCTCGCTCATGACGAGGTCGACATAGCGCTGGCGGTAACGCGTCTCGGTGTCGGCCAGGCCGTGCCATTTGTCCGGCAGCGGGCGCAATGACTTGGCCAGCAATTGCAATCCGGTCACTCGCACCGACAGTTCACCGGTACGCGTGCGAAACAGTGGCCCCGCCGCGCCGAGAATGTCGCCGACGTCGTAGCCCTTGAAGGCCTGGTACGCGGCGCCGAGCGCATCCTCCTGCAGGAACAGCTGGATCGCGCCGCTCCGGTCGGCGATTTTCGCGAAGCTCGCCTTGCCCATGACACGCTTGAACATCATGCGGCCGCCGACGCGCACGTGCACCGGATTGGCCTCGAGCCACGCCGCATCGCGCTCGGCGTAGGCCGCGAGCAAGTCAGCCCCGAGCGCATCCCGGCGAAAATCGTTCGGATACGCGATGCCCTGCGCGCGAAGTGCAGCCAGCTTCGCGCGGCGCTCGCCGATCAGGTGATTTTCGTCGTCGTTGTTCACAGGCCCGCCTTCAGGCTCGCTTCCATGAATTGATCGAGGTCGCCGTCCAGCACTGCGCCGGTGTTGCCGACCTCGACATGGGTGCGAAGGTCTTTGATGCGCGACTGGTCGAGCACGTAGGAGCGAATCTGGTTCCCCCAGCTGACATCGGATTTCGTATCCTCGAGCACGCGTGCGGCGGCATTGCGCTTGTTGACCTCGAGTTCATACAGCTTCGCTTTCAGCATCTTCATCGCGGTCGCCCGGTTCTTGTGCTGGCTGCGCTCATTCTGGCAGGCGACGACAATGCCGCTGGGCGCATGTGTGATGCGCACCGCCGACTCGGTCTTGTTGACGTGCTGGCCGCCGGCGCCACTGGAGCGGTACACATCCATGCGCAAATCAGCTGGGTTGATCTCGATGGCGATGTCATCGTCGACTTCCGGCGAGACGAACACCGAGGCAAAAGAGGTATGGCGCCGGTTGCCGGAATCGAACGGTGATTTGCGCACCAGCCGGTGCACGCCAGTCTCGGTGCGCAGCCATCCGTACGCGTATTCGCCCCTGATTTCGACGGTCGCGGACTTGATGCCGGCGACTTCGCCGGGCTGCGAGTCAATGACCTCGGCGGAAAAACTACGCGTCACGGCCCACTTCAGGTACATGCGCAGCAGCATCTGCGCCCAGTCCTGGGCCTCGGTGCCGCCGGCGCCGGCCTGGATGTCGAGGAAAGCGTTGTGCGAATCCATCTCGCCGCGGAACATGCGGCGAAACTCCAGCGCGCGCACGTTCGCCTCGAACTTCGGGCGCTCACGCTCGATGTCGAGCGCGGTCGATTCATCGTTCTCGGCTTCGGCGAGCTGCAGCAGCTCGAGCGCGTCACGCACTGAGGACTGGGCTTGGTCCATTTCGGCCAGTTCGCTCGCGAGGCGCGCTCGCTCGCGCCCCAGTTCCTGCGCGCGCTCGGGTTTATTCCAGATCGCTGGATCTTCCAGTTCTAGGCCGACTTCCTCGAGGCGTTCGCGCTTGAGGTCGTACTCAAAGAAACCCCCTCAAGGAGACGGCGCGCTCCTCGAGATCTTTCAATGTACGCTTGAGTTGTGTGACTTCCATCGGCCGGTCCGCAGCGTGAGACGGCGCGCATGGTAGCACGGCACGCCAGGTCAGGCCGGAAGCAGGTGCTCGACGATGAGCTGCAGGCGGCGTTCGCCCTGGTAATCGTTGGTGCCGAGGCGGTACACCAACCTGACGCGACCCGACGGTGGCGCCGCGGGCGATTGCGGATCGACGCAGTTGAAGGCGATTGCTTCGAAGCCGCCGCGACCTTCGCGCGCCGCGACCTGGAATTTCAGATGCCGTCCCGCCAGCACGCGTGGCGTGCCGCGCAATTCGAATTCGCCGTCGAACAACGGCTCCGGAAAAGCCGCGCCCCACGGTCCGCCGGCGCGCAGCGCTTCAGCCAGCGGCAGCGCGATGTCCGTGTCCCGCAGTTCACCATCGGTCTCGATGGCATCGCTCACCGCACCCGCAGCCATCGCGCGCGCCACTTCGATGTCGAAGGCACGCGCGAAGCGATCGAGGTTTGCGCGCGGAAGCGATAAGCCGGCGGCCATCGCGTGGCCGCCGAATTTCTCCAGCATGCCCGGTTCCCGCGTCGCGACGGCTTCGAGTACGTCGCGCACGTGCACACCGGCGATCGAGCGCGCCGAACCGCGCAGCGTGCGCTCATCGGCCAGCGCGAAGGCGACGACCGGGCGCCGCAGCTTTTCCTTCATCCGTCCGGCGACGAGACCGACGACACCCTGGTGCCAACTCTCATCGTAGAGGCACACGCCGGAGCGTTGCACTGCGCCCTCTTCGCTGTGGAGCGAACGCACGGCGGCCAGCGCGGTCAGCTGCATGTCCGCCTCGATCACGCGCCGCTGCGCGTTCAACGCATCAAGCTGCGCGGCCAGGTCCGCGGCTTCGGCCGGATCATCGGTAAGCAGGCATCGGATGCCGATCGACATATCGGTCAGGCGTCCGGCCGCGTTCAGGCGCGGCGCGACAGAAAATCCCAGATCGCTGCTCACCAGTTCCGCTTGCGCGCGGCGCGACGCTTCCAAAAACAAATGCAGCTCGGCTGCGG
>JBEPVS010000095.1:0-10295 GCA_041690875.1 Gammaproteobacteria bacterium
AAGCTGTCCATGCCGAGCGAGGCCGCCTCGCCCTTGAGCAGGTGCATTTCGCGGAACACGCCCTGTTGCTTGTGCTGCAATTCGGCGGCCGAGATACCCGGGGTTCGCAGCAGCGCGTTGCTGCGGCGCACCCCGACTTCGACGTTGTTGAGGAAGCTCTGCAGCTGCAGCGGTTCGGCCTGCAGCAGCTGCATCAGCAGCCCTGAGTGGGAATCGTTGTTGGCGCGCAGCTGCTCCAGTTCGAGCTGCAACAGCACGCGATCGGTGATGTCGGAGACCACGCCGAGCACGAAATCGGTGGACGCGCCGGTCGCGCGGGCGCGGCGGAACGAGAACGACAGGTAACGCTGCTCCGGCGGCGCGCCGGCCGCCTTCTGGAACTTCACCTCGATCTGGCCCAGCGGATTCACTGAATCGATCAGTTCCTCGTTGACCTTGTCCTTCCACAACAGGCCGAGGAACTTGCCCGCCGCCAGCAGTGTTTTTTCATCGACCAGCGGGCGCAGCAGGTCTTCGAATGTCTGGCCCGCTGGAACGGGCGTGTGCAGCAACGCGACCAGTGAATCGGAGTGCGCGTCGCCGATGCGTCCATCCGGCGCGATCAGGAACAGGCCCTCGCGCACCGTGCCGAGAATGTTGCCGATCTGGCGTTGCGCCTCGCCCGCGGCGCGCGCGGCCTTGCCGGCGCGCAGCGCGAAATACAGCATCATCGCCAGCAGGAGCGAGGCGAGGCCGGCGCCGCCGAGCAACAGCGAGCGCAGCGATTGGCCATCATGCACGACCGCGGCGCGCAGTAGCGCGGCCAGGTCGCCGAGTTCGCCCGCCAACGCGGACGTGTTGCGCGACTGGCTCGCCAGCAGTTCATCGACACTGCGCTTCAGCGCCGTGCCGGATGCCGTCAACGCCGATCCTCCGGCGGAATCAGCATAGAGTTCGCCGCTCTGCGGCTTCTCGAGTCCGCCGAGGCCGCTGTCGAGTGGTTGCCAATGCGTACGGGCCTGCGCGTACAGCGCGGCGGTGTCACTCCGGCCGCCCAAGCCCGCGTCGCGCATCGCAATCGCGAGCCGCGAATAGGATTCGTTACTGGAGGTGCGCCCGTGCGCGAGTGAGCGGAGCGAGTCGCCGACGTAAGTCTGCGTCTCGAGGCCGCGCTGGATCAGCGTCAATTCGGAGCGCAGCAGCTGCGGCTGCGCACTCAGGGCCGAGGCGAGCTGCAGCGCCGAGGAGGCCGACTGCAATCGCGCGGCGAGCTGCACGCCGCTGAACAGCAGCAACGCGAGCGCAGTCGTGCACAACGCGGTGATGACCAACGGCAGCCATTGCACTCGTGGATTTACCGATAGGCGGGCCATGCGCTACTCCGCGATTGAATCCGTGGGCATTACTTGAAACTGATGCGTATGCGCGCGCGCTGCGCCGTGGATGGATCGGCGAGCGAGCTGGTGTCATAACGGCCACTGCGAACCGCTTCGAGCGCGGCGGCATCGAAGGTCTTGACTGGATCCGCTTCGACGACATGCGGGTCGATGGCTTTGCCTTTCGGGCTGAGCATGAATTCGACGATCGCATAGCCATGGATGTGCGCATCGTACGCCTGCTGCGGATACGCCGCGGACATCGGCTTGATCGGCTTGGCGCGGATGAAGTCGGCCACCGCAGTGTCCGTGGTCTCCTTCTGCTGTTGCCCCTGGCGTGCTGCGTTTGCCGCCGCGGTGGCACGGCTTTGTGCAGCCAGCGTGTCTTCCTGCAACTGCTTGCGGACGGCGTTGAGTTCGGCACCGTTGCCAAGGTCGGCGGCGCTGGCGAGCAGCTGCTGGGCTTGTTCGAACTGTCCGCCGCGCGAGGCAGTGCGAACGCGCGAGAGCAGTGCGCCCTGGAGCTCGCGCTGTGCGGACAAGGTCAGCGGATCGTTGCGCTCGGCCTGTTGCATCGCCTGAAGCCGCGACTGGGCGCTGTCGGGTTCCGGAATCAGCAAGGCGCCCGCCACGATCGAGGCGTGTACGCGTGCGGCCATCTCGGCCAGCGTCCGGTGCGTGTTGGCCGCGTCGAATTGGCGATGCAGGTCGACCAGGACACTGCGGTCGCTGTTGCCGGCCGCGAGTTGCGACATCAATTGGGTGGCGGTGGCCGTGTCGCCGCTGGCGATGGCGGCGCGCGCCTGCGCAACCAGCCAGCGCGGGCGGGCCGCGGCAATCGCCGATTCCTGCGCTGCCAATTCCTCAGGCGCGATGCCGGCATTGCGGAAAGCGGCCAGCAGGCGGCTGGCTTCATCGAGCTTGCCCGCGCCCAGGTCAGCCTGGATCCGCGTGCGCGCCACGGAGAACAACCGGTGCAGGCCGTCGCGCGCTTCCTCGCTCTGAGGATCCAGCGCGAGGGCCTGCGTGTACAGTTCGAGTGCGCTGTCGCCACGCGCCGCTTCATCGCTTCGCGGCAGCAGCGACTTGCCATCGCGAAACGCGACGCGCGCGTCCGACAGCAACTCAAATAGCGTACGTTTCGGCGCCGCAGTGGCAGGAGCCGCAACAGGCGCTGCCACCGGCGGTGCTGCCGCGGTTGCGGCCGTAAGCGCGTTGGAATTGCTCGACGCCGCGGCTGCGGCATTCATGTTCGCCGCGTGATGCGCGTCGCCGGAAGAATGCTGGACGATAAACCAGGCTGCCGCCGCCCCACCCAGCAGTAGCGCGACCAGCAGTGCCCAGCGTTTCGCGCCGCCGCCGTGCGCTGCGGTCCCGCGCTGGGCCGCGCCGTTCATCGTGGTGGCGAGTACGTCCGAATTCAGCTGCCGATCGATCGTGTCCAACGCTTCGCTGAAGGCGCTGGACTGGAGCGATCCGCGTTCGATCACGGCGCTGACCATGCCGCGCGAACGCGCCGCGTTCCAGTCTGCCGCGTTGCCGTCGGCGCAGATCACCAGCACCGGCGCCAACGGAAACTGCTGTTCGAATCGCGCTGCCTGCGCGCGCGCATCCTTGCGGGTCGTGGCATCAATCAGCAGCGCCCAGTGCACATCGGCCGGGGCTTCGAGTTGTTCGGAAGAATCGATCGGCCGCGTGCGATATCGCTCGCCGAGCAGCGGGCCGAGTTCGATCAACAGCCCGTCATCGCTCGACAACAGGAACAGCACGGGACGGCGATTGGCAGCCGCGCGATTTGTCGCGTTGGGGGGCACTGCCTGGCCAGCGTGTAGGCCGGCGGGTCCGCTGCTCGCCATCGTTCAAGTCTCCCGGTTCATTGCCGTCAATGTGTGACGCGGCCCGAAAACTTGCCCTAAACGGGTTCACAGATCCGATGCGACAGAATGCGTCGGCGCGGGCGCGCCCGCGGCAATGTGCCGCGCGTCACAGTCCGGCGTTGCAGGTGGCGCGCAGGGCCGTGGCCAGCGCCTCGATGTCCTCGCTGTTGTGCGCCGCAGAGATGAATCCGACTTCGAATGCGCTCGGCGCAAGGTAGACGCCGCGCGCGAGCAGCGGATGATAGATCGCCGTGTAGCGCCTGGCGCAACCTTCTGGATACTGCGCAGGGCTGCGCAGCACGGCACCCGTTTTTGCGCTCGCGCCTGCGAGGCAAATCCAGAAGACTGATCCCTGCCGCTGCACGACCAGGCCCGGCACATCGACGAGTGCACGCTGCAATTGCGCGCCGCGTGATTCGAGTTGCGCGTACACCGTGCCGTCGCTGAGCGCACGCAGCATCGCGAGGCCCGCGCACATCGCGGCAGGATTCGCGCTCAACGTGCCGGCCTGGTACACCGGACCGACCGGCGCAACAAGTTCCATCAGGTCGCGCCGGCCGCCGTAGGCGCCGACAGGAAATCCGCCGCCGATGATCTTGCCGTAGGTGACGAGATCGGGCGTGACGCCGGCTATCGGCGCGTAGCCCTGGAAACCAACGCGGAATCCGGAAATCACCTCATCGAAAATGAGCAGGGCGCCGTGCTGCTTCGCCAGGCGGGCGAGTTGTTGCAGGAATTCCTTGCGTTGCGGCAACAGGCCGTAGTTCGCCGGCATCGGTTCGATGATGACGCAGGCCAGGCGCTGGCCGTGCTGGTCGAACACGGCATCGAGAGCCGCATCGTCATCGAGCGGTGCGACCAGCGTCTCGCTGGCCGCGAGTGCGCCGAGCCCTGCGCTGTCGGGCACAGGCGCATCGGCGAGCCCGGATCCTGCGCGCAGCAGCATCGCATCGACATGACCGTGGTAGCAGCCTTCGAATTTCAGGATCGTCGATCGCCCCGTCGCGGCGCGCGCCACGCGCAGAGCGGACATCACAGCCTCCGTACCTGAGTTGACAAAGCGCAAACTCTCGATCCAGGGAATGCGGTTCGTGATGTATTCAGCGAGCTCGAGGCTGTAGGGTTCGCAGGTGCCGAGGCTCCAGCCGCGGCCCAGCGCTGCAATGACCGCCTCGCGCACGGCCTCATTGCCGTGGCCCAGGATCAGCGGGCCGAAGGCCATGCAGAAGTCGAGGTACTCGCGCCCGTCGACGTCGCGCAGGCGAGCGCCCTGGCCGCCGCTCATGAAGACCGGTGTGCCGCCGACGCTCCGGAACGCGCGGACCGGTGAATGCACTCCGCCCGGCGAGACGCGCAGCGCGCGTGCGTACAGCTCGTCGGAGCGCGTCACAGCCCGAGCAGCTCGCGCGCGTGGCGTGCGCCGTACGTGATGATCATGCTCGCGCCCGCGCGCTTGAATGCCGTGAGGATTTCCCGATGCAGCGCGGCGCGCGGCGCCATTCCCTGCGCCGCCAGCGCCTCGAGCGCTGCGTATTCGCCACTGGTGTTGTAGACGGCCCAGGGTTGCGGAAATTCACGGCTCAAGTCGCGCAACAAATCGAGATAGGGAAGCGCAGGCTTGACCATCAGGATGTCCGCGCCCTCGGCGACATCGCGCTCCGCGCACAGCCACGCATCGCCGGGCCGCGCCGGGTCCAGCTGGTAGCTGGCGCGATCGCGCAGTGCGCTCTGGGATTTCGGCGCCGAATCAGCCGCGACGCGAAAGGGTCCGTACAGGTTCGACTGGAATTTCACCGAGTAGCTCATCAGCACGGTGCGCTCGAGTCCGTTGTCATCGAGCGCCGCGCGGATCGCGGCGACGCGCCCGTCCATCATGTCGCTCGGCGCGACGATGTCCGCGCCCGCCTCGGCGTAGGCACGCGCGGCGGCCGCAAGCTCCTGCACGCTGGCGTCGTTGTCGACGTGGTCGCCCTCGCGATTCAACACGCCGCAGTGTCCATGCGGGGTCGACGAGCACAGGCACACATCGGTCGCGAGCCAGATGTCCTTTCCGAATCGCTCCTTCAGCGCGCGCACCTGCGAAGCGGTGAACGACCAGTCGATGTGCCGTTCGGCGCGTGCAGTCGGAACGCCAAACAGCAGGAAGGCATGCACCCCGGCCTTGAGATCCGCCTCGACCTGGCGCAGCAGCGAATCGGGCGACTCCTGCATGACAGCGGGTAAACCCGGCACAGCCTGCGGCTGCTTGCTTCCTTCGGCGACAAAACAGGGCTGGATCAGCTGCTCGAGTTGCAGGTGAATCTCTCGCGTCAACGCGCGCACATGCGTGTCCTGGCGGAGCCGCCGCAGCGTGGGGGCATAACGAGTCATCTGCCCATTGTGCCGGAGTCTGCAGTTCCGCCGGTCATGGCATTGTCAGCTCAGGCACTTATGCACCAAAGTTATGAGTCGCCTGCAGATAATGGCTGCACAACAACAGGGGATTCATTGGATTACCTGCCCGTATTCCTCGATCTGCGTGGAAAGCGCGTGCTGCTCGTCGGCGGCGGCCCGGTCGCGGCCCGCAAGGCCGCGCTGCTGCAGGCGGCCGGGGCGCGGTTGCGCATCGTCGCGCCCGAACGTTGCGCAGAGCTCGAGGCGCTTTGTGCGAACGCGGCCATCGAATACCTGCCCAGACGCTTCGCAGTGGACCATCTGCAAGATTGCGTGCTGGCCGTTGCCGCCACCGATTCCGCGGACACCAACCGGGAGATCGCCGCAGCGGCGCAGGGCGAACGCGTTTGGGTCAATGTCGTTGACGATGCCGCCACGGGCAATTGCCTGATGCCCTCGATCATCGATCGCTCGCCGGTGATCATTGCGATCGGCACCGGTGGGGCCACGCCGACATTGGCGCGTCGCTTGCGCGCACGTGTCGAGGCGTTGTTGCCCGAGCGGCTCGGTGTGCTGGCGCGCGCGGCCGGCGAGCGGCGCGATCGCGTGCGCGCCGCATTGCCGACGCTCCTGGCGCGGCAACATTTCTGGGATGATTTTTTCGACAGCGCGCTGGCGCAGCAGATCCTGGCCGCGCCGCTCGAAGCCGCCGCGATTGATGCGGGTTTCGACGCGCAGATCGCGGCAATGCGTAACGTGATGATTGACACCAATGCGCAAACGCCGATGGGCGTCGTCTGGCTGATCGGCGCCGGCCCGGGTGATCCGGACCTGCTCACCTTGCGCGCGCAGCAGCTGCTGCAACAGTGCGATGTCGTGCTGTACGACCGGCTCGTGCCCGAGGCCGTGCTCGCGCGGGTGCGGCGAGACGCCGAGCGCGTGTTTGTCGGCAAGCAGCCGGGACGTCACCGTACCACCCAGCAACGCATTCACAAGCTGTTGATTGAACACGCCCGCCGCGGCCGGCGCGTGGCACGGCTCAAGGGTGGCGACCCGATGGTGTTCGCGCGCGGCGGCGAGGAATTGGCCGCACTGGCGGAGGCCGGTGTGCCTGTGATCGTCGTGCCGGGCGTGACAGCCGCGCTCGGCGCCGCCTCGAGCGCACGCATCCCGCTGACGCATCGCGGCGTCTCCCAGTCGGTCTGCTTCGTCACTGCGATGGGCGAGGCGGCCGCGGCGCTTGACTGGCGCGCGCTGGCGGCGCCGCTGCAGACGGTCGTCTTCTACATGGGCGCATCGCAGCTGCCGCAGATCGTGGCCCGGCTCATCGAACACGGCGCGCCGCCGGATCGACCCGCGGCGATCGTCGAACACGCAACGCTTCCCGGACAACGCGTGATCGCCGGTAAACTGTGCACCATTGCAGCGAACGCGGCGACGGCAACAGTGCGCTCTCCGGCGTTGTTGATCGTCGGCGATGTCGCCCAATTTGCAGCAACAGAACCCAACGCAGGAGCTTGAGCAAGTCATGAGCAATCTGGCCGATTTCCTCGCAGCGGTGGGCAACACGCCGTTGATCCGCCTGCGCGGCGCGAGCGTGGCGACCGGCTGCGAGATATACGGCAAGGCCGAGTTCATGAATCCGGGCGGCTCGGTAAAGGACCGCGCCGCGCGCGGCATTGTCGTGGATGCCGAGAAGCGCGGGTTGCTCAAACCCGGCGGCACCGTCGTCGAAGGCACCGCGGGCAACACCGGCATCGGCCTGGCGCACGTGTGCGCGGCGCGCGGATATCGATGTGTGATCGTCATGCCGGACAACCAGTCGCCGGAAAAATACGCGCTGATCGAGGCGATGGGCGCCGAAGTGCATCGCGTGAAGACCGTGCCCTATAGCGATCCGAACCATTACCAGAAAGTTGCCGGCCGCATGGCCAGCGAACTCGGCGGCGCCTACTGGACCAACCAGTTCGACAACGTCGCCAATCGGCGCGCGCATTTCGACAGCACCGGGCCGGAGATATGGGAGCAGACCGGCGGGCGCGTCGACGCCTTCGTATCGGCGAGCGGCACCGGCGGCACGCTTGGCGGCGTTTCCCAATACCTGAAATCGCGCAACGAGCGCGTGCGCACCGTGCTGGCTGATCCGCCCGGCAGCGCGCTGTATGAATTCATCCGCAACGGGGAGCTCAAGGCGACCGGGAGCGGTTCGATTACCGAAGGCATCGGCATCGGCCGCGTCACGGCCAACATGCAGGGCGCCCCGATCGATGACGCGGTGCATATCCCCGACACGGAGAGCGTGGCTTGCGTGTACCGACTCCTGCGCGAGGAAGGCTTGTTCCTCAGCAGCACCAGCGGCGTCAATGTCGCGGGCGCGATTCGCGTCGCGCAGCAACTCGGCCCCGGGCACGTGATCGTCACGATGCTTTGCGACAGCGGATCGAAATATCTTTCACGCCTGTACAATCGCGAATGGCTGGCGCAAAAAGGCTTGCTGGATGCTGCGCTGGGCCGACAGGATCCAGGGCCGTGAAACGCTGACGCAGATGACACACTCGCACGGATGAAGCCTTCTCGCCGCACACCGCTCCCCGGGCAAAGCGTCAAGGCCGCCGCCGATGACCCGCAGGCGCCCGCGCGCGTCGCGGCGATCATGGCGAGTCCCAGCTATTTGACCGGCGATACCGATGCGGCTTTCCTGCAGCGCGATGACATGCGCGCGACGCGCCTGCAGCTCGATTACCTGAAACCCGAGCTGCTGCTGCAGGCCACCGGCATCCGGCACGCCATCGTCGTGTTCGGCGGTACGCGCATCCAGGAATCGGCCGCCTCGGCCCGAAGGCTCGAAGCCGCGCGCGCAGCCGCGGCCGCGGCGCCGGCCGATGCAGAAGCCGCGCGGCGCGCGCAAGTGGCCGCGCGGCTGCATGCAAGCAGCCGCTACTACGATGTCGCCCGCGAGTTCGGGCAGCTCGTGGGCGGCAGCAATCGCCATGCGCGTGATGGCAAGACGGCCATCATGACGGGCGGCGGCCCCGGCATCATGGAGGCGGCGAATCGCGGTGCATTCGATTCCGGTGCGCCGAGCATTGGGCTCAATATCGGCTTGCCGCACGAGCAGTTTCCGAATCCATATGTCACCCCGGAGCTGTGCTTCTGCTTCCACTATTTCGCGATGCGCAAATTTCACTTCCTGCAGCGCGCCCGCGCTTTGGTCGCGTTCCCCGGCGGATTCGGCACGCTCGATGAATTGTTCGAGGCACTCACGCTGCTGCAGACGCGCAAGATGGACATGGTGCCGGTCGTGCTGGTGGGCGAACAATATTGGCGGCGCGTCATTGATATTCCTTTCCTCGTCGACGAAGGCGTCATCGAAGTGGAAGACGCCGAACTGTTCTGGTTCGCCGAAGACGCGGCATCGATCTGGCACAGCATCACCGCGTGGTACCGCAAGAGCGGCAACGATATTTTCAGCAACGGAGCGACTTGATGGAACTGTCTTTCCACGGCGCCGACCGCGACGTTACCGGTTCCTGTCATCTGCTCGAGTGCGCCGGAAAGCGCTTGCTAGTCGACTGCGGCATGTTCCAGGGCGGACGCGAATTGCAGGAAGAGAACGCCGCGGAGCTGGGTTTCGATGCCGCGGCAGTCGAGTTCATGCTGCTGACGCACGCGCACCTCGATCACTGCGGGCGACTCCCGTTGCTGGTGAAGCGCGGCTTCCGCGGCGAGATTATTGCGACTGCCGCGACGCGTGAGCTGGCGCAGATCGTCATGCAGGATGCGGCGCACATGTCCGAGGAAGACGCGCAATGGCGCACGCGCCATGCACGCGATGGCAAGGCTGTTGCTCCGCTGTATACACAGGATGACGTGACCGCTGCAATGCGTCTCTTCGGCCGCGCCGCGGCGTATGGAACCGAGTTAGA
Organism: Gammaproteobacteria bacterium; assembly: GCA_041690875.1. Lineage (GTDB taxonomy): Bacteria > Pseudomonadota > Gammaproteobacteria > Steroidobacterales > Steroidobacteraceae > FEN-1191. Next base: position 9,532 of record JBEPVS010000095.1, read on the forward strand.
ACTCGCGCCCGGTCTGCGCGTCAGTTACCACGACGCGGGGCACATCCTCGGTTCTGCGCACGTGCTGGTGCAGGTGAGCGAAAACGGCCGTGCGCGTCGCGTGCTGTTTTCGGGCGATATTGGGGGCGCGGGCCGGCCGATCATCCGCGATCCCGATCCGCCCGCCGCTGAAATCGTGCTGATGGAATCGACTTATGGCGATCGCAATCACCGCTCGCCGGCCGAATCGGCCGCGGAGCTGGTCAGCGTCATCGCCGCGACGGTCCAGCGCGGCGGCAACGTCGTGATCCCGACCTTCGCGCTGGAACGTGCGCAGGAGATCCTGTATTCGCTGCGCGCAGCCATTGCGGCGGGGGCGCTGCCCGCCCAGTTGCCGGTGTACGTCGATTCGCCGATGGCCGTGTCCGCGACCACCGTCTACCGCGCGCATCCCGAATGCTACGACGCCGAGGCCGCGGCGCTGATCTCCAGTGGCGCCGACCTGTTCGGATTCGCGGGGTTGCACCTGGTGCGCGCGACGAGCGACTCGATGGCCATCAGCCGTATCTCAGGCGGCGCGGTGATCATGGCCGGTTCCGGCATGTGCACCGGCGGACGTGTCCGCCATCACCTCGTGAACAACCTGCCGCGTCCCGATGCAAGCATCGTGTTCGTCGGATTCGCGAGCCAGGGGACACCGGCGCGTCGTATCATCGACGGTGCCCGCAGCATCCCGCTGTTCGGTGAAGAGGTGCCCGTGCGCGCACAGGTGCACACCTCTCTCG
>JBEPVS010000096.1:0-10292 GCA_041690875.1 Gammaproteobacteria bacterium
CGCTCGATGCATCCGTCATTACCGTGGTGGTTGCGCCGGCTGCGTTCGCGTCGGCTGACTCGGGCTCGGCGTCGGGCAGGTTCGAGGTGACCGTTTGCGGTTCATCCGAATCGGCCACTTGCGCCGGACGTTCGACCGGCGTAGCCATCGGCGCCGCGGGACCCGCATTCTCGCTATGCCCCGTCCAGCGGTGCATGAGCGAGCAGCCACCGAGCCCCAGGGCCAGGGCCAATATTGGGGTCAAACGGCTCATTGTCTTATAGGGGAACATCCCTCACTCCTACGATACGGGCGCGCAATTAGGGGGTGGGGTGGCCCACCCTCAGCTGTTATAAACTCAATGGCCGCCAAACGCACATTGTCCGGTGCGGAGTTTGTGCGCTGGATCACATAGGCGCAAGCCGAGGTTTCAAAAAGCCAACATGAAACAACAATGGCGCAATTGACCATCCTGGAGTTTCCCGACCCCCGCTTGCGCACCCGCGCCGCGCCGGTGCAGCTCTTTGACGCCGCGCTCCAGCACCTGATCGACGATATGTTCGAAACGATGTACGCCGCACCGGGCATCGGCCTCGCCGCGACCCAGGTCAACGTGCACCAGCGCCTGACCGTCGTCGATATCAGCGAAACGCACGATGAGCGGCAGGTCTACATCAATCCGATGATCCTCTCGCTCGATGGCGTCGCTGTCACCGAGGAAGGGTGCCTGTCGGTGCCGCAGGTGTTCGAGCCGATCGAGCGTGCTGAGCGGGTGACGGTGCGCGCGCAGGATGCGCGCGGCGAATTTTTCGAGCGCGACCTGACGGGCTTGCTGGCCGTCTGTCTTCAGCACGAGATGGATCACCTCGAAGGCAAGCTGTTTGTCGATCGCCTCTCCAGCCTGAAGCGAGAGCACATCCGTCGCCGCCTCGAGAAAGAGCGCCGCGAGCGTGCCAGCATGCCTCCGAGCCGCACGCGGCGGCATGTGCCGGCGGCTTCCGGCGCCAAGGTCATCTGAAGAAAAAATTTCGGCATGCTGCGCATCGCATTCGCCGGCACGCCGGCATTCGCAGTGCCTGCGCTCAACGCGCTGGCGGCCTCGTCGCACACGCTCGTCGGCGTATTGACGCAGCCCGACCGGCCCGCGGGCCGCGGACGCGCGCTGCGCGCAAGTGCGGTCAAGCAACGCGCGCTCGAACTCAAGCTGCCGGTCGCGCAGCCCGAGCGCCTCGCGAGCGATGCGGATTGCGCTGCGCTCGTTTCGTGGCAGCCCGAATTGCTGGTCGTCGTGGCCTACGGCTTGATCCTGCCGCGCGCTGTACTCGCGATACCGCGGCTCGGGTGCCTGAACATCCACGCATCGCTGCTACCGCGCTGGCGCGGCGCTGCGCCGATCCAGCGCGCGATCCTCGCCGGCGATTCTGAAACCGGCGTCACCATCATGCAGATGGATGCGGGGCTCGACACCGGGCCGATGCTCGCGCAACGCACGGTGCGCATCGAACCCGCGGCGACGAGCGCTGCGCTGCACGATGTGCTGGCGCCGCAGGGCGCGGAGTTGTTGCTCGATGTCGTCGCGGCGCTCGAGCGGGGCACTGCGAAGCCGCAGGTGCAAAGCACAGAGGGTGTCAGCTACGCGCCCAAGCTGGAGAAACGCGAGGCGTTGATCGACTGGTCGGACGATGCGTCGGCCATCTCGCGCCAGGTGCGCGGCTGCAATCCGTGGCCTACTGCGCGGACCTCACTCGCTGGTCCGCTTGTCAAAATTTGGCAGGCTGACGCGTCGGCGCCGCCAAACGAAGCGCAGGCTGACGCGTTGGCGACGCCAAACGCAGCGGGGGCTGACACGTTGGCAGTTCCCACGAACGCCTTGTCCGTACCAGGCACCGTACTCGGGCTTCGCGACGGCCGCTTGCTCGTCACTTGCGGCACGGGCGTACTGGCGATCGAAACTTTGCAGAGTGCCGGGAAGCGCATCGTCACCGCCGCGGAATTCGCGCATGGTCACGCGCTCGACGGCCTGAAGTTCGGTTGAGCGCATCGCGCAAACGCAGCTACCACCGGACAACTCGTCCGGTTCGGTTACCAGGTACAGCCGCGCGCGTGCTGGAGGGCGCCGCGCGCGCGGTGGCGGCGGTGTTGAGCGAAGGACAAAACGCCGACACGGTGTTGGGGGCGTTGCCGCAAGGCGGGTCTCGCAGCGCGATCCAGGCCGTGGCGCTCGGCACTTTGCGCTGGTATCTGCGCCTTGCGCCCGCGGTATTGCCATTGCTTGCGCGGCCAAACGCGCAAGTTGACGCGCGCTTGAGTTCGCTGCTGGCCTGCGCGGCTCACCAGCTCGAGTATTCGATGCACGCTCCCGCGACGACGGTGGCCGCGGCGGTCGACGCCGCGCGAGCGCTCGATATCGGCCACGCGGCCGCACTCGTCAACGCGGTGCTGCGGCGCTACCTGCGTGAGCGCATCGCGCTGCTCGCGGATGTCGATCGCGATCTTGCTGCGCGGCATGCGCATCCCACCTGGCTTGTCGACGCGCTGCACGCGGCGTGGCCCGCGGATTTCGAGCGCGTGCTCGATGCGAACAACGCGCATCCGCCGCTGGCGCTGCGCGTCGACCTGACACGCACGCGCATCGATGAATACCTCGCGGAACTCAGTGCGCGCGACATGGCGGGCGAAATCGTAAGTGGAGTGCCGACGGCCGTCACGCTGTCGAAACCAGTGGCCGTCTCCGAATTGCCTGGCTTTGCCGAAGGACGCGTCTCGGTGCAAGACCCGAGCGCCCAGCTGGCCGCGCAGTGGCTTGCGCCGCGCGCGGGCGAACGCGTGCTGGATGCCTGTGCGGCGCCCGGTGGCAAGACCGGAGCGCTGCTCGAGATCGCCACCGGGCCGGTCTCACTGACTGCTATCGATATCGATGCGCAAAGGCTCGTGCGCGTCGGCGAGAACCTGCGTCGCCTCAAGCGCGAAGCGCAGCTGCTGCAGGCGGACCTGACCGCGCGGCCAACGTGGTGGGATGGCGCGGCTTTCGATGCGATCCTCCTGGATGCGCCTTGCTCGGGGACGGGTGTGATTCGCCGGCATCCAGACATCAAGTTGCTGCGCCGCGCGAGCGACATCGAGGGTTTTGCATCGCGCCAGCGCGCCCTCTTGCGCGGCTGTTGGCCGCTGTTGCGGCGGGGCGGGCGGCTGCTTTACGCCACCTGCTCGGTGCTGCCAGCCGAGAACGCCGCGGTCGTGCGCGCCTTCCTGGCAGAAACAGACGGCGCGAGCGTGGCGTCTTTACCGGAACCCTTCGCGGTTTTGCGGCTCCATGCCTGTAGTCCCGGGTGGCAATCGCTGCCTGGAGCGGCCGGAGACGGCTTCTATTATGCTTGCCTGCACAAAGAGGGGGAGGGCGTTTGAGAGCCAAAGCATTGCCGCTGCTGGCCGCGATCCTGGCATTGGCCGGAACGGGCCCGGTGATTGGCGACGACCCTCTCGATGGGGAACTCGAGATCCGTTCCGCCTACGCGGTGCCGAGCCACGGCGTTGTCATGCTGAGCGCGCGCGTGGTGTATCCGAACAGCGATCTGCTGACGGCGTCGTTGAAGGACGGCGTCACGCTGAGCTTCGACCTGGAGTGCATCATCACACGGCACCGGCGTTTGTGGTTCGACGCGCAGACCGTCGACCTCGTGCGCCATCGCGAGTTGAGCTATCACGTCGTAACCGATCGCTACCTGCTGCGCGATGTCGACAGCGGTGCGCAGGAGTCCTTCCCGACGCTCGAGGCCGCGCTCGCCAGCCTGGGCGCCGTCGAGGAATGGCCAATCGCGGTCGACGCGCAACTGCACGGCGACGGGCCATGGCAGATCGCGCTGCGCGCCGGCGTGCGCCGCGGCCACATGCCCGACGCACTGCGCGCGCTGATGTTCTGGTCGGATGCCTGGCATCGCACCAGCGACTGGTACACATGGACACTCGTGCGCTGAAGCGCTGGGTGCCGCGCGCGCTGACGCTGCTCGGGAGCAGCGCCGGCGTATGGGCGCTGCTGCTGCTGGGGCGCAGCGCCGAGAATTCTGCCGATTTCAATCGGCGCCAGCCATGGATCATCCTGCTGAACATCTGCGCGGTGCTGGCGCTCGGCGTCCTGCTCGCGCGCAAGCTTTGGCAGCTGTACGAGGATTTCCGCGACCACGTTCCGGGTTCGCGACTGACGGCGCGCACGGTGGGCATGTTCGGCACGCTGGTGGTCGTGCCGCTGCTGATCGTGTACCTGTTCGCGCTCGAGTTCCTGAACTACGGCATCGACAGCTGGTTTCGCGTCGAGATCAAGCAGGGACTCAATGACGCGCTGGTGCTGTCACGCTCCGCGCTCGAACTACGCGTGCGCGAGCAGTCGCGTCGCACCGGCAATTTCGCCGATGCGATCGCATCCTTAAGTGGCCCGGATCTCGCGGTGCGGCTCAACGCCGAACGGCGCGCGACGCAGGCCGCCGACGTCACCGTCTATGATTCGGGTGGCCGCGTGCTGAACTTCAGCAGTGCCAGCGCCGGTACGGCGCTGCCGCCGCCGCCGCCATTCGAAGCGCGATTGCAGATCGCCGCCGGCCATAGCTATTTTGTGCTGCAGCCTCCGAACGAGGGCGGCCGCGCGACGATCGTCACGGCCGCGTCGCTCCCGCGCGTCGCAAAGGTGACGCCGGGCCGTTTTGTCGTCATCAACTACGAAGTGCCGGCCGAGTTGTCCGGCCTCGCCGACGCGGTGCAGGCGGCGTATTCCAACTACGGCGACATGTCGGCAACGCGCGAGCCGCTGAAGATCAATTTCATCCTGACGTTGACGCTGGTGCTGCTGATCACGATGCTGGCCGCCGTGTATGGCGCGATCTGGTCCGCGCAACGACTGACGCGCCCGGTCAAGGATCTGATCGCCGGCACGCGCGCCGTCGGCAAGGGCGATTTCGCGATGCGCCTGCCGCTGCCGTCGCGCGATGAAATGGGTTTCCTGGTGCACTCGTTCAACGACATGACCAAGCGCCTGCGCCGGACCAGCGAAGAGGCTGCGCTCAGCCGCGAGGCAGTCGAGCGCGAGCGCGAGCGGCTCGCAGTGATCCTCTCGCGCCTGTCGAGCGGCGTGCTGGTCATTGACGCGCAACTTCAGCTGCGCAGCGCGAACCAGTCGGCGGGCATGATCCTCGGGGGCGATTTGACCGGAATGCTTGGCCAGAGCCTGACGGCCTCGTCAGGCGGCGCGCCGCTGCTGGCGGAATTCGCCGCTGCATTGCGCGATCGGCTCGGCGCAGGCGATCGCGAATGGCGCGAACAGCTCGAACTCAGCGATGAAGCCGGCACGCGCATACTGCTGTGGGCCTGCACGCCGTTGCCGCACACGAGCGAGGATCCCGGGCTCGTCATCGTGTTCGAGGATGTCACCGAGCTGCTCACGGCGCAGCGCAATGCCGCATGGGGCGAGGTCGCGCGTCGCCTGGCGCATGAGATCAAGAATCCGCTGACGCCGATCCAGCTATCGGCCGAACAGCTGCGGCGCAAATTGCTGCCCGGGCTCGACACCGAGCATGCGCGGCTGCTCGAGCGAGCGACGCGTACGATCGAGCAGCAGGTCGATGCGATGAAGCAGATGGTGAATGCCTTCAGCGATTACGCCCGCAGTCCCGAGGTGCAGCTGGCGAACTTCAGCCTGAACCAGTTGACGGCGGAAGTCGTTGAGTTATATCGATTGCAGGACCCGGGCGTGGCCATCGTCATGGAGCTTGACCCGCAGCTGCCGGAGATCGAGGCCGACCGCGGGCGGGTGCGACAGGTGCTCGCCAACCTGCTGAGCAATGGCATCGAGGCCCTGGCGGGCGTCACCGGCGCGGCGATCACGGTGCGCACCCGGTGGCTCCGCACGATCGAGCCGGCGCAGGCCGAAATCACAGTCAGTGACAACGGGCCCGGCTTCCGCGAGGATATCCTCCGGCGCGCCTTCGAGCCTTATGTGACAAGCAAGGCGCGTGGCACGGGCTTGGGACTGGCGATCGTCCAGCGTATTGTAGAAGAGCACGGCGGGCGGATCAGCGCCGAAAACCCGGCCGCCGGCGGTGCGAGAATACGCGTGCTGCTGCCGACGACGGCGGACAAGCGCGCGGAGTTGCGGAGGGAACGGGCATGAATGCGAGCCGAATACTCGTGGTCGATGACGAGGCGGACATCCGCCGCTTGCTGCAGGAGATCCTCAGCGAGGAAGGCCACGACGTCGATGTCGCGGCCGATGCCGCGCAGGCGCGCGCCGCGCGCGCACGTTCCGCGCCCGATCTCGTGCTGCTCGACATCTGGATGCCCGATACCGACGGCATCACGCTGTTGCGCGAATGGTCCGGCGATGCGCGCCACGATTGTCCGGTCGTCATGATGTCGGGCCACGGCACCGTCGAGACCGCGGTCGAGGCGACGCGCCTCGGCGCCTTCGATTTCATCGAGAAGCCGCTCTCGCTCGCGAAGCTGTTGCCGACCGTCAAGCGCGCGCTCGATGCGCGCCGCACGCGGCAGGCCGGCGGACACGTCGCAGCGCGCGCGCAAGCGCCGCTCCATGGACGCAGCCGCGTCGCGCTGCATCTGCGCAGCGAGTTGTTGCGGCTCGCCGCGTATCCGGCGCCGTTGCTGCTGAGCGCCGAACCCGGCAGCGAGACCGAAGCGTTGGCGCGCTTCGTCCACGCTTCCGGCCCGCGCGGCAACGGTCCTTTCGTCAGCTGTAATCCGCGCGCATTGCAGGACCAGCAGGCAGCTGCCGCGCTGCTCGGCTCGAATGGACAAGCCGGATTGCTCGAACAGGCCGCCGGCGGAACATTGTTCCTCGGCGATATCGAGGAACTGCCCGACAGCGCGCGGCGATTGCTGGCCGGCGTGCTCGAAGGCGGCAGCTACGCGCGTGGCGACCAAGGCGTGAGCGCCAAGTTCGATGCGCGCGTCATTGGCACTGCGCTCCCCGGCATCGAGACGCGCGCCGGCGGATCGGGCCTGAGCCGCGATTTGTACGCGCAGCTCGCGGTGCTGCCGTTACGCGTGCCACCGCTCCGCGAATACGCGGAAGACGTGCCCGACCTGCTGCGCCAGTGCGTCGACCAGCTCACCGAGGGCGAGCAACTGCAATTCCGTCGCTGCAGCGTCGCGGCACAGAACCGGCTGCGCAATTATCCGTGGCCCGACAACCTGCGCGAGATGCGCAATCTCTTGCGCCGGCTGTTGCTGCGCGGTGGCCCGGAAGAGATCACGCTCGAGGAAGTGGAGCGCGAACTCGCGGCGCAGGCGCCGATCGATGCGCCGCTGGTCAAGCAGGATCTGCTCTCACTGCCGATGCGCGAGGCGCGCGAACATTTCGAGCGCGCCTACCTGCAGCAGCAGCTGCAGTTGTGCAGCGGCAAGGTTGGGCAGCTGGCCAAGCGCGTCGGCATGGAACGCACGCACCTGTACCGCAAGCTCCGCTCGCTCGGCATCGAGATCAGCCACAACGGCGAAGACTGAGCCCTACTCCTCGACGCGGATCACCAGCGAGACGATCTCGGCGGCTTGCAACTGCTGGCGCAGCCGATTCAACTGATCGAGGTCCTTGATCGGGCCGATGCGGATGCGATACCAAACATCGGCATCGAGCGCGACGCGTTGCACGTTGGCGCTGATGTTCTCGCGCGCGAGCTGCGCCTGGATGCGGTTCGCATCCTCGACGTTGCGGTACGACCCCGCCTGCAGGAAATACGTCCCCGGGCGCTCGACGCGCGCGGCGGCATCAACGCGGGTGCCGTGCTCTTTCTCGGGCACGACCATCTCGAATTTCGGCAGCCCCTCGTAGAAATCGTATTTGTCGGCCGCCGCGTCGGTGCTATCGCCGGCCGACTCCGCGCCGCGTCCATTGGGGGCGTGCCCGGCCGCGCGATGTGCCGTCGGCGCGGTCGTTGCGACGCTGTCGCTTGAGCCTTGCGCCTCGCGGTGATCGCTGACGTAGATGACGAGCGCAATGAGCAGCCCTAAAGCGAATCCGATCCCTAAGTCGCGCCAGCGTCCGAGGTCGAAGCCGCCGCGGCGCACGCTCTTGTAATCGCGCCCCGTCAGGCGGCGATTGCTCACATCGACTCCGGCGCGCTGGCGCCGAGCAATGCGAGGCCGTTGCGCACCACCTGCTGCACACCCTGCGCGAGGGCGAGCCGTGCGTTGCGCGTCGCACTGTCATCGACGATGAACGGCGCGGCGTTGTACCAGGTGTGGAAAGACTGCGCGAGCTCGCGCAGGTGATGCACCAGTGTGTGCGGCGTGCGGTTCGCGGCCGCCATGTTGATCACGTCCGGATAGCTGCGGAGCGCCGTGAGCACCGCGGCCTCCTGTGGGCCATCGAGGCGGTTGAGGCTTGCGAACGCCTCGGCCGCGTCGTAGCTCAGGTTGCGCGCGGCGAGCTGCTTCATGACGCTGGCGACGCGCGCGTGCGCATACTGCAGGTAGTACACCGGATTGTCATTGCTGCGCGACTTGGCCAGTTCGAGGTCGAAGTCGAGATGCTGGTCATGGCTGCGCATCAGGTAGAACAGCCGGCACACGTCGTTGCCAACCTCCTCGCGCAGCTGCCGCAGCGTGACGAACTGGCCATCACGCTTGCCCATCGGGATTTTTTCTTCGCCGCGATAGAGACTGACGAACTGCATCAGGCAGACTTCGAAGCTGTCACCGGGCTCGCCGAGCGCGACGAGACCGGCACGCATGCGATCGACATAACCGTGATGGTCTGCGCCCCACACATCGATCATCAGCTCGAAGCCGCGCGCGCGCTTGTCGATGTGATAGGTGAGATCGGGCGCAAAATACGTCTGCGATCCGTTGGCGCGCACCAGCACGCGGTCTTCGCTGTCGCCGTGCGTGCTCGTGCGCAGCCACAGCGCACCATCTTTCTCATAGGTCTGGCCGAGGCTCGCGAGCCTGGCCAGCGTGCGCTCGACCTCCCCGGACTTCGCCAGCGCGCGTTCCGAAGTCCATTGCTCAAACTCGACGCCGAATGCTGCGAGGTCTGCACGAATGTCGGCCAGCATTTCCTTGAGCCCGAGTGCGAGCACTGATTCATACGCTTCGGCGCCGATCAGCGTGCGCATGCGCGCGATCAGCGCATCGATATAAAGTTCCTTGTCTCCGGCGGGTGCGTCGGGCGGGAGTCCGGCGAGCACGGTGGCGGTGGGATGGCGCAGCGATTCACCCTGCTCGTTCCGCAAGGCTGCGCCGATCGCGTTGACGTAGTCGGCGCGATAACCGTTCTCCGGGAACGGCACCGCTTCGCCGAGCGCTTGCAGGTAGCGCACCCATACGCTCGCCGTCAGAATATCGACCTGGCGGCCCGCGTCATTGATGTAGTACTCGCGATGCACGCGATGGCCGGCCGCGCGCAGCAGGTTCGACAGTGTCGCGCCATACGCTGCCTGCCGGCCGTGGCCGACGTGCAGCGGTCCGGTGGGATTCGCCGACACGAATTCAACGATAACGCGCTTTCCACCGGCTGCGTCGCTCGTGCCGTAGCGTTCGCCTTCAGCGAGTACGCGTCGCAGCGTGTCGTACTGCGCGGCGCTCGCGAGGTGGAAATTGATGAAGCCGGCGCCGGCCACTTCGGCGCGTGCCAGCAGCAAGCTCGGCGGAAGCGCGGCGACGATTGCGTTTGCCAGGTCGCGCGGTTTCATGCCCGCCGCCTTGCCGAGGCGCATCGCGATGTTGCTGGCGTAGTCGCCGTGCTGCGCATCGCGCGCGCGTTCGACGGCGATCAGCGAGCGCTCGACCGGTGCGTGCAGCACGGATCCCTGCAATCGCTCCAGCGCATGCGCCAGCAGCTCTTCGAGCTCGGTTTTCATAGGGCGCGCAGTTTAAGGGTTGCGATCACTGTATATCTAGCGGATCGACATCGAGTGCCCAGCGCACGCGGCGCGCGCCTGGCAAGCGTTCGACGATCGGGAGCCACAGCTCCAGGAATCGATGTAGTTCGCCGCGCGCCGCGGTTTCGACGAGCAGTTGCGCGTAGTGCCGTCCCGCGCGGCGCGCCATGCTGGCCGGCACAGGACCGAGCAGGCGTGCGGGCGCGCTCGCGGCTGCAGTCGCGGCACATTCGCGTGCTTCTCGCAGGAAATCGCGCGCGGCCGCACCGCTCTCGCCGGAGGCGCGCAGCAGCGCGAGCCGTCCAAACGGTGGCCAGTGCGCCTCGGAACGCTCGGCCAGCGCGCCGGTCGCGAATCCCTCGTAGCCGTTGCTGATCAGGTTTTGCAGCAGCGGATGTTCCGGGTATTCAGTCTGGATCAGCACCTGTCTCT
>JBEPVS010000097.1:0-10288 GCA_041690875.1 Gammaproteobacteria bacterium
GGTTTCGGCAGTACGACCTTCGAGCCGGACTACGCTGCGTTTTACAATCCGATCACGCCGGCTGAGTTCGCCAGCATCAGCGGCCATTTCGTGAATCATTCGCGAACGCAGGATTCAATCGTCCGCGCGCAAATTACCGACAACAAATTGTTCAAGCTGCCCGGCGGCGACGCCGGCCTGGCGCTGGTTGCCGAAGGCGGTCACCAGCTGTGGAACTACGTGCCCGACACCGGCTTTGCGACCGGTGATTTCTTCGGCTATACCTCGTCAGGTGCGTCCTTCGGCTCGCGCAATCGCTATGCGCTGACCTCGGAGTTGCAGCTGCCGGTGTTCAAGGGCTTTTCGTTCGACCTGTCGGCGCGCTATGACGACTACGTGCTGAAGGGCCAGAAGTTCAGCAAGACGACCTACATGGTCGGCGCCAACTACGACATCGTGCCGGCCTTCTCGGTGCGCGCGCGAGTCGGAACCGCCTTCAAGGCGCCGACGCTGTCGGACGAGTTCCAGGGAGCGAGCGGGTTCTATACCGGCGCGACCGACTATTACGCCTGCGAGCAAAACGGTATTCCCATCTCCACCTGCGCTATCCCGGCGAGCGGCTCGGTATTTGGCGTCACAGGCGGCAATACCACGCTCCGTCCGGTGAACGCGGACGTGTGGAGCGCCGGAATGACCTGGCGCGCGACGTCCAAGCTCAACTTCGACGCTGACCTGCTGCACTGGAAAATCAGTGACGAGGTCGCCACGAAGACCGTCGATCAGGTACTGCGCGACGAGGACGACTGCCGCGCCAGCCCCAGCGGGGCCCCTCGGCTCGACCCGAGCTCCCCGACCTGCGTGCAGGCGCTCAGCCAGGTGATTCGTGATTCGCTCGGCAACATCACGCAAGTCGACACGCCGAAGCACAACGTCGCGCGCGAGACTCTCGAGGTGCTTGCCCTGTCGGCGCATTACTTGGTGAATGCAGGTAACGTCGGCACGTTCTCGTTCGAGGCCTCATGGACGGATGTGCTGAAGCATGAATTGCAGCAGTTCCCGACGGATTCGGTGCTCGACCTGCTGAACTATCCGTACTACTTCCCGAACGGCACCGACTTCAAGACCAAGGCCAATGGCTCGGTCACCTGGGAGCGTGGCAACTGGAACTCGACGATTTACGCGAACCACGTTGGAAAATCGCCGAACTACCTTGCGACGCTGCTCATCGAAGGCTACGCAACGCCGGGCGCCGCGGACCTGCCGTCGCAAACACTGGCCAACTTCGAACTGGGCTACAAGTTCAGGTCCCACCTGGAGCTGACCGGTACGATCATCAACGTGGCCGACGCGTTGCCGCCGGCCGACCACACTTATCCGGGTACGAGCTTGCAACCGTACAACATCTTCAACTACAGCAATTTGGGCCGGAGCTACCGCCTCGAAGTGAAATACCACACGGGGAAGTAGACCACCGCGATTTTGGAGCCTGAAACAAGGGCCGGGAGCCGTGAGGTTCCCGGCCCTTTTTCTTTGCGCCAAGGCCTGGAATCGACCGTTTTGTGACATTTAAGCAACTGGCGCGCGGGTGTCAGTTGACTGCGGCAGCCCCGAAATCCGCAGATTGACCTAATCGTTCCGGCATGGAGTTCGACCACATTATCGGGCCGCAACCCGCAAGCGCCCTTTATGTTGTATTACCACCACAAGTTGTGGCGGTTCCAAAATAGGTGTCTAATACGCGCCACTAATGTCCGGCAGGTTTTGGGACACGCGTGTCTGGAGCAATCGTGGCTTCTACGCGCCGCCAGGGGACCCGCCGGATGCTTGGGGAAATTTGAGCGTATCTGGGTAATCAATCGCGGCGAGCGCTCGTCTCCATACGGAGACAGGTCGTCCGCCCGGCTCATCACTTCATAGGGGACCATTGCATGGATAGTTACCAGGACGATGTTCGGACTGCGGAGGGGCTGCGTCGGCATCGCGCCGGCACCGTTGCCATGTTGGCAGCGGCTTCAGTCAGCCTGCTCGCATTCCAATCTGTTGCGGTTGCAGCGGATAACACTGCGGCTTCGAACGAAGCGTTGGAAGAAGTTGTCATCACCGGTTCGAGCATCGCTCAGCGCGCGGATACTTCGCCGCTGCCGGTGACGACCCTCACGGCGAAGGACATTGCCAAGACCGGCCTGACCTCGGCGAGCGACCTGATCCAGAAGCTGCCTGCGATGCAGGGCTTCGTCGGCTCGACGAATTCCGTAAACGGCGCCGGTGCCGGTCAAACGACCGCCGCACTGCACTCTCTGCCTTCCAAGTACACCGTCGTATTGCTCGATGGCCAGCGCATCGCTGGTTTTTCGCTCAACAACGGCCTGGGCGGCGGCTCGGCCGTCAACCTGGAGAGCATTCCGCTGGAAGCGATCGAGCGCGTCGAAGTACTGACCGACGGCGCCTCGGCGCTGTACGGCGCTGACGCGGTCGCTGGTGTTGTCAACTTCGTCACGAAGAAGAACACCACCGACGGCAACGCGTTCTACCACGCTTCCGTTCCGGACCGGCACGGCGGCAGCGACTGGAGCGCGGGCTTCTCGAAGGGCTTCGGCGACCTGAAAAGCGACGGCTACAACATCCTGCTCACCTACACGCATGACGTGCAGACCGAGCTGAATGCCAGCGATCGCGACGTGTCAAGCCGCGGCGGCTTCTTCAAGTTCAACTCGGGCGGCTCGACTTACGTGTTCAACACCCGTACGTCGAACACCGAGCCGGGAAACATCATCCTGCCGGGCGGAGTGGGCTCGTTCAACCCGTACTACTCGTTGAATGGCAATTGCGGCAATAAGAATGCCGACGTGCTCATCGGCAGCGCAACCGATGTCACCTGCCGCTTCAACTATGCGGCGACCGTGCAAGACATTGCACCGTTCAAGCGAGACAGCGGCTTGCTGCGCGGCACGTTCCAGGTGGCCGACGACAGTCAGTTCTGGTTCGAGGCGATCGTCTCGCAGTTCGACCTGACCGGGCGCTTCGCCGCACCAGCTCAGCCGCTGGGCCTGAGCCCGACACGGTTGTCCGCACTGTGGAACGGTTACGTGATTCCTTACTTGACCGCCAACCACATCTCGTACGTCGGTGGCACGAATGACAATCCCGGCTGCACCAGCCCGACGGCCACCCCGGTGGGACCGAATCCCTGCGACATGGACGCCAGCGCGACGCTCGGCTACCGCGCCGTATCGGCCGGCGGCCGTGCCGACGATTTTGGTTATGCCACACGTCACATCGCCGCGGGCTTCGACACAAAGCTCGGCGATTGGACCCTGCACCTCAATGCCACCGCTTCGCATGGCAAGTTCACGGATACCGCTGCGGGTGGCTTCCTGGACTTCGACCAGTTCGCGTCCGCGGTGGCCACGGGCGCCTATGACCCGGTTCTGGCTACCGGCCAGAGCGCGTTGAAGGCGACGATCCTCCACTCGCTGTTCCAGACGACGTACACCGACTTGAACACCATCCAGGTGAATGCGCAGCACAAGCTATTCGACCTGACTGGCGGGGCTTCGGTCCTGTCTGTCGGCGCCGAGTACGTCACGTCGCGCAGTAAGACTGACTTCAGCGACTTGTTGCAGGCGGGCAACGGCACTGTCGACCAGCCCAACACCACCGATGCGGTGCTCGGCGGCGGCGGCGGCGCGGTGCAATTCGAAGGCGACCGCAAGCACGAAGGCGTGTTCCTCGAGTGGCTGCTGCCGATCGAGGACAACCTGAACGTCATCGCGTCGGCCCGCTACGACAGCTACGACAAGGTGCACAGCACGACGATCTACAACACCGCGGTGCCAAACGCGCAGGGCCTGTATGACCGCCTGCCCAACGGCAACCTCGGCAACTCGTTCAGCAACGCCACCTACAAGGTGTCGGCCCGCTGGACACCGGTCGAGATGCTGGCTTTCCGCGGCTCGATCGGCACCGGCTTCAAGGTGCCCGAGATCACCGACATCGCGGGAACCCTGTCCTTCAACGGCTCGACCGCCGGCAGCTACGCCTGCCCGATTCCGGGCGCACCAGGCTGCTTGCCGGGCAATGCGCAGTACGATCTGCTCGCCGGCCCGAACGGCGCCTCCGGCGCCAATGGCCTGAAGCCTGAGAAGTCGCTGCAGTACACGTTTGGTGTGCGCGTCGATCCGGTCAAGGGCTTGTTCTTCTCGGCTGACTACTGGAACGTCCATGTGAAGGACCAGATCCAATCCGCCGGTATCAGCGAGCAGCTGGCCTACGGCAACCCGACGCAGTACTCGTTCCTGTTCGTGAGCCCGTACACCGACCCGGTCGGCCAGTTCACGACCATTGCGCTGATGCAGGTGCCGTTCAACGGCGGTGCGGCCAACTACTCCGGTATCGACTGGAACTTTGGCTACAGCAACGACACGGGCTGGGGCACGTTCAATGCCGGCTGGTCGGGCACGTACATGCTGACGCAGAACTACACGTACAGCGATGGCGGCGCGAAGAACACCGACCTGGGCGTCTTTGGCCCCGACAACACTGTCGTGTTCAAGACCGTCATGCAGCTGTCCGCTGGCCTGACGACCGGCAAGTGGAGCAACACGCTCTCGATGCACTACAAGTCAGGCTACACGGACATCTCGCACGTGGGCGATGGTGCCGTGTTCGCGAATGACGCGAGCAGCCCGACCGCCTTCGGCGGCACGGTGGACTTCTGCTGCCTGAGCGTGCCGGCCTACTACACCTTCGACTGGCAGACCTCCTACGACGTCGCGAAGGCCGTGAACCTGACGGTTGGCATCAAGAACCTGGCTGACAAGGATCCGCCGCTCTCGTTGCAGAACGCCGGTGGTGGCAACCAGGCGGGCTATGACGGCCGTTATGCCGATCCGCTGGGCCGCACGTACTACCTGCGCGCCAACTACAAGTTCTAAGACGAACTTGAAGGCCGCGTAACGCGCGGCTGACACTCCAGGGGAGATGGCCCAAAGCCATCTCCCCTTTTTTTTGCCTGCGCGCGGGGGCAGAATCGTCGCGGGCGCCAACCGGCACCGCGTCATTCTCGTTCCCTGGAGAAAGCTCATGCGACAGAACAAGCGCTTCCTGCTGGCCGCAGTGGCCATCGCTCTCGCGACAGCTGTTTCGAGCAGCGTGTGCATCGCGGCCGACCGGTTCGACACCGCCGTCAGCGCGCCCAACCGCAACGTGGGCGATGACAAGCGCGACGCGGTCGATCATCCGGCCGAGATATTGCGGCTGACGGGCATTGCGCACGGCATGCGTGTGGCGGATGTGCTTGCCGGCGACGGTTACTACAGCGAGCTGCTGGGCCAGCTGGTGGGCCCTACGGGCCACGTGCTGATGATCAACAACAGCTCCTTCGATAAATGGAGCGACGGCGACCGGCAGAAACGCTTGGCGGATAACCGCCTGCCGAACGTTGAGTACCAGGTCGTCGATCTCGACCACATGAATCTCGCCGCCGATTCGCTCGATGCGATCGTGCTGAGCAAGGTGTATCACGACCTGTACTGGGTCGACGCGACGGGAGTCTGGCCGAAGTTCGACACCAGCGGCGTGCTCGACCAGCTGGTCGCGGCGCTGAAGCCCGGCGGCGTGCTGCTGCTGGTCGATCATTCCGCGCAGTCCGGCCACGGCAGCAACGATGCCTCCTCGCTGCATCGCATCGAGGAAAGCTACGCGCAGCACGATTTCGAGAAACGGGGCCTGCACGTGATTGCGCACAGTGACTTGTTGCGCCGGGCCGATGACAAGCGCGACATGATTTCGTACAAGCCGCCGATGCTGGGCAAGACCGACAGGTTCGTGCTGGTGTTCAGGAAACTGGGGCCGAAGCGCTAGCGTCGAGGTCAATCCTCCGCCGGCAGTGCGATGCTCCAGATTGCGGGGCTGCTCGCGGCTGCGCCTGCGGCAAGGCTCCCATCGTCTGCAACGCGGTCCCAACCGCTGTTGCTGATGAATTCAAACTGATTGCCACGAACCACGCCGTGCGTGGGATCTCCGAGGCCCGGCGCGCCGGACAATGCAACCGCCCAACTCGTCACTCGTGACAGCGCTGCGTCGAGGTGAAGCAGTAGCAGGCGTTCGGGGACCGTTCCATTCTGAATCGCGATCAGCGTGTGACCGTGCAAGTACATTCCGTCGATGCCGTGCAGCGCGAGCTCTGGCGGATGTGGCAGCCAGGAAACTTCGCCCGATTTTCTTAAGGACACCATCGCGATGCCGCGGGTGTAGTCCGGCACGAACAAACGCTGGCCGCCCGGCAGTACCACGGGCGTCTGCGGTGAGCGCATCTGGCCGGGCGCGCACAGCACTTCGAGCTGCGCCGCGTCCGCCGCGCCGATGCGGTACACGCCTCCGCCAACGCCATCCGATACATACACTTCACCGTGCTCGCCCAAAGCCATATCGCCAAAGGCATGTGGCAGTCCATCGCGCAGCTCGTAGCGTCGCGGAGAGCCGTGATCTTGCAGGCCCACGCGCAATATGACCGAGCGTCCCGAATCTGACGATTGGTAAGGTGGCGAGACCGCACCGGCAACGCTGCCGATCCAGATCCGGTCACGCCGCGCGTCGATCGCCAGTGCGTAGGCGCCCCAGGCCGACAGGTCCGCGGCAGCTACGCCCTCGCTCCAGTGACCGGACGCATCCAGTTTCAAGATAGTGCCGGTGCGCACGCTGCTGACGTAGCGCGCTCCGTCGCGCGGATCAATCGCCAGATCTTCGGCGATCAGATTCGCATCAGGAATCGTGGCCAGCAACCGATACGAGCCTGTCGGCTGGATTCCAGACCATGATTGCGCGGCAGCGCACACGGCTCCGGCCTGCCACAGAACCAAGGCCAGGACACGCGGCGCGGCGCGCCAGGAACGGCATTTGCCCGGATGCATGTTCGATATTGCCGCTAAAATGGCCTGCGTCACAACTATCGGCCACAATAGTGCGACCCGCCGCGGATGCGCCGGCAGACCCTTTCGCGCGACACGTAAAACAACGGGGACCACAATGCCTATGTCGATCCAGAAATTGTCCGGCGTGATTGCCGGTGTACTGCTCGGCGCCTCGCTGGCGCTCGCGGCCGCGGGCGCCGACAAAGACAAGGACAAGGACAAACCGGCGACTGCCGACAAGTCGGCTGCGTCGGACAAAGCGGCCACGGATAAGAGCGGTGACGCGGGCGAGCCCGGCCCCGGCGGGCATTTCAAGGTCGAGACGAAATCGAGTGAAGGTTCGGTCACGATCGGCGGGCGCAAGATCGATTACCAGGCCACGGTGGGCACGCTGATCGTGCATGGTCGGGGTTGGGACGACGTCCCGCAGAACGCGGACAAGGACGAGAAGGTGCCGCCGGCCGAGGCGAGCATGTTCTACACCGCCTACTTCGCAAAAAATGCGGGCGGCGCCGGGTCGCGGCCGATCACGTTCCTGTTCAACGGCGGCCCAGGTTCATCGACGATCTGGCTGCACATCGGCGCTTTCGGTCCGAAGCGCGTGCTGACGCCCGGCGACACCCATCCGGGCGCGGCGCCCTACTCCGTGGTCAATAACGAGTACAGCCTGCTTGATGCGAGCGACCTGGTATTCATCGATGCGCCGGCCACCGGCTTCAGCCGCATCAGCGGCAAGGATCGCGAGAAGGAATTCTTCAACATCGACGGCGATGCGCATGCCTTCGCCGAATTCATCGGGCAGTTCCTGTCGAAGTACGGGCGCTGGAATTCGCCCAAATTCCTGTTCGGCGAAAGCTACGGCACGACGCGCAATGCCAAGCTGATCGCGATACTCGAGACGGAGAAGTTCCTCGACTTCAACGGCATCATCAACCTGTCGCAGATCGAGGTCTTCGATGCCAACGCCGACACGGCGGAAGTCAATCCCGGCGTCGACCTGCCATACCTGCTTGCGCTGCCATCATATGCGGCGACGGCGTGGTACCACCATCGCACGACCAACACGCCGGCGACGCTGCCTGCGCTGCTCGCGGAAGTCGAGCAGTTCGCGATGCACGATTACGCGGTGGCGTTGCTGGCCGGGTCGACACTCGATGCCGCGCAACGGCAAGTCATTGCGGGCAAGCTGCACGACTACACCGGCCTGCCGCTCGCCTACATCGAGAAGGCCAACCTGCGCATCGACATCGGGGAGTTCACCAAGAATCTGCGTGACGACGGCGATGCAACCATCGGCCGACTCGATGCGCGCTTTGCCGGTCCGACATTTGATCCGCTGAGCAAGAAATCAGACTATGACCCGCAGTTCGCGGCAATCGGTTCGGCCTATGCGTCCGCGTTCAATGACTACGTGCGCAGCACGCTGCAATTCACGCCGGATCGAGTCTTCAGGGTGATCCCCAACGATATCAACGCGGCGTGGACGGCGACCGGCGGGCACGCGCTGCTCGATACGAAAGCGCCGAACCTGATACCCGACCTGTCGGTCGCGATGAAGTACAACCCGCGACTGAAGGTGATGCTGAACGCGGGCTACTACGATCTCGCAACGCCGTACTTCGAAGGCGTGTATGAGCTGAACCAGCTGCAGATCCCGGACAGCCTGCGCTCGAACATCGAAATGAAATTCTATGAATCCGGCCACATGGTGTACGCGAACGAGCCTTCGCTGAAAGCCCTGCACGCGAACGTGGCGGATTTCATCCGCCGCGCTACGACGGTGAATTAGGGCTGCTCGTCGAGCAGTTGCGCCGTCGTGCGCGCGTAGCGCGGCGGCGCTACGGGTCCGAGCACGCGTTCGCAGGCGGCGCCGATCGACAGCACCGTGCCATCCGACCAGGCCGGGCCGATCACAGACAGGCCGACGGGCAATCCCTTGACGAGGCCCATCGGCAACGTCAGGTGCGGATAGCCTGCAATCGCCGGCAGGTTGCCGGGACCTGAGCCGTTGATCGCATCGCCGTTGACCGGATCGATCGGCATCGCCGGTCCTTCGGTGAACGCGATCAGCGCCTGCAGCTGGTGCTCGGCGATGATCTTGTCGAGCCCATCGCGGCCCGCGATGCGCCGGCTGTCCTCGAGCGCCTGTACGTATGCGCCCGACTGCAATCCGGTCGTCGCTTCGGCGCGCGTGAACAGTTCCTGCCCGAACAGCGGCATCTCGCTGGCCGCGTTCGTGCGATTGAAGGCAATGACATCGGCCAGCGTGCGCGTCGTCACCGCGACCGGCGTCGAGGCGAGATAGGCGTTCAGGTCGGACCTCAGTTCGGTCAGCATCACGGTCAGTTCGAGATCGCCGAGCTTGTCGGTATCGGGCGGCGCAGTGACATCGACGACAATCGCGCCCGCCGCGCTCAAGCGGCGAACTGCGGTCGCGAACAGGTTCTGCACGCCTGGCAGTGCGTTGGACGCCGACATCACGCCGATCCGAACGCCGCTGAGACTTGAGTCGGCATTGCCCACGCTCGCATCGGGCCGATGCGAATCGGCGCCGCGCGTGGCCGGATCGAGCGGATCGGAACCGGAGATCGCTTGTAGAAGCGTCGCAGCGTCGGCCACGGTATGCGTAATTGGCCCCGGCGTGTCCTGGCTGTGCGAGATCGGCACGACGAAAGTGCGCGAGACGAGGCCGACCGTGGGCTTGATGCCGACGAGTCCGTTCATCGACGCCGGGCAGGTGATGGAGCCATCCGTTTCGGTGCCGATGGCTGCGGCCGCGAGGCTGGCCGCAACGCCGGCGGCGCTGCCGGAGCTGGAGCCGCAGGCGCTGCGATCGAGCGCGTAGGGATTGCGGGTCTGGCCGCCAGTTGCGCTCCAGCCGCTGACCGAACTCGTCGAGCGGATATTCGCCCACTCCGACAGGTTGCTCTTGCCGAGGATCACGGCGCCCGCTGCGCGCAGCCGCGCGACCAGCGGTGCATCGCGCCCTGTACGATTGCCTGCCAACGCCAGTGAGCCCGCCGTTGTCGCCATTGGATCGGATGTTTCGATGTTGTCCTTGATCAGCAGCGGAATGCCGTGCAGTGGGCCGCGTACGTGGCCCGCCGCACGCTCCTTGTCGAGCGCGCGGGCCTGGGCGCGCGCCTCCGGATTGATTGCCAGCACGCTGCGCAGCGTCGGGCCGGCTCGGTCGATGCGCGCGATGCGCGCCAGGTACGCATCGACGAGCTGGAGCGAGCTCACCTGCCCCTGCAACTGCGCGCGCTGCAGCGTGGCGATGTCCTTGCCGGTGACATCGTAGGCCTTGGCACCTGCGGTGGTGTGCGTGGACGCCGCCGCAGCGGCCTGCGGCGCGCCTGCAGCGGCAATCGCCGTCAGCAGGCCGAGCACCCCAGTGG
>JBEPVS010000098.1:0-10242 GCA_041690875.1 Gammaproteobacteria bacterium
ACTCTCCATCGTTCGCGGCGCGCGAGGCCAGAGCGGCCGCGGCCTTCTCATCGTAGGCCCGCGCGACCCACGTGCCCTGGACCTTGAGGTAGTGCATCGTTGCGGTCTGGACGATTTCGCTCTCGCGCTTGTGTCCCGGCTTGTCGCCCGCGGGTTCGGACATGTACTGGTGATGCGGAGTAGTCGCGAGCTTGGCCATCGCATCAAAGACCGCGTTGCATGCGTCTGCGGCGCGCGCGGGCGCAGTAATGCTCATGGCTACGAGTAGGCTGTTGCTGACGAGCAGACGTGCAATGCTCATGGAAGTCCGTCCTTGTTCGCTGAAGATAATATTCTCGCGCTCTAGCGCGCGGCGAAGACCTTGCCGCACAACGCGCCGAGCTTCGTCGCGAGGGCGATGCCGCGATCCTTCGTCATCACCTGCGTCGCGGGACCGTTGTCGGTGCCGCTGACGTCGACACTGCAGACCAGCGTGCCCTTGCGCGCAACGACCAGCGTGCCTCCGCGACCCTGCTGCGCTGCCTCTCCGACGCCGGGCAGCGCGTCCATCTTGACGGTCGCAGGGTTGGTCAGCGCGTCCCAGGTCATCTTGCCGGAGTCGCCGTCGGCCAGCGATATCGTGACCGAAGCCGGGTAGCCCTTCGCCCGATAGGTGCACGACTGCGGTCCGTAGCCCGGCTGCCGTTCGACCGCCGCGCTGATGATGCCGGCCACATCGGCGGGCTGCAGCGCGTGGTCGCAGGCAGGATCGAGCACGTTGCCGCCCGCGGCGGGTTTGATGACGGCTTGTGCCGCGACCGCCGGCATCAGCTTGAGTGCGACGAACACGTCGTTGCACACGCCGCCGAGCCGCTGCAGCTGCGCGGATTCCCCGGCATTCGCCAACGCCTTGCTCAACCCATGCGCGCTGGCGTCGCAGAGCACATCATCCTTTTGCGCCTGCACCTCGTGCAGCGCGGGCATCCAGACGCCGCCGTCGCCGACGCCGCTCAAGGGTTTCCAGTCTGCGTAGTCGTTCATGTGCCCCGACGTAAACGAGGCGATCGTGGCGCGCCCCATGCCCGGTCGCAGGCTGACCATGATTTCCGGGCCGCCACTTTCGTTGGTCGCGGTGATGAAATAGCAGGTCTGCGCATCGCCGCGCAGGGGCTTCGTTCCGCTGATCGACTCGTCGAGGATGCCATCGAGCCGACTCACATCGAGCAGCTTGCGGTCGCAGACGGTGCCTGCGCCCACGCGTGCCGCCGCGCTGGCCGTTGCGGCAGGCTTCGCCGCTGGCGCGGCGGCGTCACCGGGCGCCCCGGAGCACGCAGCAATGCCCGCGCATAGGCCTAGCAGCAAGAAGTTCTGATGGGTGCGCATGGTTCGAACTCCAGTGGTGAATGCGGTCGAGTGGCTTGTTCGCACGGCCCGGCGATCACAGCGATCGATCGGAGTCCGCGCATGCGTCGCAGGGCCGCTGCTTGTCCGGTCGGCATCCAAAGGGTACGTCGTGAGGCGCGCGCGACTGACATCGTCGCGTCATGCACCCTGTGCCTTCACGCAATTTACGCAGTCGTGCTAGCCTTTCGGCATCGCTTCTCGAAGGGTCGCACGTCTTGTTGTTCAACGCGTCCGCAGCGCGCCTCGTCGTCGCCTGGCTCTCGGTCGGCGCGTTCGTGTTCGCCGGCGCGACGCTGATGGCGTCCGCGTCAGTCGCGGTAACCGTGGCGCTGTTCGCATGGCTGCTGGGCGTGATTCTCTGGTCGGCGTTCGGCGTAGTACACGAGGCCGAGGCGCTGGCCGAACGCCTCGGCGAACCGCTCGGCACGCTCGTGCTGACGCTGTCCATCGTGATCATCGAGGTCGCACTGATCGCGGGCGTGATGCTAGACGCGAATGGCGCGCCGACGCTCGGTCGCGACACGATGTTCGCGGTGCTGATGATCGTGCTCAACGGCGTCGTCGGCCTCGGCCTGCTTGTCGGCGGCCTGCGCCACCATCAGCAGGCCTACAACCTGCAGGGCGCGAGCGCCTACCTCGCGGTGATCTTCCCGCTGACGATGATCGCGCTCGTGCTGCCCAACTTCACGGCGTCGAGCGCGGTCGGCACGCTATCGCTGCTGCAGTCGGCGTTCTTCTCGGTCTTCACGATCGTGCTCTATGCGCTGTTCCTGTGGCTGCAGACCGGACGCTATCGCGGCTTCTTCGCCGAGGAGTCCGTCGCGGCGGTCGATGACGAGGCCACTCACGCGACGGCCGATGTTCCGCTGGCGCGTAACGTCGTGCTGCTGCTCGCGAACATCCTGCCGATCGTGATCCTGTCGAAGAGCATCGCCATTCTGCTCGATCGCGGCATCGTCGCGCTCGCTGCGCCGGCCGCGCTCGGTGGAATCGTCATCGCGATGATCGTGTTCATGCCCGAAGGCATCTCGGCGCTGCGCGCGGTCGCGGCGAACCAGCTGACGCGCGCGATCAACCTGTGCCTCGGCGCCGCCGCGTCGACGCTCGGCCTGACGGTGCCGGCAGTGTTGCTGATCGGCCTAATGACCGGGCAGACCGTCGTACTCGGCGTGTCGCAGGCCAACATGGTGCTGCTCGCGGTGACGTTGATGTTGAGTGCGCTGACCTTCTCGGGCGGCAGGACGACGATGCTCGAGGGTGCAGTTCACCTCACGATGTTCTTCGTCTTCGTCGTCCTCGTATTCAGTCCGTGAATCCACGTTTGAAAAAGCCGGCGACGCGCCGGCCAGGAGCAACCCTGTGAAAACCGTAGTGACGCGCGAGCTGCTGATCCATCAGCTCTACGAGGCGGCCGAACTCGAGCACACGCTGATGTGTACCTATCTGTACGCGGCCTTCAGCCTCAAGTCGGGCGTGGGGGAGGGGCTGTCCGTGGCAGAGGCCGAGGCGGTCGCTCGCTGGCGCCGCGCGATCCTCGACATCGCGGTCGGCGAGATGGGCCACCTCGTCGCAGTCTGGAACATCACCTCCGCGCTCGGCGGCGTGCCGCGCTTCGGGCGTGGCAACTTTCCGCTCGACCCGGGCAACCTGCCGGCGGGCATCGTCGTCAAGCTCGCGCCGTTCAACCGCGACACGCTGCAGCACTTCATACACCTCGAACGCCCGCACGGATCGCATGAGGCCGACGGCGACGCGTTCGCGCCCGAGTTCACTTTCCGCCGTGGCACGCCGACGCCGCGCGTGACGCCGATGGCACTCGACTATGAGACGGTCGGCGATTTCTACATGACGCTGAGCGACGGGCTGCGCGCATTCGCCGAGCGCGTCGGCGAACGCGAGGCGTTCTGCGGCGACCCGGCGTTGCAGCTGTCGCAGGCCGAGGTCGTGCTCGCGGGCGCCGCGCGCGTCATCTGCGCGAAGACCGCGCTCGCCGCGTTCGACGCGATCGTCGCGCAGGGCGAGGGCGCGCGCGAGGACAGCCGCGATTCGCATTTCGCGAAGTTCGCGGCGATGCGCGGCGAATACGCTGCGCTGCTCGCGCAGAATCCGTCCTTCGAGCCCGCGTTCCCGGCCGCGCGCAATCCGGTGCTGCGCCGGCCGCCGAAGCCCGAAGGACGCATCTGGATCGAGAACGAGGAAGCCGCGGCGACCGTCGACGTCGCGAATTCTGCCTACGGCCTGATGCTGCGCCTGATCGCCTACGCCTATTCGGTGCCGGCCCCGGCGCCCGAGAAGGCGCTGGCCGTCGACACGTCGATCGCGCTGATGCGCGCGCTGACTCTGCTCGGAGAGCGTGCCGCGCGGTTGCCGGCCGGACCGACCCATCCCGAATGTCACGCCGGCGTCTCGTTCATCACGCTGCGCGATGCGGCGCCGTTGCCACTCGGCGCGGGCGCGCGACGCTTCTTCATCGAACGCCTGCAGGAAGTCTGCGCCGGCGCGCACGCGTTGCCCGGCGCGGACGACCGGCGCGTCGCCGACGCGCAGCGCCTGCTCGACGAACTGAGACAGCGTGCCGAACGCGGTTTCGCGCGCGCGGCCGCCGCGACGCCGCAGGTCGTGCCCGCGCCGGTGCGCGCTGCGCTGCGCCCGTCCGCCGCAGACGTGCCCGCGAGCGGCCTCGCCAAGGTCGACGGCGTCGAGATCGTCGCGGGCGGCAAGATCACGGTCCACTACGAAGGCAAGCGTTGCATCCATGCGCGCTTCTGCGTCACGGGCGCGCCGACGGTATTCCTCGCGAATGTGCAGGGTCCGTGGATCCACCCCGACACGATGGATGCCGAAGAGCTCGCAGCGATCGCGCACGAGTGTCCGTCGGGCGCGATTCGCTACGCGCGCAACGACGGACGACCCGACGAACAGCCACCGCCGGTCAATCTCGCGGCGATCCGCGAGGGCGGCCCGTACGCGTTCCGCGCGCAGATCGTGCTCGACGGCAAGCCCGACGGCTATCGCGCGACGCTGTGTCGCTGCGGCGCCTCGAAGAACAAGCCGTATTGCGACGGATCGCACCACGAGGTCGGCTTCGCCGCGAGCGGCGAACCCGCGACGCTCGCCGATCAGGCCGCGACGCTCGACGTGCGCGACGGCGAGCTCGCGATCGATCCGCAGATCGACGGGCCGTTGCAGTTGCGCGGCAATCTCGAGATCACGAGCGGCACCGGCCGCGTCGTCGCTCGCGTGCAGAACGCGCGCCTGTGCCGCTGCGGCGCGAGCAACGCGAAGCCGTTCTGCGACGGCAGTCATGCGCGCGTCGGGTTCAAGAGCTGATACAACCGTCGTGACAACGGCTGCCTCGCGCGTTCGGGAAGTTGGGCGGCCATCGCGACATCCGTCCTGGGCAACATCCTGATTGTGTCCGTCGTGGCAGGCTCGAACTGCGCGAACAAATCGTCCAGCGCAGCGATGCCTGTGTCTGCGCTCCTGCCGCACGCATGGGCGTCACCGATTCAGTCGTTTTGGCTCGATTCGAAACGGCGGGATATGATTGATCACCGAGGCTGATGGGATCCTGCTGCGATGCACGCAGACCGAAAAATCGAAGGCAACACAGCAAGCGGCGGCGCGGCAGGCGAGTCGTTCCGCTATGACGCCAGGTCTGTGCGGCTGCATTGGCTGACGGCGATTCTCGTGGCCGTTCTGTGGTGCCTGGGTCAGACGATCGACTGGTTTCCGACGCCATGGCGGGTCGCGGCCCGCAGCGTGCACATCGTGCTCGGCGTCGCGCTCGCGCTCGCGCTGTGCTACCGGCTCTTGTGGCGGATAGGCGCCGGCAGGCGAATGCCACCGGCAGGAACCGGCCCGATGCAAATGCTAGCAACCAGCGTGCATGTCCTGCTCTATGTCGGGTTGCTCGCCGTCGTAGTGTTGGGCATCGCCAACACGTGGATCCGCGGCGACAATATCTTCGACCTGTTCACGCTGCCGTCGATCGCGCCAGGTAACAAGGCGCTGCGCCATCAAGTCGGCGACCTGCACGGCCTGGCCGCCAACATTCTCCTCGCGCTGGCAGGCCTGCACGCGCTGGCGGGGCTCGCGCATCACTATGTGTTCAAGGACGACGTGCTTCGTCGGATGAGCTAGCCAGTCAAGCGAAGGCGCGATCGGTCGGCAAGCCATGCGCTTTGCCCACAACGGAAAAACCCGCGGGATTTTTTTAGGCATTCGTTCGGACATGGGCCGGATTTTTCTCGACGACCCCGGACTTTTCAGTGGGGACCAGGAGAAGTCCTTGACTGGCGAAAGCATGGATATGGTGCGTGGCTTTAATTGGGTGTCAATGAACAAGCAGCGGAGCCTGAAGGCCACGGCGCCTGGCGGTGCGAGCGGATTCGCACGAATGTGCGCTACCAAAGAGGCGCATGGAAGCTCGAGGAGGAGATTACGCTGCGAACTCCCGCTTCGCGGTGGTCAAGAACGAGGAAGTTGCAGCCGCCTGGATTCGAAAAGCAGCAAATCAAGATGTCGTCTGGTCACAAACCGAGATCGGGTGATGTACCGAGCTGGTCTCGGCGACCCCAAAGATGTGGAGCAATTCGCAGCCGGGCCGTTATAGCCCATTTTCTGATAGTCTGAAATTGTTCGTTAAATTCAAATTCTCATCTACTCGGCCTGTGCCGTAGCTGCTGACAAATTCAGAAATTGAGACCAGCAACAGGAGCTTTCATGGGCCGGATGACTGCGCTGATATTGATTTTGGTCTCCGGGTTGTTTATCCGTCCGGTCTATGCAAGTAGCTTCGGACCAGCCGCCTCGCTTGCGACAGCGCGGATACTACACTCTGCCACTCTGCTTCCCTCCGGCAAGTTGCTCATCGCGGGGGGAGCGACAGGCAGCAAACACCTCGCAAGCGCCGAGCTATATGACCCCGCCAGCAACATCTGGAGCCCTGCGAGCAGCCTAGCCACGGCGCGGTCTGGCCACTCAGCGACTTTGCTGCCTTCTGGCCGGGTACTTATTGTTGGAGGGAACGATAGCAGCGGCACCCCCCTCGCGAGCGCCGAGCTATACGATCCCGCCAGTAACACGTGGAGCGCCGCCGGCAGCCTTGCAACCGCTCGTGGATTTCACACTGCCACCCTACTGGCTTCTGGTCGGGTGATGGTGGTGGGTGGTGGAATAGACTCTGCGGCCAGCGTCGAGCTATACGACCCGGCCAGCAACACTTGGAACGCCGCAGCCAGCCTTACCACCAACCGCTCAGGGCACACTGCCACTATGCTGCTCTCCGGCCAGGTGCTCGTCGCGGGAGGAAGTGGTTTCAGCATCGCCGCCCTCAATAGTGCCGAGCTGTACGATCCATCCAGCAATACTTGGACCACCGTAGCCAACTTTGCGACTCCCCGGTTTAGCCATACAGCAACTCTGTTGGCATCCGGCAAAATTCTGATAGCCGGTGGTGCTGGCGGGACCTTCCCTTTCCTCACTTCCGCCGAACTATATGACCCCGCCAGTAACTCTTGGAGCAGCGCTGGGATCCTCACGACATCGCGCGCGTATCACACCGCCACCCTTCTGCCCTCGGGCAAGGTGCTTCTCGCAGGTGGCGTCGATGCCCCAACCGTTCTCGCCAGCGCCGATCTATACGATCCCGCCAGTAATACTTGGAGCCTCGCCGGCAATTTCGCGACGGGACGCATTGAACATACCGTAACCCTGCTCCCATCAGGCCAGGTACTCGTTGCGGCTGGCTATAATGGCAGTAGTATCCTCGCCAGCGCCGAACTGTACGATCCAACGTCGATTGCGTGGACGGCAGCCGGATCGCTCGCCGCCGCGCGTGACGCCCACACTGCGACCTTGCTACCGTCGGGTCAGGTTCTAGTGGCAGGAGGCGAAGACTTAAGCAGCACCCTCGCAAGCGCAGAGCTGTACGATTCTGCAAGCGCTAGTTGGAGCGCCACTAACAGTCTTGCTTCAGCGCGGCGTCTCCATACCGCCACGCTTCTGCTGTCAGGCCAAGTGCTCGTGGCCGGAGGAGGGGGCGTTAGTGGCCTTCTCGCAAGCGCCGAGCTGTATAATCCGGCGAGCAACACTTGGTCCTCGGCTGGATCACTGCTGACGGCACGTTTTTTTTCCACCGCGACTCTGCTCCCTTCAGGAAAGGTACTAGTCGTTGGTGGAATCAATGGTTTTAGTCTAGCAAGCGCTGAACTGTACGACCCGTCGACCAACAATTGGTCGGGGGCCGGATCGCTTGGTACTCCACGCGCCATACACACCGCGACCCTGCTTTCGTCTGGTAAAGTATTGGTCGTAGGAGGCGTCAACAGCAACAACAACAACAGTCTCGCCAGCGCGGAACTGTACGATCCGGCGAGCAACACATGGTCCGCGGCCGGCACCATGGCCATCGCGCGCACAGCACACACGGCGACCCTGTTGCCCTCAGGGAAGGTACTGGTGGCAGGAGGGGAAAACAATGATGTTCCCTCTCTCACGAGCGCCGAGCTGTACGATCCGGCCAGCAACGCTTGGTCCGCAGCCGGCTCGCTGGCTGCGGCACGTGGTCTTCACACCGCGACCGTGTTGTCTTCGGGAAAGGTGTTGGTTGTCGGAGGCTTGAGCGGGCCCATCACCTCCCTCGCGAGCGCCGAACTGTACGATCCTGCGAGAAATACTTGGTCTCCTGCAGGGTCGCTTGCGACTGCTCGCGCGCTCCATACCGCGACAGCGCTGACCTCGGGAGAAATGCTGATCGTTGGTGGGCAGGACAATAACCTCTCCCAGATCTTCAGCGCCGAGCTCTTTGATCCCGGCCTGGCACCTGCCGATCCGTTAATCGCCCCAGCAAGTCGCAAACCGATAGTGAGCGCAGCGAACAGCTTCCTGCTACAAACCAGCCAACTGGCCGCCACCGGCAGCGGCTTCGTTCCGCTGCTCGAAGCGAGTGGCGGGGCGACGAATAATTCCGCGACGAACATGCCGGTATTCCAGGTCCAGCGCCTCGACAACGGGCAGATGCGCTTCATACCGAACGACGAGACGGTCAATCTGTCCAACACCAGCTTCACCGGCAGCGCGACCGCACTCGCGGGTTTCCCCGCGGGGCCTGTGCTCGTGCGCACTTGGGTCAACGGCATTCCCAGTGCAGCGTGGTATAGCAACCTCGCTGTAGTTCCCGGCGCGCCTACACTCGCGCCCAATGCAACCGGCGGTGTACAACAGGTGACGGTGAACTTTGCCGCGCCCAGTTATAACGGTGGCGCACCGATCACTTCTTACACAGCCACGGCTTCGCCGGGCGGCGCCATGGCTTCATGCACCGCGCCGTGCACGAGCATCGTGTTCAATCATATCGCTGCAGGAACGTATACTTTTACCGTTAAAGCGACCAATCCTGCAGGCGCCGGTTCCGCCTCTGCCAGCAGCAACGGCGTGCTGGTGCAAGCAACGAGCGCAACTAGCCTGTTCAGTGCGACCAACCCAAGTACGTTTGGGCAGAGCGTCACGTTCACCGCAACCGTGACGGGTGAGTCGCCAATCGGAATCATTACCTTCAACGATGGCGCGACGGCGATATGCACAGCAGTTTCTTTGAGTAGCGCCAGAGCGATGTGCACGACGTTGTCACTGTCGTTCGGCGCACACTCGATCACCGCGGTGTACAGCGGCGATACGAACAATAGCGCGTCCACATCCCCCGTCGTTATACAAATCGTCAACGCGGCGGCACCGGGAACGGTGTTGAGTACTATTGTCAGTCCCAGCCCCCTGGGTCAGGACGTGACGTTCACAGCCACGGTCACCGGTGTATCGCCAACAGGTACGGTGACCTTCAACGATGGCGTTACCACGATCTGCTCAGGCGTGATTTTGAGCAGCGGCAGCGCAACGTGTTCCATAGATGACTTGACTTTGGGCTCGCACTCGATCACCGCGGTGTATAGCGGCGACGCGAACAACGTCTCCTCGACGTCCCCGATCGTCACCCAGGTCATCACCATGGCTGCAACGAATACGTTGCTCGACAGCAATTTGAATCCGAGCACCTTCGGTCAGAATGTAACCCTCACCGCAACGGTCACGGGTCAATCACCTACTGGCACCGTAACCTTTAGAGACAATGTCACGCCAATCTGTTCGGCCGTCACGTTGAGCAGCGGCAGAGCAATCTGTGCCACTTCGATCCTGAGTATCGGCTCGCACCCGATCATTGCGGAGTACAGCGGTGACACAAACAATACGACATCGTCGGCGGTGGTCCTTGTCCAGGTCGTCGGCGGCTTTGTTGCCTTGATGCCTGCGCGCATTCTAGATACCCGCGGCGGCTTTGCGACCAGCGACGGGATGTTTGCCGGCATCGGTGCGCTAGAGGGCCACGGTCAGGTGGACTTGAATGTACTCGGTCGCGGCGGTGTGGCAAAAAGTGGCGTGGATTCGGTCGTGCTCAATGTCACGGTTACCAACCCTTCGGTGACGGGCTTTGCCACGGTGTGGCCAACAGGCGCCGCGCGTCCTGCAGCATCCAATCTCAATTTTGTGCTGGGCGACAGCGTGTCGAACCTGGTCGTCGTCAAGCTGGGTGCTACGGGTCAGGTATCGCTATTCAATTCGGCCGGGTCCACTGATCTCATTGCCGATGTGGTGGGTTATTTCACCGCCGGTTCGGACCTGACCTCCTTTGATCCCGCGCGCCTGCTCGATACGCGTTCGGGAAAAACGACCAGTGATGGACTCTTTGAAGGTCAGGGCCCAGTGACAGCCCATGGTCAACTCGATCTAACACTCAAAGGGCGCGGGACCATCCCAAACACCGGCGTGGGTGCCGTCATCATGAGCGTGACGGCCACCAATCCC
>JBEPVS010000099.1:0-10126 GCA_041690875.1 Gammaproteobacteria bacterium
GCGACGGCCTGCCTGTCGATGTGCAGCAGGCTCGCGCCCTTCGACAGCTTCAGGAGGCCGGCGTCGGTTTCGACGTCGATGTCCCAGCTCTCGGCGCCGGTCTGCCGGAAATCCAGTTCCATGTGGATCGGCGCGCCGAGCGTGTCGTTCAGCTCGATCGTCGCGGCAATCGGGCATTCGCAATTCGATGGAAAGGACAGTACTGCGCTTTGCACCACGAGGTTGCCGGGCAGGATCCGCGTCAGGATCGAAAGTGCGTTGATGCCCGGATCGAACACGCCGAGGCCGCCCGCTTTCCAGATCCACGCCTGGCCCGGGTGCCATTTGCGCACGTCTTCCTTCCAGCTGACCGAGGCGCGCACGACGCGCCGCGTCAACAACCATTCGCGCGCCGGTTCGACGCCGTTCGCATGTCGCGAATGCCAGGAGGCGAGCAGCGTCACGCCGTTGCCGGCCGCCAGTTCCACCAGCTCACGCACTTCGCTGAGCGTGGCGCCAGGCGGCTTTTCGAGCAGCACGTGGCAGCCGTGGGCCAGCGCTAGTCTGGCGATGCCGAAGCGCACTTGCGGCGTCGTGCACAGCGCGACGGCCTCGACATCAGGGCGGGCATCGAGAAGTGAGCCGATGTCCGGAAAAGCGGGCACTTGCTCGAGCGAGTGGTGCGGACTCGCGGTCGCAACCAGCGTGAAGTCATTGCTGGCCGCGAGCGAAGGCACATGCTGGTCGCGCGCAATCTTCCCCAGTCCGACAATCGCGATGGAAATCGGATTCGTCATCGCGCGCCTCGGGAAACTATACTGGTCACCATGAGTGGCATTGCTTCAAGAGTAGCGCTCGTCACCGGCGCCGGCAGCGGCATCGGCGCCGCGGTGAGCGCAGGTCTTGCAGCGGCGGGTTTCGCCGTCGTGCTGGCCGGGCGCCGTGCCGAGGCGCTCGCGGCAACGGCCGCTGACATCGCGCGCGCGGGTGGCCAGGCGTGGCCGATGGTGGCCGACGTCTGCGACGAAGAGTCCGTGCGCGCGCTGTTTTCGCGCATCAAGCAACAATGCGCCCGCCTCGACGTGCTGTTCAACAACGCGGGCGCCAGCCATCGCGCCGCGCCGCTCGAAGACCTGTCGCGCGAGGAGTGGCAACACGTGCTCGACACCAACCTGACCGGCGCATTCCTGTGCACGCAGCAGGCCTTCTCAATGATGAAGCGGCAAACGCCGCGCGGCGGACGCATCATCAACAACGGCTCGGTTTCGGCCGAGACGCCGCGGCCGCTGTCGATCGCCTATGCCGCCAGTAAACACGGCTTGACGGGACTCACGCGGGCCGCCGCACTCGAAGGGCGCGCGTTCGACATCGCTTGCGGGCAGATCGATATCGGCAACGTCGCCACGGCCATTGGCGCTGAACTCGTTACCGGCACGATGCAGGCCGACGGTTCGATTGCGCGTGAGCCAACGATGGACCTCAACGATGTAGTCAAGGCCGTTGCATACATGGTGTCCCTGCCACTGACCGCCAACGTACTCTCGATGACGGTCATGGCTACACGGATGCCACTGGTCGGACGCGGCTGACGGCCGCCTTGCGCCGCCGCGATTGCGTTGGCTCTTCGTGGCCGACGATCAGGTCGAGCGCTTCCTGGATCATCTTGCGCATGGCCTCCGCGGCCACGGCCGGGCGGCCGGCGATGATCGCATCCGCCACGCGCTTGTGGTCGGCGACGCTCGCCAGTTTCACGCCCTTGTAGCGGTTCGTCGTGCGGATGCTGAAGCGCAGCGCCGTCGAAGTCAGTTCGGTGAGCTGTGCGTAGAAACGATTCCGGCTCGCGAGCAGCACCGCGACGTGGAAGGCGATGTCGGAAGCGAGCGGATCATCCTCGCCGCGCTCGGCGGCACGCATGCGTTCGATCGCATCGCGCACGGCCTGCTTTTCGGCCGGTCCCGCCGCGGTGGCCGCGAGCGCGGCCGCCAGGGGTTCGATGGCGAGCCGCACTTCGGTGAATTCGGTGAGCAGTGCGGGCGAGAATTTGCGCTCCAGCAGCCAGCCGAGGATATCCGGGTCAAGCAGGTTCCAACGCGATTCCGGCTGCACCCAGGTGCCCTGGCGCGCGCGTGCGCCGAGCAAACCCTTCGCGGTCAGCATCTTGACCGCTTCGCGCAACGCCGTGCGGCTGGCGCCGTACTGCCGGCACAGCTGCGCTTCGACCGGAAACGGATTACGGTCGGAATAAGTACCGGTGACGATTGCAACGCCCAGGTCCTGGACAATGCTGCTGGTGAGGTTCTGGCCGAGGCCGCGCGAAATCATGGTCGGTACTCTTCCTCTGGCAAGCCCTTGAAGGGTGTCTGGTAAATAAACACGTTTCCGGCATGCGGTTCGCGCTGCAGCGCGGCGGCGTCCAGATGTTCGCGCGCCGAGGTGATGAACATCAGATCGAGGTCAGGTCCGCCGAAACACACGCAGGTGACCTGGCTGGCCGGTACGGTGACGCGCAAATCCTCGCGTCCGTCCGGCGCATAGCGCACGACGCTGGATCCGCCCCACTGGGCGCTCCAAACGCACCCGTCGGCATCGACTGTACCACCGTCAGGAACCGCCGGTTGATTGATGCGCGCGAACTCGCGCGCGGCACCCAAGGTTCCGGCGGACTCGTGCACATCGTGGACATTGATCGTGCGCGTCGGAGAATCGGCGAAATACAACCTTGAGCCATCGGGGCTCATGCACAGTCCATTGGAGATCAGCACATCGGTGACGTGGCACCGCAGGCCGTGCAGGGCGTCGAATGAATAGAGCTTGCCGACGGGTTTGCGAATCCCGTGGTCCTGCATCGTGCCCGACCAGAATCGTCCTTGGCGATCGACGCGTCCGTCGTTGAAGCGGATCTCAGGGCGATTGGCTTCGGGCCGTGCGAGCCACGTGACGCGCATCGCAGCCGGTTCGTACATTGCGATTCCGCTCGCGAAGGCTGCGATCAGCTGCTCGGAATCAGCGACCAGTCCGAATGAACCGATGCGTTCCGGTGCGGGCAGCAACGCCCGCTCGCGCGTGGCCCAATCGTAGCGATACAGCCGGCTGCGCTGGATGTCGGTCCACCACAATGCTTGCCGCCGCCAGTCCCACAGGACGCCCTCGCCGACGGTATCGCCGGCAGAGATGATGTCGATCAGCTTGATGTCGCTGGCCGCGCGCGCCATCGCCTAAAGTCCGGCGCTGGCGAGCGCTTGCACGAGCTTGCGCGCGCGCGTTTCGATATCAGCCAATGAGTATTCCGGCTTGAATAGTTCGGATCCGAAACCGAAGCCGTCGGCGCCGGCCTTGACCCACGCTCCGAGGTCGGCTGCGCCCACGCCGCCGACCGGATACACGCGCACGGACTTTGGCAGCACGGACTTCAACGCTTGCAGGTGTGCGGGACCGTAAGTCACCGCGGGAAACAGCTTCAATTCCTGCGCGCCGGCATCGATTGCCTGCAACGCTTCGGTGGCTGTTGCCACGCCGGGCATCACCGACATGTCGAGGTGAAGTGCATGCCGGATCACATCCGGGTTGCAATTGGGCGACACGATCAGACGGCCGCCGGCGGCACGCGTATTCTCAACATCCGCCGAGTTGAGCACGGTGCCGGCGCCGACGATGCAATCCGGCAGCTTCAGCGCTGCGAGTGCGGCAATGCTGGCGAACGGGTCCGGCGAGTTGAGCGGCACTTCGATGCAACGAATGCCACAGGCATGCAGCGCCTGGGCAACCTGCGTGATCGCCGCCGGCGTGACGCCGCGAAGAATCGCAACGAGCGTGCGCGGGCGCGCGGCGGAGTCAGGCTTCACGGGCCACCTCGGCAGCCGCGCTCGCGCGATGAACCTGCATCAGGCCCGCGAGCACTGTCGTGTCACCGTCAATTTCGCGCGGCGTTGCGCCGAACGCCGCCAGCGCCTGCGCATACAGCCGCGACAGTTGCGGCGTGCCGATCACGTGCACGATTGCATTCGCCCGCGGCGCCATCAGGCGCAGCGCACTGTGCGCGTCGCTACCGATCACCAGTCCGGACATGAAGGCACTCGCATCCCGCGGCTCCAAATCGTTGCTCAACCGACGACTCCGGCACTGGAAAATCCGCTGCAACAGCTCAGCCTGAGGGAAACGGCGAACTTGCTCCAGGCCGCGCGCATAGGCATCGGATTCGCTTTGCGACGCAGCCGGAACCACGCCCTCCGTGGTCGACATCTGGCCTGTTCGCTGGCCAGCCGTCGTATCGCTGACCAGCACGGAGTGCCGCTCCAGCAATGCGTAGATCTCGCCGGCGGGCGCCGTCAGGAAATCGGTGATGATGCCATCATTGATCGAAACCCATTTGGTGTGCGTGCCGGGCAGGCACAACAACTGCGTTCCACGCCGCAGCGCCGGATCGAGCTGCAGCGCGCCGAGGATCTGCGTCTCCTCGCCGCGCATCACATCCGGCGCATCGAGCCGATTGGTGCACGACAGGCCGGGCACGATGCGTACGCGTTCCTGCTCGAGCGAGGCGCACCGCACGACGATCTGCCGGAAATCGGCCGGACAGGGAACATAGGGCACCTGCGTCCAGCCGATGCTCGAACCGACCATGCCGCACAACACGATCGGCAGGTCGCCGTGTTCCCGCTGCCAATCGGATACGAGCGATGAGAGCACGCGCGGAAACAGCGCATCGACTCTCGCAGCGCCTGGTCCTCGCAACGTCGCGAGTGGTTGGCCGCCGTCATCGCAAAGGAACAGGCGCAGGTTGCTCGTGCCCCAATCGCCGACGATGGCGGCGGCACCCTGCATCAGTGTGATTCCCGTTCGACCGTGCTGCCGCTCGCGCCCGCGAGGAAATCGAAATCGCAGCCGCGATCGGCCTGCATGACGTGCTCGGTGTAGAGCCGGTAGTAGCCCCGCGTGTATTTCGCCGCGGCCTGGCTCTTGCGCCACGCTTCCAGCCGCGTGGCGATCTCCTTCTCGGAAACGAGCAGCTCAAGACGGCGATTGGGTCCGTCGAGCAGGATCTCATCGCCATCGCGCACAACCGCCAACGGCCCGCCGGCCGCGGCTTCGGGCACGACGTGCAGCACGACCGTGCCGAATGCCGTGCCGCTCATGCGTGCATCGGAGATGCGCACCATGTCCTTGATGCCTTTTTCAAGGAGCTTGCGCGGCAACGGCATGTTCCCAACCTCCGGCATGCCTGGATATCCTTTCGGGCCGCAGCCCTTGAGCACCAATACGCTGTCCGCATCGACTTCGAGCGCGGGATCATCGATGCGCGCGTGGAAGTCCTCGATCGATTCGAACACCACCGCGCGCCCACGGTGCGTGTAGAGCGTGCTGTCGGCCGCGCTGGGTTTCATGACGGCGCCGCCCGGGCAAAGGTTGCCGCCCAGCACCCAAATGCCGGATTCCGGCTTGACGGGTGTCGCGAGCGTGCGGATGACTTCGCGGTTGAAGCATTCAGCGGCGGCGCAACTTTCGCCAAGCGTCTTGCCCGTCAACGTCGGCGCGCTCATGTCGAGCATCGGGGCGAGCTCCTTGAGCACCGCAGGCAAGCCACCCGCGTAGTGCAGGTCTTCCATCAGGTACTTTCCGGATGGCTGCAGGTCGACGAGCAGCGGCACGCCCGCCGAAAGCCGATCGAAGTCGGCGAGTGCCAGTGGCACGCCGACGCGACCCGCCAGCGCCAGCAAGTGCAACACGGCGTTCGTCGATCCGCCGATCGCCGCGAGCGTGCGCACCGCGTTGTTGAATGCGGCGCGCGTCAGCAGCTTCGAGAGCCGCAGGTCATCGTTGACCATGCGCACGATCAGGCGGCCGCTCTCGTGCGCGATCAATCGTCGCCGCGCATCGACGGCGGGCGCGGTCGCGTTGTAGGGCAGGGCGATGCCCATCGCCTCGGCGAGGCTCGCGATCGTCGAGGCGCTGCCCATCGTCATACAGGTGCCGGGCGAGCGCGACATGCCCGATTCCGCCGCCATGAAATCGGCATTGGACATCGTGCCGGCGCGCACCGCTTCGCTGAAGCGCCATACGTCGGTGCCTGAGCCGATGTCGCGGCCGCGGAATTTTCCGTTGAGCATCGGACCGCTCGAGATGACCAGCGTCGGCAGGTCGACGCTGGCCGCGCCCAGCAGCTGGCCGGGCGTGGTCTTGTCGCAGCCGCCGAGCAGCACGACCGCGTCGATCGGATTGCCGCGGATCGATTCCTCGACTTCCATCGCCAGCAGGTTCCGGAACAGCATCGCGGTGGGACGCATCTGCGTCTCGCCGAGCGACATCGCGGGAAACTCGAGCGGCAGCCCGCCGGCTTCCCACACGCCGCGCTTCACGTGCTCGGCCACGTCGCGCAGGCCCGCGTTACACGGCGTCAGTTCGGACCAGGTGTTGCAGATGCCGATGACCGGTCGTCCGTCGAAGGCATCGTCGGGCAGACCCTGGCTCTTCATCCAGCTGCGGTGGATGAATCCGTCGCGGCCCGGATTGCCGTAACTCCGGGCGCTGCGCAGCGCGGGCCGGTTCTTCGGTTTGGAACTCAAGAGGTCTGTCCTCGCTCGGCGACTTGGGTCAGTCTTTCCCCGGCTGCGTCTTCATATTATCAATATACTGCGGCTGGTCCGGTGAAATGCATATTATCATATTAATGATATGATAGGACGTTGATTGCATGTTGCGCATCGAAGACCTACAGGGAAAATGCGTGCTGGTCACCGGCGCCAGCAGTGGCATCGGGGCCGCGGTGGCCGAGGCCTGCGCCCGGCAGGGCGCGCGCGTAGTGCTCCACGGGCACCGGCATGCGGAGGACCTCTCGGCCGCCGTGCAGCGCATCCAGCAAGCGGGTGGCGACGCGCGGGCCATGATCGCGGACCTTGGCAGCGCCGGCGCCGCGACTGCTGCCCGAAAGCTTGTCGATGATGCCGCCCAGGCGCTGGGCGGGCTGGACGTGCTGGTCAACAACGCCGGTGCGATCATCGCCCGCGAGCCGATTGCAACGGCTGATGAGACGCTGCTCGATCGCGTGTTCGACCTCAATGGCAGGGCGGTGCTCGCAGCCTGCCAGGCTGCCGTACCACACATGAGTGTGAGGGGCGGCGGGTCCATCATCAACGTCGGTTCGATCTCGGCGCTCGATGGCGGCGGACGCGGGGCCGGCCTGTATGCATCGACGAAGGCCTTTGTGCACACGCTCACGCGCCATCTCGCGCGTGACCTGGCCTCCTCGAACATTCGCGTCAATGCCGTGGCGCCGGGCGCGATCGAGACGCCGTTCCATGCGGCTACACCGCCGGAGCGCATGCAGGCAATGCGCGCCGCGATACCGCTGGGGCGGCTCGGCGTGCCGGCCGATTGCATCGGTGCGTTCCTGTTTCTCGCTTCGCGCGAACTCAGCGGCTACATCACGGGCCAGGTGATCCACGTCAACGGTGGCCAGGCGATGCCCTGAGGGAGTAGGGCCAAAGCGCGCAACCAAAGAATCCCAGCAGTGCGTGTGCGGGATTCGGCCACAACTCCACTGACACCGGTTCCGTTCGCATGCGCGCCGGGAGCAGCAGCAGCGCGTGGCCTTTCGCGATTTTCAGAGTGCCCTGCGCGGTCAACGCGCCCGTATCGCCAGAATAGATCTTGTAGGCGACATTGCCGGACGAGTACAGCGTGCAATCAAGCAGCACGGATACATCGGCCTGCGGCGTAAACCCGACATTGACGTGCCCTTCGTTGTAGAGATTCCAGAAATTGAAACCGGCCTCGCCACCGCCTGGCGTGCCGAGCAGGAACGCCGGTTTCCAGAATGAGAGGTGCGCGTCGGCCGCGGACTGCGGTGTGTTGGGCGAGACGACCTGCGGATCACCGACTGTCGGTGCGGTGTCGGGCGCCAGCAGTTTCTGCAGGATTGTCGCGATCTCTGGCGCATTGAAGGCGGCGATCGGCGCCTCCTGCGGGAACGCGGCACGCATCGGATCGCTCAATGCGGGTGTCGCAGCCGGCGGATGATTCAGGAACCCGCTCGCGTCGAGCCAGTCACGGAACAGTGTTGGCCAGATTGCAATCGCGGGCGGATTCGCCTCGCGCATGCCGAAGCCGTGGTTGGCGTGCGCCAGCAGATGCAATTCGCCCGAGCCGCCGGCCCTCGCGATCGCCCGCTGCAGTTCCGGCAATCGCGCGGCAATGGCAGCATCCTGCTCGCCGCACAACAGGAACATCGGCGGTGGAGGCGTGGTGAATTGAGGCACCTCGTCAAAACCCGGATACATGAGGCCTGCGAAGGCCGGTAACGCGGATTCGCGCGCCACATCGTCGGCAGCTGCGCTTGCCGCGACAGGTGGCCGGATTGCCGCAAGCAGCGCGAGTTCGCCGCCGGCTGAAAAACCGAGCACGCCGACGCGCGCGGCATCGATGCGCCACTCCGCGGCGCGATGACGCACGAGCCGGATGGCGCGCTGCGCATCCGCGAGTTCGTCGTCGTTGACGGTGTAGTGCGACCCGGGTTCGGCGGCGAGCCGGTACTTCAGAACAAACGCGGCGATGCCATGCGCGCTGAGCCATTGCGCGACCCGGTAGCCCTCGTGATCCATCCACAATTCGCGGTGTCCGCCTCCAGGTATGACGATGACGGCCGCGCCCGTGGCCATCGACGGCGCGGGCAGGTATGGAGACAGCGACGGACGATGCACGCTGCTGACGATGTGTTCGCCCGACTCCGTCAGCCGCAGCTGCTCGGCCGGTGCATTCGCGGCCGTGCCCGGCGGAGTACCGGTCCAGATCGGAACGGGACGATGAGTATCCACATCGACATCTGCTGCGGCAGAGCGCACCAGTGCCCACAACAGCGCAGTCAGCGCCGCTTGCAGCCCGCATCGTGGCATACGTGTTCCCCTTCGAGTGCCGGTCATTCGAATTGTAGTATAATATCAACCAATGCTCAGGAAGATGATTGCATGGGCGCTGCGCACGGCTTTGGTCGTCGCGGTCGGCACGCTGTCCGCTGCGGCGAGCGATGCGGCGCAGCCGGTTCCGTTTGCCGGTAGTGAGGCGGCCGTTCGCGGCATCCGGGTCGATGCGACCGGCACGATGCGCTGGCGCGATGACGGCAAGGAAGTCGCGCTGTTCGGCGCCAACTATTGCCTGATGTCGGGATCCGACTACCGCATGGCGGGCCTGGTCGGCGGCGATCGCAAGAAAATGATCGACGAGGACATGGCGCAGTTCGCGCGCATGGGTTGGACAGCGTTGCGCTTGTGCTCGTGGGGCGACTGGGAGAATTCGGACCGCGAGGGCAACCTCATCGTCAACGAGCATGTCGACCTGCTCGACTATCTCATCGCGGCGGCGCGCAAGCGCGGCATCTACATGCTGCTCACGCCGATCCACACCTACGATCCGCGCTTTGCGGACCAGCTCGGCCGCCCGTCGGACCAGATCGGCTTTTCGAAGTACTACAGCCGCGAGCAGATGGGCGTAAACGCCGATTCGATCAAGGCGCAGGCCAACTACATTGGCCAATTGCTGCGGCACGTCAATCCGTATACCGGCGTAGCGCTGAAGGACGAGCCAGCCATCCTGTTCGTCGAGGTCATCAACGAACCCGTGCAGCACACCGAGGACCTCGCGGGCTCGGTGGCCTACATCAATACGCTCGTCGAGGCGGTGCGCGCCACCGGCAGCCGGCAGCTGGCGTTCTACAATGTGTCGCAGGATTTCGGCATCTCGGAAGCGATCCGCCGTTCGCGCGCCGATGGCGTCAGTTTCGGCTGGTATCCGTCGGGACTGGTGGCGGGACACCGCTTGCAGGGGAACTTCCTGCCCAGCGTCGATGGCTATCCGGACATGCTGCGCCCCGACCTGGCGAAGCGGCCGCGCATCGTCTACGAATTCGACCAGCCCGATTTGGTGACCGGATATCTGTATCCGGCGATGGCGCGCACCTATCGCTCGGTGGGCGCGCAATTCGCGACGATGTTCGCCTACGATTCGCTGCAGACCGCGCCGTATAACCTCGGCTGGCAGACGCACTACCTCAACCTGGTGCACACGCCGCGCAAGGCGATCAGTGCGGTCATCGCGGCCGAAGTCATGCGCCGGCTTCCGCCGCGGCAAACGTACGGGCACTATCCGGACAACCGAAAGT
>JBEPVS010000100.1:0-10080 GCA_041690875.1 Gammaproteobacteria bacterium
GAGGGATTTTCCAACCGTGATGTGGGCGCGATCGTGCTGAAAGGCACGACGGGCGCGCCGCGGCTCGGCAATCCGCCGCACCGGGTCGCGGAAACATACTTGGGGCTGCTGAACGCGATCGGCCTGCAGAATCCCGGCGTCGACGTGGTGGTGCGCAATATCCTGCCGACGCTCGATTTCAGCGAGACGCGCTTTTTCGCAAACGCCTGCGGCTCGACGATCGAGGAGTACGTCGAGGTGACGCGGCGTTTCGACGATTCGCCGATCGATGCCATCGAGATCAATATTTCCTGCCCGAACGTCAAGGAAGGCGGAGTGCAGTTCGGCAATGTACCGGAGATGTCGGCGCGCGTCGTGGCC
Organism: Gammaproteobacteria bacterium; assembly: GCA_041690875.1. Taxonomy (GTDB): domain Bacteria; phylum Pseudomonadota; class Gammaproteobacteria; order Steroidobacterales; family Steroidobacteraceae; genus FEN-1191. The sequence goes on from JBEPVS010000100.1 coordinate 361, forward strand.
GCCTGCCGCGCGGTGACGAAGAAACCGTTGATCACGAAGATGTCGCCGAACCAGACCGACATCCGCGAGAACGCGCGCCGCTGCATCGAGGCCGGCACGGATGCTTTCGCCGTCATCAACACCGTCATGGGGATGGCAATCGACGTGCGCACGCGCAAGCCCGTGCTCGGCAATGGCCAAGGCGGACTGTCGGGCCCCGCGATCAAGCCGATAGCGCTGCTCAAGGTGCGCGAGGTCAATGAGGTCGCGGCTCCGCACAAGATTCCGATCATCGGGCAGGGCGGCATCTGCAATGCGGCCGACGCACTGGAGTTCATCATCGCCGGCGCAAGCCTGGTCGGTGTCGGCACCGCGCTGTTCTACGATCCGCTCATCTGCCCGGAAATCAATCGCGGCCTGGCCGGCCACCTGGCCGACAACGGATTGACGAATCTCCAGCAACTTATCGGCACCCTCGGGAGTTAATCCACCATGAGCATCACCGATGAACTTGAACGGCTCGACAAACTGCGCGCCACCGGCGCGCTCAGCGACGCCGAATACGCGCAGGCCAAGGCGCATGCGCTGGGCGGCGGCCAGGCTGGAGCGGGCAGCATGGGCAGCACGTCGGGCGCAAGCTCACCGCACAACGGCTTCCTGCACCGCTTGTCGCTGTCGGCCACCGATCGCGTGATCGGCGGCGTGTGCGGTGGACTCGGCGCGCACACCGGCTTGCCTTCGTGGGCCTGGCGCGTGATCTTCTGCGCGACGGTGTTCTACTTCGGCGTCGGCTTGCTGTTCTACATCCTGCTGTGGATTTTCATTCCGCGCGAAGGCTCGACTCCCTAGTCCGCGTCCTCGCCTTCGTTCATGCCGAGTTCGCGCATCTTGCGCGTCAGCGTATTGCGGCCCCAGCCGAGCAATCGCGCCGCTTCCTGGCGATGACCACGTGTGTGGACCAGCGCAACACGAATCAGCGTGCGCTCGAATTTGGGCAATGCATCATCGAGCAGGGCCTTGCCACCGGATTCCGCAGCGCGTTGTCGCGCCCACTCGCCCAACAGGCTGGTCCAGTCGGCAGGGCCCGCTACGCCATCGATCGCTCCGCTAACGGTCGTGGGCAAATCGGCCACGCGAATTTCGCTGCCGGGCGCCAGCACGGTTGCGCGCCGGCAGAAATTCACCAGCTCGCGCACGTTGCCGGGCCAGTCATAAGCCGTGAGCCGATCGATCGCCGCGGCTTCGAGCGTCTTGGGTTCGACCCCGAGTTCCTTTGCGGCCACTTGCAAGTAGTGGCGCAGCAGGTCTGCAATGTCTTCGCGCCGCGCGCGCAGGGGCGGCAGTTCGACGCGAATCACGTTCAGGCGATGGAACAGGTCTTCGCGAAATTGCCCATTGCGCGTGCGCTCCTCGAGGTTCTGGTGCGTGGCGGCGATGACTCGGACGTCGACGTGAATGGGTTGCTGCCCGCCGACGCGATAAAACTCGCCCTCCGCCAGCACGCGCAGCAACCGCGTCTGCAGCGGCAACGACATGTCGCCGATCTCATCGAGGAACAGCGAGCCTCCGTCGGCCTGCTCGAAGCGGCCGCGCCGCAGGCTGTCGGCGCCCGTGAACGACCCTTTCTCGTGGCCGAACAATTCCGACTCGAGCAGCTCGGCCGGAATCGCCGAGGTGTTGAGCGCGATGAATGGCTTCGCGGCTCGCGGCGAGTGCTCGTGCAACGCGCGCGCGACCAGCTCCTTGCCGGTGCCGGACTCGCCGGTGATCAGCACGTTGACGCTCGTCTTCGACAATCGGCCGATCGCGCGAAACACCTGCTGCATCGCGCTCGCGCGGCCGAGCAGCGGCGGAATCGCCGCGTTGCGCGCGACGCCATCGCCGGTGGGCCGATCACCTGCATGCGCCGCGCGACGCACGAGTTCCACCGCGTGATCGATGTCGAAAGGCTTCGGCAGGTATTCGAACGCGCCACTTTCGTAGGCCGACACGGTGGTGCCGAGATCGGAGTGCGCGGTCATGACGATCACCGGCAATGCCGGATGGCTCGCGTGCACGCGCTTCAACAAGTCGATGCCGGAGTGCCCGGTCATGCGCACATCGGTGATCAACACATCGGGCGAACCCGTGCGCAACGCCGTGAGCACCGGCTCGGCGGCTTCGAATGCCGTCGTCGACATGCCGCCGCTGCGCAACGCGCGCTCCAGCACCCAGCGGATCGAAGCATCGTCATCGACCAGCCACACCTGCAGCGGTTCAGCATTCATGAGGCATCCTCCAGCGGCAACAAAATCGAGAACACGGTACGCCCCGGGCGGCTTTCGAATTCAATGATGCCGCCGTGGCGCGCCACCATGTCCTGTGCCACCGACAGACCCAGGCCCGTGCCGTCGGCCTTGCCGGTGACCAATGGATAGAACAGCGTTTTGTGCAAATCTTCCGGAACGCCAGGACCGTCATCTTCGATCTGCACGCACACGACGAGCCGATGGCGCGCAGGCCCAATGTTAAGGTTCGATTGCGTGCGCGTGCGCAGCACGACGCGTCCGCGCCCGGGAAGCGCCTGCAGTGAATTGCGACCGATGTTGAGCAGTGCCTGGATGATCTCGTTGCGATCGAAGCGGCCGTCCGGCACGCTTGGATCGTAATCCCGGTCGATATCCACGTCGTTCGCCGCCTCGCTCCGCAACAGTTGATAGACGTGTTCGCACAACTCGTGCACGCTGATCGCCTGCTTGCGCGGCGGCCCCGCAGGCCCCAGCATCGTGTCGACCAGCGAGCGCAATCGATCGGCCTCGTTGATGATGATGTTCGTGTATTCCTTCAGGCCCGGCTCGGCGAGTTCGCGCTCCAGCAGTTGCGCCGCGCCGCGCAGTCCGCCGAGCGGATTGCGGATTTCATGCGCGAGCTGCCGCACCATGAGGCGATTGCCGTCGACGCGCGAGAGCAGTTCCGTCTCGCGCGTGATGCGCTGGCGCATGCGCGCATCGGTGAGTTCCAGCAACAGGTGCATGCCGGTCACCTGCCCGGTGAGCGGCGTCGCGGTGATGTCAATGACGATCGGCGCCGGCGCGGCCGGCAGCGTTGCGATCGGTGTCAGCGTGAACTCGTGCCCGGCACAGGTCTCGCCGCTGTCGAGCGCGCGCCGCAGCAATTCCACGAGCGATTGCGGCGCGGCGAACAGCTGGCTGACCGGATGGCCGCGCGTCTGGCGCAGGCTCAGTGAAAGCAGATCCTGCGCGCTGACGTTGGCGTACACGACGCACAGCTGCGCATCGAGCACCATGAGGCCGGTGGCGAGCGCATCGAGCATCTCGCGCGCGTCGAAATGGCCGAGCGGAGAGGACATTTGCGCGTCAGCGGCCACGACCGCTCCGCGCGCTGAACGCACGCCCGTCAGGCTGGGCGCGACGCGTCAGTGCTTGCGATTGGGATTGTTCGGATTCAGCGGCGCCAGCACCGAAGGCTGGCGCACGTGGAAGCTGATCGCGCTCGACTGGCAAAGGTTCTTGCCGTCGCCGTCGCGAATCGTTGCGGCGACGGTGTGCGTGCCGCGGTCGATCGGCGAGATCTTGAATTCCTGCTGGTCGGGGCTCGCTGCCGCCATCGACTGTCCGTCGAGGCTCAATTCGACGTGATCGGTGCTGCGCTTCGCCGGCCTCGGTTGCACTGCAATTGTCACTGACTCGACGTCGATCAGCACCTGGTCCTGCGCCGGCTGCACGATCGAGCAGCTGTCGTAGTGGAATCCTTCGTCGTTGCGCGCACGGCGCGGCGTGCTGCTGGTGGCCGTCGTCGGCGCGGCATCGGATGCGCTGTAGGTCTGCGGTGTGCCGAGCACAATCTTCTCCGCGCCCGCGTGCGGCTGGTCGGAGTAATGCACGCCGTCGGCATCGGTCCAGCGATAGGTCACGGTCGATCCGATCGCAACGGAGGCGACCACGAGTGCCAGCAGGCTCAAGATGGGCTTTCGGGTGTTCACGGGAAGACAGCATAGTCCCACCCAGCTCCGACGTACAAACGGGTGACGGTCTTTTGCGGACCATCACCCGTCTGCTGTCCACGCCAGGCCGTCTTATGTCGCTAGACGCTGTAGTACATGTCGAGTTCGCACGGATGCGTCGACATGCGGTAGCGCTGCACTTCCTGGTTTTTGAGGGATATGTACGCGTCGATCACGTCATCCGTGAAGACGCCGCCGCGCTTGAGGAACTCGCGGTCCTTGTCCAGGTTCTCGAGCGCCATGTCGAGCGAATGACAGACCTGCGGGATGTGCTTCGCCTCCTCGGGCTCGAGGTCGTACAGGTCCTTGTCGGCCGGATCGCCCGGATGCATCTTGTTCTGGATGCCATCGAGTCCCGCCATCATCATCGCGGCGAACGCGAAGTACGGGTTCGCTGCGGAATCGGGGAAGCGCACCTCGATGCGGCGCGCCTTCGGATTCGCGACCCATGGAATACGGATCGACGCGCTGCGATTTCTCGCCGAGTACGCCAGCATCACCGGCGCTTCGAAGCCCGGCACGAGCCGCTTGTAGCTGTTGGTGCCCGGATTCGTGAACGCGTTGATCGCCTTCGCGTGCCTGATGATGCCGCCGATGTAGTAGAGCGCCGTCTCGGAAAGGCCGCCGTACTTGTCGCCCGCGAACAGCGCGGTGCCGGCTTTCTGCAGTGATTGGTGCACGTGCATGCCCGAACCGTTGTCGCCGACCAGCGGTTTCGGCATGAAGGTCGCGCTCTTGCCGTGCAGGTGGGCAACGTTGTGTACGCAGTATTTCAGGATCTGCACTTCATCGGCCTTTTTCACCAGGCCGCCGGCGCCGACGCCGATTTCACTTTGTCCGCCGGTCGCCACTTCGTGGTGATGGACTTCGACCTTGAGGCCCATTTCCTCGAGCGCCTTGCACATCGCCGCGCGGATGTCCTGGAATCCATCGACCGGTGGCACCGGGAAATATCCGCCCTTCACGCCCGGCCGATGGCCCATGTTGCCTTCAGGGTAGGCGGTGTTCGAATTCCATCCGCCCTGCACGGAATCGATCGCATAGCCGCAGCCATTCATATCATTGTTCCAGCGCGCGCTGTCGAAGATGAAGAATTCGTTTTCAGGACCGAACAGCGCGCCGTCGGCAATGCCCGTGGATTTCAGGTACGCCTCGGCACGTCTGCCGAGCGAGCGCGGATCACGCTCGTAGCCTTGCATCGTGGCCGGCTCGATGATGTCGCAGCGGATGTTGACGGTCGCATCGGCGAAGAACGGATCCAGCACCGCGGTTGTGGGATCGGGCAGCAGGATCATGTCCGACTCGTTGATGCCCTTCCAACCGGCGATCGACGAACCGTCGAACATCTTTCCTTCGACGAAAAATTCGCTGTTGATGTAGCTGGAGGGAATCGTCACGTGCTGTTCCTTGCCGCGCGTGTCGGTGAAGCGCAGGTCGGCAAACTTCACTTCGTTTTCCTTGATCAGCTTCACTACATCGGTCGGTGTCATATCGCCTCCGTTGGAATAATTCGCGTGCGCCGGGCCCCACCACAATGCAGGCGCTGTGCCAGAAAACCGCAAGCTGGATTTACTTGTGCAATCAGTTACTTATGCATCAAGCAAGCGCTTTCTGTTGCGGCACTGCACTAGTATAGGGCGGGTAGTTCAGGCACGCACCATTTTTGTGCGACACCCCGACCGCTGCCGCCCCACCGACACTCCTTCTGTATACTCGCGCGCCAGTCCCCTGTGAGCGCCTCGGACGGGCCAGCAACCTCATGAAAACCGGCAGGATTGGCGCAAGGCCCGCCACTTTCCAGGCGCTGATCTTCGAACTGCAGCGCTACTGGGCGCGCTTAGGCTGCGTGATCCTGCAGCCCTATGACATGGAAGTCGGCGCGGGCACCTTTCACACGGCGACGTTCCTGCGTTCGATCGGTCCTGAACCCTGGGCCGCCGCATACGTGCAGCCCTCGCGCCGTCCGACCGATGGACGCTACGGCGACAATCCATTCCGGCTGCAGCACTACTACCAGTTCCAGGTGCTGATCAAACCGTCTCCGGCGGACATGCTCGATCTTTATCTGGGCAGCCTGAAGGCCGTCGGATTCGATCCGCTCGTCAACGACATCCGTTTCGTCGAGGACAACTGGGAATCGCCGACACTCGGCGCGTGGGGACTGGGCTGGGAAGTCTGGCTGAACGGCATGGAGATCAGCCAGTTCACGTATTTCCAGCAGGTGGGCGGTCTCGATTGCCGCCCGGTGAGCGGCGAGATCACGTACGGACTCGAGCGGCTCGCGATGTACCTACAAGACGTCGAGAGCGTGTTCGACATCGTGTGGACCGATGCCCCGCAAGGCCGCGTGACCTATCGCGACGTGTTTCACCAGAACGAAGTGGAGCAGTCGAAGTACAACTTCGAATACGCCGACACCGCGGTACTGTTCCGCCAATTCGATGAACACGAGGCGGCGTGCAATGCGCTGCTGGCGCTGCCTGTCCCGCTGCCGCTGCCCGCGTACGAACAGGTGCTCAAGGCCTCGCACACATTCAATTTGCTGGATGCGCGCCGCGCGATCTCGGTGACCGAACGCGCGCGCTTCATCCTGCGCGTGCGCACGTTGGCGCGCGGCGTTGCACAGGCCTACTACGCGAGCCGCGAAGCGCTGGGATTTCCGCTGTTGCCTGCCGCCGCTGAGCGCGCCGCGAAGAGTCCGGCATGAGCGAACGCCGCGATTTCCTGTTCGAGCTCGGCACCGAGGAGCTTCCACCGAAATCCCTCGGCGCGCTCGAATCCGCGCTGCGCGACGGCATCGCCAGCGGACTCGAGGCGGCCTCGCTGAAACACGGCGCGATTGAATCGTTCGCGACGCCGCGCAGGCTGGCAGTGCGCGTGCGGCGGCTCTCCATACAGCAACCGGAGCAACAGATCCGCCGCCGTGGTCCGCCGATACGCGCCGCATTCGACGCTGCAGGCGCGCCGACGCGCGCCGCCCAGGCTTTCGCCGACAGTTGCGGCACGCCGCTCGCATCGCTCGGCCGCGAACGCGACGACAAGGGAAACGAATATCTGAACTTCAGCGGCATTAAGCCCGGCGCAGCAGCGGCATCACTGTTGCCGGGAATCATCGGTGCGGCGCTCGAGGCGCTGCCGATTCCGAAGCGCATGCGCTGGGGCGCCGGTGAGGCGCAATTCGTGCGACCGGTGCATTGGCTCGTGATGCTGCAGGGCGCCGAGATCGTACCGGCGACGCTGCTGGGCGCAACGGCCGGCCGCGCGACCCGCGGGCATCGCTTCCACGCGCCGCGCGAATTGCCGCTGCGCGCCCCGGCGAGTTACGAGAAAACGTTGCAGTCACGCGGCAAGGTCATCGCCAGCTTTGTCGCGCGCCGCGAGCGCATTCGTTCGCAGGTTACCGAGGCCGCGACCCGCGCCGGCGGCCGCGCGATCATGGGCGACGAACTGCTCGATGAAGTGACGGCACTGGTCGAATGGCCGGTGGCGCTCGCCGGTCAGTTCGACGCGCGTTTCCTGTCACTGCCGCGTGAAGTGCTGATCGCAACGCTCCAGGATCACCAGCGCTATTTCGCCGTCGAGGACGCGGCCGGCAAACTGCTGCCCTCTTTCATCACGGTCAGCAACATCGAAAGCCGCGACCCGGATGTCGTGCGCAGCGGCAACGAGCGTGTCGTGCGTCCGCGGCTCACCGATGCCGAGTTCTTTTGGGAGCAGGACCGCCGCGCTTCGCTAAGCCACCAGGTCGGCGCGCTCGATCGCGTGACCTACCAGGCGCAGCTCGGTTCGGTCGGCGACAAGGTGCGCCGCGTCGCAATGCTGGCCGTGTCACTGGCGGACGCCTGCCGTGCGGATCCGAAACGTGTCGCACGCGCGGCCGAGCTGTGCAAGTGCGACCTGCTCAGCGCCATGGTCGGCGAATTCCCCGAGCTGCAGGGCATCATGGGCGCGTATTACGCGGAGGCCGACGGCGAAGACGCCGAAGTCGCCAAAGCGATCCGCGAGCATTACCTGCCGCGCGGCGCCGGCGATGCTCTGCCGGGGACGCCTACCGGGCTGGCGCTCGCGCTGGCCGATCGCATCGACACGCTTGCCGGCATTTTCGCGATCGGACAAAAACCGAGCGGTACGCGCGATCCGTTCGGCCTGCGCCGCGCAGCGATTGGCGTGCTGCGAATGGGGCGCGAGCGCGCACTCGAGTTCGACCTTCGCGCGCTGATTGAACGCTCGGTCGCGGCACAGCCCGCAGCCGACATCGTCTCGCGCGTCGCCGCCGTGAGCGAAGACGTGTACGGCTACGTCATGGAACGCCTGCGCGCGCAGTATCTCGAGGACGCCGCCAGCGGCGTCAGCACCGAGATCTTCGATGCCGTGCTCGCCACGGAGCCGCGCTCGCTTCGCGATGTTGACGCACGGCTTGCCGCGCTGGTGAGCTTCCTCGCGCTTCCCGAAGCGGCAAGCCTGGCCGCCGCCAACAAACGGATCGCGAACATCCTGAAGAAATCGGCTACCTCCGCGTCGGCGACGATCGACACGGCACTCCTCAGCGCGCCACCGGAGCGCGCACTGCATGCCGAACTGGTCCGGCACACACCCACTGTCGATGCCGCCCTGGCGCGCGGCGACTATCGCAGCGCGTTCACGGTGTTGGCGCAGCTCAAGCCTGCGGTCGATGCGTTCTTCGATGGCGTCATGGTGAACGACCCCGACGCGAAGTTGCGCGACAACCGCCTTGCGCTGCTCGGCGCGCTGCGCGCGTTGTTCGCGCGCATCGCCGACCTGTCCCGCCTGCCCGGTTAATCCCAGTCATGCAGTGGCTGGCTTCGCTCTTCTTCACCCTTTTCCTGTTCGCGTGGACGGGTTGCTACGCGGTGATGTTCACCGTCGTCGGCCCGTTCATGCCGTTTTCCATGCGTTTCAAGATGGCGCGCGCCTGGGGCGGCGCGTTGTTGACAGTGCTGCGCGTCGTTTGCCGCCTCGACTATCGCATCGAAGGCGCCGAAAACATTCCGGCCGGCAATCACATTGCGCTGATCAAGCACTCCTCGGCTTGGGAGACTTTCGCGCAAGTCGTATTGGTGCCGCCGCACGTGTGGGTGCTGAAGCGCGAACTGACCTGGGTGCCTTTCCTCGGTTGGGCTTTGCGGCTCATGCGTTGCATCGCGATCAATCGAAGCGCGGGCAAGTCTGCGGTGCAGAGCGTGCTCGACCAGGGCAAGCAACGGCTCGGCGAGGGCGAATGGATCGTCATCTTCCCCGAGGGCACGCGCATGCCGCCCGGCGAGACGCGCCGCTACGGCGTCAGCGGCGCATTGCTCGCGACGCAAAACGAACGAATGATTGTTCCGGTGGCGCATGACGCAGGTTATTTCTGGCCGCGGCGCGGGCTATACAAAAAGCCGGGCACGATCCGCGTCGTCATCGGGCCGCCGATTGCGGCCGCGGGACGCGCACCGCGCGAGGTCAACGAAGAAGCGCAGGCCTGGATCGAGGCGCATTCGCGCCGCTAGGAGCGGGAGTCGCTAGCGCCCCAGCGCCGCGTTCAACGTCGCAAGTTCACGGGCCGCATTGGCGCGCGAACGGAGCTGCGCCAAGGCGAAGCTGACCGCAGCGGCACGCAGGCTGTCGAATGCCATGCGCGACACCGCGGTGCGATGATCGGTGAGCGGAATTCGCCAGGCTCACGTGCGGTGCGTCACACCCGCTGGCGCATCACACCTGCGGCAGGCTCGGCCCTG
>JBEPVS010000101.1:0-9795 GCA_041690875.1 Gammaproteobacteria bacterium
CCTCAAGACCGGCCAGCTGGTCGACGCGACGCCGTGGAAGCAACAGGTCGCGCTGGTGATCGGCGTCATCGCCGGCGCCGCAATCATTCCGCCGATCCTCGATATCCTCAACCACGCCTACGGTTTCGTCGGCGCGCCGGGGCCAGCGCGCGAGCATCCATTGGCTGCGCCGCAGGCGGGATTGATTTCCGCGCTTGCGCAGGGCGTGATCCAGGGAAATGCCGAATGGAGCCTGATCGTCATCGGCTTAGGGGTCGGTGTGGTGCTCATCGTCGTCGACGAAACCCTGCGGCGCGTGACGAAATCCGCGCACCTTTCGCCGCTCGCGGTTGGCCTCGGAATCTACCTGCCGACGCAGAGCACGCTCATGGTCGTGGTCGGTGCAGTCGCCGGCTGGTATTTCGATCGCCGCGCCGAGCGCGGCCCGCGGCCCGAAGCCACCAAGCAGCTCGGCGTGCTGCTCGCCTCGGGCATGATCGTCGGTGAAGGACTGGTCGGCGTGTTGATCGCGGGCATCGTCGCCTTCTCCGGCAAGGACTTCCCGCTGGCGCTGGTCGGCGATGAGTTCGCGGGACACCCGGCCGAGCTGATCGGCGGCTGCGCCTTCGCGCTCGTCACATTCCTGTTGTATCGCTGGGCGGCGCGCTTGCGCCGCGCCTGAACCTACGCCGACTTCAGCTTGACCTGGCGTTCGACCGCGATTTTCAGGCGCGCGAGCGCCAGCCCCCAGTGGGCGCGCAGGCGCTGGTAATACTTATCCCAGTTCTCATCCATCGGGAAGCCCGAGCCGAGCAGGCGGAGCACCGCGACGCCCTCTTCGGTGTCGAGTATGAAATCATCGATGATCACGGCGTCGTCCGACGGCAGGCCTGGCGGGGGCATGTAGATCAGGCGCAAGCGGCGTCCCGCATCGAACACGTCAATATGTGCTTCGCGCTCGATGTTCCGATCGATGCGCACGGAGTAGCTGCCGCCGGCTTTTGGCGTGATGCGCGCGGACGGCCCGTACCAGAGCGAAACCATCTTCGGATCGATCAGCGCGTTCCACACCATCTCGGAGGGTGCGTTGACATCGATGCGATGCGCGTACCCGCGCGCACGCTCAGCCATGGGGGCCACCGTCCGTGGCGCTGTTGCGCGCAGCGCGAACGCCGCGCTCTCGCCACAGCATCCACGCGAAAGGCAGCACCGACACAGCGATGATCAGCAAAGTCACCAAGCCGAAATTCTCCTTCACGACCGGCAGATTGCCAAACAGAAATCCGCCGCACAACAACAATACGACCCAACCGGCGCCGCCCAGGATATTGAAGAGCTGGAAACGCGCGGCGTTCATCCGGCCGACGCCGGCGACGAAGGGCGTGAAGCTGCGCACAACCGGCATGAACAGCGACAGCACGATCGCGATGCCGCCGTGGCGCTGGAAAAAACCCTCGGCGCGCTGCAGATGTTCGAGACGCAGGAGCTTGCTGCGACCGTCGAATGCGCGACGGCCAATCTTCCGGCCGATCCAGTAATTCAGCGTATTGCCGGTGATCGCGGCCACGCCGAGCAGCGCCACGAGCCACGACAGATGCAGCGTGCCGCTCGTATCGACGGCCGAGAGGGCACCAGCACCGAACAGCAATGAGTCACCCGGCAGGAAAGGGGCGATGACGAATCCGGTCTGGAAGAAGATCACGGCGAACAGCAGCGCGTAGATCCACAGGTCGTAGCGCGCTACAAGCTCGACCAGATGTCGGTCGAGATGCAGCACCAGGTCGATGAAAAACTGCAGCGTAGTCATCGGCGCGCGAGCCGCAGCGCGCCGCGGCGCAGTTCAGCGAGCGCGGCAGCGACCGGCGCATCCCGACGCGCCAGCGTGGAAGGCTGGCCCGCCGCATCGACCGCTGCGGGTGATTGCATCGCCGTACCCACGACGCGATCGGGTGCAATGCCGATGCCATTGATCGAATCGCCGGCCGGCGTGTAATAGCGCGCCGTGGTGAGCTTCAGGGCGCGCCCATCCGAGAGCGGCATCACCGTCTGCACGGTGCCTTTGCCGTACGTGCGAGCACCGAGCAGCAGTGCGCGATTGTTCTGGCGCAGCGCCGCGGCGAGAATTTCCGCCGCCGACGCCGAGTTGCCATTGACCAGCATTGCGATCGGCGCGCCGGCGATCAGGTCGCCCGGCGTCGCCACCATTCGCAATCGTGCGTCCGGAAGCCGGCCGTCCGCGCTAACGATCGTGCCGCGCTCGAGAAAATCATCAGCGACCGCACCGGCCGCTTCGAGCACGCCGCCCGGGTTGTCGCGAAGGTCAATCAGCAGTCCTCGCAATTGTCCACCAGCCTTGGAGCGAAGTAGTGCGATGGCGCTCTTGACTTCGGCATCGGTCGAGTAAGTGAATTCGCGGACGCGGAGATACGCAAAGCCTGGCGCAAGCAACTCGGATGCGACACTCGCAAGTTCCACTTGCGAGCGTGTCATCTGGAATTTCAACAACGCGCTTAGGGCCGCGCCGCGCCGCACCGCCAATTGCACGGTGCTCCCCGGCGCGCCCCGCAACAACGCTGCGGCCGCGTCGATGTTCGCGGCGCCCACGTCATGTCCATCGATGCCGACGATCAGATCCGCGGGCTTGAGTCCGGCTCGCATGGCAGGCGAACCGGTGATGCAACGCACGACACGCAATGCGCCGGCGGCGCCTTCGACCTGCACGCCGATGCCGGCGTAGCTGCCGTTGGTCGCGGCTTGCAGCTGCGCGTAGTCGGCGGCATCGAGCAGCGTCGAATGCGAATCGAGTGATGCGACCAGCCCGCGTGCAGCCTGACCCATGAGCGCATGTTCATTGACCGGATCGACGTAGCCTTCGCGCACGCGTTGCAACACTTCGGCGAGCAGGCGCGCGTCTTGCGAGGGGAGTGGATCAGTCAATTGCAGCGGCGCCGTTTGCAACGACGCAGGTTGCAGCGCGACGCGCGGTATTGCGTTCGCGCCGGAATGCAGTGTCGAGGCGAGCACGAAGCCAAGCAGCGCACCGGCACCGAGCACCAGCCAGGTCATCCATCGGGATTTGTCGCGCGCCACGCCCATGCGCGGAATACTACACGGCCTGCGCGGTCGGCGGGTCCTCGCTGAGAACGAAGCTCTCGTGAGAGCCGTGCGTGACAGCGGCATAGAGCGGCAGCTGCTCGAGCACGTCATTGACTGGTACCGGCTGCCCGATCGCAAAACCCTGACCGTAGTCGACGCCGAGTTGTGCGATGCGATGACGGATCTCGTCGGTCTCGACATATTCCGCCACGGTAATCAGCGACATCGCGCGCGCCAATTGCGCAATGACCTGGATCGTCGATTCGGCCTTCGGATCCTTCAACACATCGCGAACGAAGCTGCCGTCGATCTTGAGCATCGAAATCGGAAGTGAACGCAGGTAGGCGAGCGAACTAAGGCCGGTCCCGAAATCATCGAGCGCGATGCCGCAACCGAGCTTGCGAAGCCGGCGCATCAGTGTCTCGGCGTGCCCGAGGTTGCCGATCGCGGCGCTCTCGGTCAGTTCGAAGCACAGCGCTTCCGGATTGATGCCGCTCGCGGCGATCTCCGCGCACAGGAAATCAGTAAATGCCCCGTCCTTCAGCGACTGGCCCGAGCAGTTGATGCTGAACACGACCGGTTTGTCGGCCAGTAGTTCCGCATGCGGCTTCAGCAGGCGCAGCGCTTCGCTCACCACCCAGCGATCGATCTCCGGCATCATCTGGTAACGATGCGCGGCTGAGAGGAAATGATCCGGTCCCACCGTCTGTCCATCCGAACCGATCATGCGCAGCAGCAGTTCGAAGTGCGGACGCAAATGCGTGCGCCCCATCGGTAGCAACAGTTGTGCGTTCAGGCGCAACCGGCCCTCAACGATCGCCGAGCGCAGGTCGGTGATGACGTTGATGTCGGTAAAGCGCCGGACGATGCTCTCGTCCGCTTCCTGGAAGACTTCGACGCGGTTGCGGCCGCGGTCATTGGCGGCCTTGCAGGCGGTTTCGGCGGCCGCGAAGGCGTGCGTGAATTCCTGCGCGCGCGGTTCGACCGCAGCGACGCCAATGCTGATGGACACGGTCAGCGTGCCGTCGCCGATCGTTGCGCCGAGCTGTTCCGCGCCCTGGCGGAGCGATTCGCCGAATGTCGCCGCGTCGTCGAGCCCCACCGGCAGCAGCACCGCAAAGCGATCACCCGAGATGCGTGCGGCGATCGCGCCGGGCGGCACGCGCTTGCGCACCAGGTCGCCGATCTGCGCGATGACCTTGTCGCCGACATGCATGCCGTGGCTGTCATTGATCACATGCATGCGGTTCGTGTCGATCGCGAGCGCGCTCCACCAGCGCTGCACGCTGGTCTGTTGTTTCAACGTGCTCAGCACGCGCTGCTCGAATGCAGGGCGATTGAGCAAACCGGTCAGCGCGTCGTAGCTGGCGGAGATGACTGCGCCCACGCGCCGCGCAAGCAGTTCGGCAAGCCGCGCTTGCCGCTGCGTGAATTCAGGCATGTCCTCGGGCCGGAACAGCGCCAGCACGCCAATCGCGCGGCCGTCGCCGCGCATCACGGCGCACGAGAGCAGGCGATACGACTTGCCTGCTTCCTTGCCGGCGAGCTGCATGCGGTTGACGATGACCGCTTCGCTGCGCAACTGCGCGGTGGACACCAGGTGGCGATGCGCGCGTGCGACCAGGCTCGCCTCGATTTCATGGTTCGGATCGCGGTGCACGAGTACCAGGCCTTTTTCCGGCACGATGATCGCCGCGAGGCCGCCCTGGATGTGTTCGACCGCCGCGCGCAGCACGGCTTTCAGTTCATCGCCACCGCCATCCTCGGCGGACGTGTCGCCGCTGCTGACCGACAGCAGCATGTCGAGGTCCTGGTCCTGCTCGGCGAGCGAGCCACTGAGATTGCTGATCTGTTCGCGGCTCAGCAGCTCGCGCGTCAGGATCTCGAGCGCCGGCCGCACCAGCGAGTGCGCGAATTTCAGCGAGTGCTGCTCGCCGCTCGAGTTGGCCTTGCAACGCAACACCACGGTGGCAAATGGTGGCATCGGCGCGCAGGTGTTCGGCTTCCACAGCCAGAATAGGTACATCGGCTCGTTGTCGGGGATGCAAACGCCCGGCGTGCCGGGCTCGTTGCAGGCAGTGGCCAGTGATTCGTTGACGATGAATGCAAGCGAAGGATCGGTCAGCACTTCGCTCGACCAGATCACTTCGCTTGCCGCGTTGAAGATCGACACGCCGGTCATGCGCGGCAGCAGCGCGCGCAACAACTGGGTATAGGTCTCCAGGTCAGAGTTGCCTGAGGAGGCCGTTGGTGTCTTTGGGTCGGGAATCATATATGTGTGCCGCGGGCAAGCATCGGTCAAACCCCGCTCGGGAGCCTTGAACCGGTTCGCGCTTTACTTAAATGTGCGCACAATTCAGCGTTTGCAGCCGCGCCGCGAAATGTGACGCAGGTCTCACTCGCGCCTGTGGTGACATCGGGCGCGCAATGCGAGGGCCTTACGGCTTGCGCTGCCGGAACCAGGGGCGCGGATCGACCGGTTTTCCGCCGCGGCGGATCTCCAGATACAACTCCGGCTCGGAACGTCCGCCGGTATCGCCCGCGGCCGCGATGACATCGCCGGCGCCCACCGCTTCGCCCGCGGACTTGCGCAGCTGATCGTTGTAGCCGTAGAGGCTCAGGTAACCGCCGCCGTGATCGAGGATCGTCAGCAATCCGAGTCCGGGCAACCAATCCGCGTAGATCACTCGGCCCGCAGCGATCGCGCGCACCGGCGCGGCGTGCTCGGTCGCGACGACGATGCCATCCCAGTCCACGCCGCTCGCACGCGTGTCACCAAAGTTCGCGACGACGCGCCCCGCGACTGGCCAGTCCAGGCGTCCGCGCAAGCGGCCGAACTCGGTGCCGTCGTCGGCGCGCGGACGCGAGGGTGCCGCACGCGCGAGTTCGCGCAGCAGCCGCTCGAGGCTGGCTTGCTGTGTGCGCAAGCGCGCGAGGCTGGCGACGCGCGATTTCGCCTCGGCTTGCAGGTTGTCCAGCGCGCTGGCGCGCTGGACGCGTCCGGCCTCGAGCTGCGTGAGCCGCTGCGCGCGGTCGGTGTGAACTTGCGCCAGTGCGCGTGCTTCATCGGCGAGCGCCGTGTCGAGCTGGTCGATGTGCTGCACCTGTTTCTGGATGCCCGCAATCTGCATGGCACGGGCCCGGCCGAAATAGCCATACCACATGTACATGCGCTCGGCGGCGCCCGGATCGCGCTGGTTCAGCAGTAACTGCAGCGGTTCGTGTGGACCGATGCGGTACGCGACGCGCAGTTGCGCGGCGAGGCTGGCGCGCTCCGATCCCAGCGAGGCGACGACACGCGCACGCTCCGCGGCCAGCGTCGCGCGTTGAGCGCTGTGCGTGGCCTCCTTCGCCTGCAGGTCCTCGAGATCGGACCGGGTCGAGGCCACGGCGAGTTCCGCCGTCCGCAGGTTTCGCGCCAGCCGGTCGCGCTCGACAGCGTCGCGGCTGACATCTTTGCTGACCCGCTCGATGCGCTCCTTCAGCGACCGCAACTGCGCCTGCGTCTGGCTCCGGTCGGCGGAGGCGACGGCAGCGGCCGCTGCGGCGGTCGTCGGCACGGCCGCCGCATATGCCCCCAACAACACGCAGGCGGTCAGCAGCCGCGGCCCAAGTCCCTGGAAAAACAGCGCTTGCCCCGGTGCCATGCGAAAAGTCTAACGCAGCGGGGCTATAATGCGCGGCCATGTTGAAGGACCTGAGCCTTAGAGCCCATGCAACGCCTCCTCGAATACGCCACCCACCATCAGCCCCTGGCGCTTTTCGCCGTGGCCGCAGCGACCGCCGTGTTGATGTACGAGCTGCGCGAACGCGCCCGCGGCGTCGGCGCCATCGGTGCGCAGGACGTCGTGCGCCTCATGAACCAGGGAGCGCTGCTGCTTGATGTGCGCAGCGCCGAGGATTTCGCCGCCGGCCACATTCGCGGCGCTCGCAACGTGCCCAGCGTGCAGCTGGCCGGGAGCGTCGACTCACTGAAGCGCTACAAGGACAAGCCGGTCATCGTTTATTGCGAGCAGGGCGCGAGCGCCTCGGGCGCGATGCGCGAACTCGCGCAACTGGGTTTCGCCCAGGTGGTCAACCTGCGCGGAGGCCTGCGCGCGTGGCGCGCCGAGCACCTGCCCGTTGCGCGCGACTAGGGCCGGTACACGCTCACTAACCGCCGTGCATGGCAGCCCCGACGATTGAAATGTACACGACGAACTGGTGCGGCTACTGCGAGCGGGCGCGAGCGCTGCTGCACAGCAAGGGCGCGCAGTTCCACGAGATCAGCATAGAAGGGAAACCCGAATTGCGCGCGCAGATGATCGAACGGAGCGGCCGCCGCACGGTGCCGCAGATCTTCATCGGCGCTCACCACGTCGGGGGTTCCGATGAACTGGCTGAACTCGACGCGGCCGGCCAGCTCGACGCCCTGCTGGCGGGCACTGCAGGCTAGATTCTTGACGACACTACAACATTAAGGAACATCAGCGATGAGCATCGAGACCCCACAACCCGCCACGGGTGAGGCCGCCGGCACCGCCGCACAGCTATCCTTGCAGGCCGTGTACCTGAAGGACTGCTCGTTTGAGGCGCCCCTGGGTCCGCGCGTGACGCCCGACTGGAATCCGGCGATCGGGCTCGACCTGAACACCGCAGTCAACGTGATCGAAGGCGACCTGCGCGAAGTGGTGCTCACCGTCACGGTCTCGGCGAAAATTGCCGAGCAGACCGTATTCCTCGTCGAGGTGAAGCAGGCCGGCGCATTCGTCATGCAAAACCTCAACGAAGTCGACTATCGCCGCGCCGCCGGCATCGTCTGCCCGGGCGTGCTGTTTCCGTATGTGCGCTCCGTGGTCTCGCAGCTTGTAAGCCTGGGTGGATTTCCGCAGCTGCTGCTGCCGCCGGTGAACTTCGAAGCGCTGTTCGCGGCGAACAATCCCGAGCCGAACAGCGGCGCGACGAACTAGCGCCAGGGCCTGCGCACCCGGCACATTGATGCGGTCTTGCTCATGAGCGTCGTCGCGCCTCCATCGCAGATCGCCGTGCTGGGCGCCGGTTCGTGGGGCACGGCGCTCGCGATCCAGTGCGCGCGCGCCGGCAATGCCGTGCGGCTGTGGGGACGCTCACCCGCGCTGTGTGCGCAGATGGCAGCCGCGCGACGCAATCCGCGTTACCTGCCCGATGCGGTTTTCCCCCAAGGCCTCGACATCGCGCACGACCTCGCGAGCGCATTGAACGGAGCCGATGACGTACTGATCGCGGTGCCGAGCCACGCCTTTCGTGAACTGCTGGTTTTGATACGCGACCAGCTCACTGCCGGACAGCGCCTGTGCTGGGCGACGAAGGGGTTCGAGATCAGCACTGGCCGGCTGCCCGCCGAAGTGGCGCGTGAGGTGCTCGGAACGAACCGGCTCAGCGCGGTGTTGTCAGGGCCGACGTTCGCGCGCGAAGTCGGCGCCGGGCTTCCGACCGCGATGACGATCGCCTCTCGCGATCACGACTATGCCGCGCAGCTCGCGCATGATTTTTCCTCACCGGTGTTTCGCGCCTACACATCGACCGACATCGTCGGCGTCGAGGTCGGTGGCGCGGTGAAGAACGTGCTCGCGATCGGCGCAGGCCTGTCGGACGGACTCGGTTTCGGTGCCAACTCGCGCATCGCACTGATCACGCGCGGTCTCGTCGAAATGACGCGCCTCGGTGTCGCGCTCGGCGCGCAACGCGAAACATTCATGGGCCTCGCCGGCCTCGGCGATCTCGTGCTCACCTGCACCGACGATCAATCGCGCAACCGGCGGTTTGGATTGCTGCTCGCGAAGGGCCGCGGCGCCGAAGCCGCGCTCGCCGAGATCGGCCAGGTGGTCGAGGGCTACAAGGCCACGCGTGCACTGCGCGCGGTGGCCGAGCGCGAGGGCGTCACGATGCCGATCTGCGAAGGATTGCACGCCGTACTGTACGACGGCATGAGCGCCGACCAGGTCGTGAAGGGATTGATGCTGCGGCCTATACGACCAGAGTTTGATTAACCGCCAAAGTCGGCGATAGCGGCCAGAGTTCGATTAGGCAAAACCGAGCTGCCGCCAGGCCTCGTACACCACCAGCGCCACCGCGTTCGACAGGTTCAGGCTCCGGTTACCCGCGCGCATCGGAATGGCAAGCCTGTAATCGCTACCGACTCCCGCGAGAACGTCCTGCGGCAAGCCGCGCGTCTCGGATCCGAACAGCAGTGCGTCGCCGCGCTGGAAAGCCACTTCGCTGTAGCGCCGCGTACCACCGGTTTCGACGGCGTACACCCGCGCGTTCCCCAGCGCCGCAATGCAATCGGCCAGCGAGCGGTGCACGCTCACGTTCGCCATGTCGGCGTAGTCGAGCCCGGCGCGCCGCAACTCGCGCTGCTCCAGGCTGAAGCCCAATGGCTCGACCATGTGCAGGCGCGCACCGGTGTTGGCGCACAGCCGGATGACATTGCCCGTGTTTGGCGGGATCTCCGGCTGGTACAGGATCACCTCAAACATGGCGCGAAAGATGGCGCGGTTTCAGGCGATAATTGCGCGTCATGAGCGCCGCGCCCGCCTCGCCGACCACCCCCGCCGCGACGACCGCGGCCCCCGCATCCGTTGCGGCCGTCGCAAACGCGGGTCCCGATGCGTCATTGAAGACCCGCTTTTGCGGACTCACGCTCAACTCGCCGATCGTACTGCTCTCGGGCTGCGTCGGTTTCGGCGAGGAGTACACGCG
>JBEPVS010000102.1:0-9745 GCA_041690875.1 Gammaproteobacteria bacterium
TGAAAGTCTTGTCGCGGTTCGGCGTGACGAGGTATTTGTAGAACGCCTCGTTCACCCTCGCCCAGCTCGGCAGCGCCTTCATGTTGTCGAGCCAGCGCGAGATGTTGGGATAGCCGTTGAAATTGCCGCCGATCGCTTCGAGGCTGAGCGCCATGGTCGAACCCAGATAGTCGGCGAGCGTGATCGAATCGCCGCACAGGTATTTGCTGCGCGATCCGATGATGCTGTGGTCGAGGCAGTTCAGCCAACCGAGCGCTTTCTCGCGTCCATACGCGATCGTTGCGGCCTGCACGACGTCATCGCTGCGCTTCATCGTCGCGAAGATCTGCGGATACACGAAGCCGTAGCAAAAGTCGCGATAGAAACCGGTGTTGAACCAGTCCAGCCGCTCGTTGACGCGCGCGCGTTCACGAGTACCCGATGGGTAGGCGCTCACCTTCTCTTTCTCGGCGAGATATTTCAGGATTGACGACGACTCAGTGAGCCGGAAGCCTTCGTCCTCGAGCACCGGCACCTGGTGGCTGGGATTGATCTCCGCGAACGCGGGCTGGTGATGCGCGCCGGTGAACAGGTCGACCAACTCGTAGTCGAGCGCGATGCCACATTCGCCCGCGAGCAGCATGATCGGCCGGCACGTTGTTGAAACGGGATGATAGTAAAGTTTCAAGATGCCACTCCCTTTAAACCTTGCCGCCGGGGCTGCAATTGTGCCATCGGCGGAGTCGCCGCGACTACTGCGCTATCATGTTGCCATGCCAAAACATTACGGATTCGCCCGTTTCCTGGCGCATGGGCCGCTCTGGATGATGGTTTGCGCCATCGTCTTCGCGCTCGGCGCTTTCCATGTCGCGCGCGCGGACACGATTGACGATTACCTGTCGCAAGAACGCGTCACGCGGCAGATCCCCGGAATGGCGCTCGCGATCGTGCGTCATGGCAAGATCGAACGCATTTCCACGTACGGCAGTGCGAATCTGGAGACCGGAACGCCGGTCACGGCTGATTCGATCTTCGCCATCGCGTCGCTCGACAAGGCGGTGACCGCGACAGGTGTAATGAAGGCCGTCGAACTCGGCAAGCTCAGCGTCGATGACCCGATCAATAAATATGTCAACACCTCACTGCCCGGCGTCACGATTGCGATGCTGCTCGACCACACATCGGGGTTACCTGACATGGAATCCGCGCTGATACCGGCGCACTACGGCTCGCACCTCTGGCAGCACTACACGACCGCTGAGCTGCTTGCTGCCATTCAAGCCGCGCCGTTGCTCACCCCTCCCGGCTCGCAATACGCGTATTCGGATGCCGGGCCATTCCTCGCGCAGCTCGCGACGCAAGCCGCGGTCGGCAAGCCCTGGCTCGCGTTCATGCAGGACGAGCTGTTTCATCCCGCGGGGATGCAGCATGTGGTCAACCTCGATCCGCTCGCGATCATCCCGAATCGCGTCTCGCCCTACACTTTCAACGCCGCGCAGCAGTTGATCCGTGACGATCGCACTGAGCGCGAGTATGGCGAGATCTACAACGACATTGGCATGACGGTGGGCGATTTCGCGCGATGGGTGATCCTGCTCGACGGCCATGGGCCGCTGGCAGGGGCGAGCGTGCAACGGATCGCCACGCCGACGATGCTCAACGACGGTGCCCCGGCGCGTGAAGTGTATTCATTCAGCGGCTACGGACTCGGAATGGGCCTCGATGATGTGCTCGGCGAACAGGTGTACTCGCACACGGGCCACAGCGGCGTGGCGTGGGTGAAATTCCCGGCACTCGACCTCGGCATCGTCGTGTTCACGAACCTCGAACACCCGAAGGGATCGGATCCGACGGGATTGGCACTAGCTATTGCGGGAATGCTCGAGCCACGTTTGTCACTGAAAACCCTCGTGCCACCGACGGGCGGCGAGCCGTCCGCCGCAAAGGGACTGCGCCGTGACTATGAGTTGTTCGTCGCCGGCACACCGAACATGCGCCGCTACACGCAACACATGCAGCCGACAATCTGGGCGACGCGCGATACATTCGAAGGACGACTTCCGCGTCTCGGCGCGTTGCAGTCGTGGCAATTCCTGCGCGCCGCTGCGGTCGACGGGGAGCCATCGTTCTTGTTTCGCGCGACGCACGCGCATGGTGAGATCTACGTGCGCTTCTCGCTCGATCCGACCGGAAAGATCAGCCGCCTGGTGTGGTGGCACCTCTAGCGGCGCCGGCTCACCAGCGCGAACCATCCTCGGGTGGAAACCTGCTTTGCAAGATCGCGTACAGTTCACGCGTGTAGCGCTCGGCTGACTCGTGCTTCATGTGCGACCACTCCGGGAACTCGTAGTGGCTGCTACGCAGTTGCGGATAATCGTCGTAGTAGATTCCGGGCACATGCACGTGCTCGATCAATGAGTCCCATGCTTGCGATCGTGGAAATTTGCCGTTCTCGTACTCGAGATAGTCGCCCGTGCTCGGTTCACGAACGTAGACGACGGTAACCCCCCGCGCGCGCAGGCGCGCCACTGCAGCGGCATTGCGTGCGATCTGCAGATACATCGTCTTTTTCTGCTCGACCAGTTCGTCCGCGGTGGGCGGCGGATCGTGGAACTCCTCCGACCAGATGCTGCGTGTCAACGCGCGATAAATCGGGTCGTTCTCCACCTTGCTCCACATGTGGTTGCTGCGGTCGGCCTCGGCCTGGTTGAGCTTGCGCACTTGCGTGCCGCCCTCCATGCCTTTTCGTAGCGGCCAGTCCTGCCGCTTGATCACCGTAAACAGTGCGAAATCAGGATCGTAGAACGCCAGGTAGGGTTCGACGAAGTGCATCGACAACCACTTGCCGACACGATCTGACGGCGACTGCTTGCCGTAGACCTTGAAGGTGTTCCCCTGGTACTCGAATCCACTGAAGAAGACATCGGGAGCGACGCCGATCAGCAGGCGGCCCTTGAAATTGGGATCATCCGCAAGCGCTTCGAGCGGCGTCGTTGGCGACGTGCCATTGAGCGCAAGCTGGATTGGGCGGCGCCCGGACAACTGCTCCCACACCGGCAGCTGCACGTCGAAGAAGGTGCGCGAGGCGCCGATCAGCACGGTCGCGTCGCCATCGCCGTGATCGATGCGCGCACGTTGACGCGCCCACAGTGCCGCGTCATCGCGACTGGCGGGAGTTGCGCCAAACGCTCGCCAGTGCCACTCCCAACCACCGATCGACAGCGCCGCGACCAACAACGCGCCGAGCACAATCTGACCCCAGTGATGGGCCGGCACGTCGCGTTCCGGCACCGGCTGCGCCACGCCCGGGCGGTCGGATGCGGTCAGCCGCCTAGAACTGGAAGTAGATGAAGGCATTGCCCGTTCCCTGCGAAATGGCGATCAACGTGATCATCAGCCCCAACGCCAGGGCGATCACAAGCGGCGGTACGCGCGCCAGCGCTGTCTCGAGTGTTCTGTTGCGCATGAACCAATGCACGGCGACCAGCATTGGGGTAACGGTTGCGACCACGACGATGTAGACCGTCGCGAGGATCGGCTTGGCGTCGGGGTTCATGCCCAGCATGCCGCGCAGCACGCGCCAGGCGATCGGAAAATCCTTCGCGCGAAAGAACACCCACGTCAGGTTCACGAGCATGTACGTGACTAGCCCCAAGCCGAACAGCACGAATGGACCGGGCGTGTAACCCTTGAACCACGCGCGCAAGCGTCGCTCGACGATGAGATAGGTGCCGTGCAAGCCACCCCACACGACGAAAGTCCAGTTCGCACCATGCCACAACCCGCCGAGCAGCATCGTGCCCATCAGCGCGAGGTTCAGGCGAAACGGGCCGTGGCGGTTGCCGCCAAGCGGAATGTACAGGTAGTCGCGCAGCCACGATGACAGCGTGATGTGCCAGCGTCGCCAGAAATCGGAGAACCCGACCGCCGCATACGGAAAGCGGAAGTTGTCGGGCATGAAAAATCCGAGGCAAAGCGCCGCACCGATCGCCGTGGTCGAATAACCGGCGAAGTCACAGAAAATCTGTCCGCTGAAGGCCAGCGTGCCGAACCAACTATCGAGAAAACCCGGTGCACTGCCATGGTCGAACACACGCTCTGCCGCGTTGGAAAGAAAAGTGTCGGCGATCACCACCTTGTTGAACAAGCCGAGCGTCATCAGTCCAAGGCCGAAACACAGCTGTTGCCTCGTGGCGCGGCGCGGCGCCTCGAACTGCGGCACTAATTCAGTCGGGCGCATGATCGGGCCCGCCACCAGGTGCGGGAAGAAAGTCACGAACAGCGCATAGTCGAGGAAATTGCGCGCCGGCAGCGCGCGGCGCAGGTACACATCGAGCGTGTACGACATCGTTGCGAACGTGTAAAACGAAATGCCCACCGGCAGCACGATGTCGAATGGCGGCGGCGAATAGTGAACGCCGAGTGCGCCGGCGAGTGCCGCGAAGTTATGCAGCAGGAATGTGCCGTACTTGAAGTACAGCAGCATGCCGAGATTCGCGATCACCGACAGCAGCATCCACGCGCGCCGCGCGACGGGACGTTCCGCACGCACGAGCCCTTGCGCGGCGTACCAGTCGACCACGGTGGATATCCACAGCAGCAGGATGAACGGCGGATTCCACGCAGCGTAGAAGATGTAGCTGAAGATCAGCAGGTTGATCTTGCGCTGCGTCCACGGCAGCGGGAGCGAGTGCACCAGCACGACAATCAGGAAGAATGCCGCAAATGTCAGCGTGTTGAATACCAAACCCCGTTACCCCCAGCGAGCGGCAGTGTGCTGGCCGCGGCCTTGTGTTGTTGTTAGCGGTTCCCGGCCGGCGCGCATGATCGCAAGCTTCACAACGCAAGGCAATCGCCTCGCCCGAGATTCAGGCGCGGCGCATCAGCGTACTCTTGCCGAACAGCGAAGCCACCAGGTCGACGGCCACCTCAGCGGTTCGATTGCGAACGTCGAGCGCGGGGTTGAGTTCCATGATGTCGAGCGAAGCGAGCCTGCCGGTATCGGCGATCATCTCCATGCACAATTGCGCCTCGCGGTAGGAAGGCCCGCCCGCCACTGTCGTACCGACGCCCGGCGCAATTTCCGGATCGAGGAAATCCACGTCGAAGCTGACGTGCAGGTGCGTGTTCGCATCGATGCCGGCGAGCGCCTGCTCGAGCGTGTGGCGCATGCCCATCTCGTCGATGTAGCGCATGTCGAAAACTTCAAGGCCAACTTCGTGCACGAGCCGTTTCTCGCCCTGGTCGACACTGCGAATGCCGATCTGGCGAATGACGTCCGGATTGATCGCCGGCACCGCGCCGCCGATCTCCAGCAGCGCACGTGGACCGCGGCCACACAGGCATGCGACCGGCATGCCGTGGATATTTCCGCTCGGTGTGAGCACGCTGGTGTTGAAATCGGCATGCGCATCGAGCCACAGCACGCGCAGGCGCCGGCCGCGTTCGCGACAGTGACGCGCGACGGCGCTGATTGAACCGATCGCCAGCGAATGGTCCCCGCCGAGCAGGATCGGAAGTCGCGCCGCCTGCAACTCGGCGTAGACGGCAGCGTGAACGATTTTGCACCAAGCGACGACTGCATCGAGATGGCGGTAGCCGTCGTGCGAGGGCAGCCACGGGTTGCCCGGCCCCGCGAGGTTGCCCTCGTCATGCACGTCGAGGCCTTGCGATACCAGCATCGAGCCGATGCCGGCGACGCGCAGCGCCTCCGGGCCCATCGACGCGCCGCGCGAGCCGGCGCCGATATCGGTCGGCGCGCCGATCAATCCAATCGTGGCGGCCATGTGTCAGCCGGTCAGGCGCAGTCGCGCCCGATTGCCGGCGCCGATCGTGCCGCCGTAGAGGTCCTTCGGATCATTGAGGCTCGGCACGAGGTCGATCTGTCGATGACTGCCGCGCTCTTCATGTAGCAGCATGTGCAGGAAGCGCAGCGCCGAGTAGTCCTGGAGTGCGAAGCCCACCGAATCGAAAATAGTTATGTCTGCATCGGCGCCGCGACCGGTGGCTTCGCCACTGAGGAGCGTTGCGAACTCGGTGACCGGAAAGTCGGCCTCCATCTGCTGGATCTCGCCCTCGATGCGCGACTGCGGTTCGTACTCGACATAGACACGTGTGCCGGGCATACGCAGGATGTCGCCGTGCAGTTCGGTCTTGCCGGGGCAATCGCCGCCAACGGCGTTGATATGCATTCCCGCACACACCATCGGTGGAGTCATGATGACCGCGTTCTTCTTGTCAGCTGTCACGGTCGTGACGATGTCCGCGCCCTTGCAGGCTTCGGCCGTGGAACGCGTGCGCACCATTTTCACGTCGGCCATCTCCGGCATATCGCGGAGGTTCCGTTCCAGCTTGGCGCTGGCGGCGCCGTCAACGTCGTAAAGCCGCAGCTCGCGAATGCCGAGCATGCGACAGAAAGCGATCGCCTGGAATTCGCTTTGCGCGCCATTGCCGATGAGGCCCAGGACCGTACTGTTCCTGCGCGCGAGCCACTTTGCCGCGAGCGCAGACATCGCCGCGGTGCGAAGTGCAGTCGTCACAGTCAGCTCGGACAGTAGCAAGGGATAACCGGTGTCGACGTCCGCCAGCACGCCGAAGGCGGTGACGGTCAGCAGCCCTGCCGCGGTGTTCTTCGGATGGCCGTTGACGTACTTGAAGCTGTACAGTCGTCCGTCACTGGTCGGCATCAACTCGATGACGCCCACCTCGGAGTGGCTGGCGAGCCGCGCCGACTTCTCAAACTCGCTCCAGCGACGGTAGTCCGCTTCGATTTCGTTGGCGAGGCGCTCCATGAACACGCCCGCCCCAACCTTTTGCACCAGGCGCTGGATGTCGCTGACGCCGATGTAATCGACCATGATCGCGCTCCCTAGGCACCGGCCGCGCCGAGCCCAACAACGATCATCCTCCGCCGCCCGGCTAACAAGAAGCGAGCTACTTGCGCAATATGCGCTGTCTTTTGGTTATAATGATGACATTAATTGTCATTTTGACCCGATCTGGTCTATGGACGAACTCGACCACAAGCTGATTTCCAGTTTGCGCGGCAATGCGCGTTTAACAGTAGCGAAGCTCGCGAAGCAGCTGCAGGTGGCGCGCGGCACCGTCCAGAATCGCATCGCCCGGCTGGAGCGCGACGGCACGATCGCGGGCTATACGGTGCGGCTCGGCACGCCGATCGATGAGCGCGACATCACCGCGTTGATGACGATCGCGGTGGAAGGCAACAGCGCCGACGCGGTGTTGCGAAGCCTCCGTGGCGATCCCGCCGTGCGCACGCTGCACACGACGAACGGGCGCTGGGACATCATCGCCGAGCTGCGCGCCGACACGCTCGAGGCTTTCGATCGCGTTCTCGGGCGCATCCGCAAAGTCGAGGGTATCGCCAGCACCGAGACCAGCCTGCTGCTGGCGACCCACAAGCTGTAGCCCCAGCCGACTCCTTAGTAGGTCGCGACGCTGATCAATGCGGTCACAAATAGTGTGGCCATGCCGCACACAAGGTAGGCGCACCCCAGTACACAGAACTTCACAACTGTGATCAGGCGCGACTGCTTGTAGACGGCGAGCATTGACCGGTACAGGTAGCGCTCCAGGTACCAGCTCGTTGCCAGGAATACCAGGGCGAACCAGCCATCGGAACGGATCCAGCGTGTCGCCAGCATGCAGATCGACAACAACAGGAATACCAGGGCATGGTTGTGGATCAATAGCAGAAGGTGTTCAAGGTAATAGCGCGGTGGCCGCCAGTACATGAGTTTCATCAGCGCGGCCATCAGCGGCAGGAACACAAACAGCGCGCGGCCGACGTTGTGCACCAGCCGTTCGCCGAGATTGCGTCCGCCGCTCGCGATGAAATTCCGGCAAGTGGCCTTGAGCCGCGGCAAGACCGGATTGCCAAGCCAGGTGAGGTTGGATTTCAGCTGCTCGCAATCCTGCAGCGCCGGTGGCTTGTTGACCTTGGTGCCATTGTCCGCGCCCCCGCCCAGTACCGCGCTCAGCACGAAGAACAATACACTCACGATCAGGTAGAGGCGGAAGGGCTGCAGATAGCGCGCGCGGCGTCCCGCAAAATATTCACGCGTCAGGAAACCCGGCCGGGCCAGCAACGGCCACAGCGTCCGCCAAACCCGCGAATCCGCGTGCGTGAGCACCTCGGCGGCTTCGCCGATGAAATGCCCGAGCGTGTGGGCGGCCGCGTCGACGCGCTGGCCGCAGGCACTGCAATAGCGTCCAGACAGCGGCGCTTGGCAGTTCGCGCAGTATCCGGGCTGAAGCGGATGATTCTGGCCGGGAACATCCATATGATGGCCATCATCATAGTCCGGCCCAAGACCGGCGAGGGGAATCCTGGCTCATGCACACTGAAACCATGTCGGGAACCGTGGCCGGCGCAGAAGGATCCGGCGAGCTGCGGCGCGTACTCGCCTCTCGCCACGTGTCGATGATTTCCTTCGGCGGCATCATCGGCGCGGGATTGTTCGTCGGCAGCAGCGTCACCATCGCCGCCGCCGGACCGGCGATCGTGCTCAGCTACCTGATCGCGGGCGCGATGGTGCTGCTGGTCATGCGCATGCTGAGCGAGATGGCGGTCGCGCTGCCGCACGTGCGCTCGTTCAGCGACTTCGCCCGCGTGGGCCTGGGCGATTGGGCCGGATTCGTTTGCGGTTGGCTGTACTGGTATTTCTGGGTCATCGTCGTGCCAGTGGAGGCAATCGCCGGCGCGCAGCTGCTGCAGATCTGGATTGCACTGCCCGCGTGGGCGCTGGGCGCGATCCTGATGCTCGTGATGACCGGCATCAACCTGATGTCGGCGCGTTCGTACGGTGAGTTCGAATTCTGGTTCGCGCTGATCAAGGTGTCGGCCATCGTCGCGTTTATCCTCACCGCGATGGCGTGGGTGTTCGGCCTCACCTCCCATGGCGCTCCGACGTGGAGCAACCTGGTCAGCGGCGGCGGCTTTGCCCCAAACGGCGCCCGCGCGGTGCTCGCCGCGGTCACGAGCGTGTTCTTCGCGGTCGTCGGCGCCGAGATCACGGTCGTTGCCGCGGCCGAATCGCGCGAACCGGTGCGTGCCGTGGCGCGCATGTCGACGACGGTAATCTCACGCATCCTCGTGTTCTACGTCGGATCAATATTCCTGATCGTCACGATCGTGCCATGGCGAGAGGTCGTGCCGGGCAAGTCGCCGTTCACTGCGGCGATGACCGCGATGCATTTCACGTGGGCCAATTCGGCGATGACGTTCATCATCCTGACGGCAGTGCTCTCCTGCCTGAACTCGGCCTACTACGTCACGTCGCGCACGTTGTTTTCTCTCGCAGCGCGCGGTGATGCGCCGAAGGCGCTGGTCAAACTCAACCGCCGCGGCGTGCCCGTTCGCTCGGTGGTGATGGGCAGCATCGCGGGTCTGGCCGGTATCGCCGCGGCGACGATGTCGCCGCAGGGCGTGTTCAAGTTCCTCGTCAACGCCTCGGGCGCTCTGGTCGTCGTGATCTACCTGATGATCGCATTCGCGCAGGTGCGACTGCGGCGCGCGCGGAGCGAGGCGGACCAGCGCGCGCTGCCGGTGCAGATGTGGCTGTATCCGCTGTCGAGCTACGTGGCGATCGCCGGCATGTTCATCGTGCTGATCGCTATGGCGACCACGACATCGATGCGCGCCGATTTCTACGCCAGCGCGCTCTCGGTAGCAGTGGCGCTCATCGCGGCGTGGCTGCACGGCCGTCGCCGCGCAGCACAGCCGCGCTGACTCATCGTCGCAGCC
>JBEPVS010000103.1:0-9698 GCA_041690875.1 Gammaproteobacteria bacterium
CTTGTAAAGCGTCAGGCGCGCGTGCACGTCGGGCTGGTAGTCCTCGGGAATCAACGCGGGGATATGCAATTCGATTTCGGCGCCGTGGTCGGCTTCCGCATCGAGGTCGGGCAGGTGGCCTTCGCGGATCGAGCGCACCGCGCGTTCCAGCAGTTCGGTGTAGAGGCTGAAACCGACTTCGGCGATCTGCCCGCTCTGTTCCTCGCCAAGCAGTTCGCCGGCGCCGCGGATTTCGAGATCGTGCGTCGCGAGTGTGAAGCCGGCACCAAGCTCGTCGAGTGCCGCGATCGCTTCCAGCCGTTTCGCCGCATCGCCGGTCATCGATTTCTTGTCGGGCACGACCAGGTACGCGTAAGCGCGATGGTGCGAGCGGCCGACGCGCCCGCGCAACTGATGCAGTTGCGCGAGTCCGAGCCGGTCGGCGCGATTGATCAGGATCGTGTTCGCGCTCGGCACGTCGATGCCGCTCTCGATGATCGTCGTGCACACCAGCACGTTGAAGCGCCGGTGATAGAAATCGACCATCAGCAACTCGAGCTCGCGCGCGCGCATCTGCCCGTGCCCGATGCGCACCTGCGCCTCGGGCACCAGTGCCGCGAATTCCGCGGCGACTTTCTCGATCGTCTGCACTTCGTTGTGCACCAGGTAGATTTGTCCGCCGCGGCGCAGCTCGCGCAGGGTGGCTTCGCGCAGCGTCGGGCCGTGCCACTCGCACACGAAGGTCTTGATCGCGAGTCGTCCCACCGGCGGCGTGCTGATCAGCGACAGTTCACGCAGGCCACCCAGCGCCAGGTTCAGCGTGCGCGGAATCGGCGTCGCCGTCAGCGTCAGCACGTGCACCTCGGCGCGCAACGTCTTGAGCCGCTCCTTATCGCGCACGCCGAAGCGATGTTCCTCGTCGACGATCAGCAGGCCGAGGTTTTTCGCACGCGCATCGGCATGCAGCAATTTGTGGGTTGCAATGAGGATGTCGACCTGGCCGTTCTCGAATCCGGCCAGCACGCTGTTCGCCGTCTGTCCGGCTCGAAAGCGCGACAGGGCTTCGATGCGCACCGGCCAGTCCGCGAAGCGGTCGCGGAAACTCTGCAGGTGCTGTTCGGCCAGCAGCGTAGTCGGCACCAGCACCACGACCTGGCGTCCTGACTGCACCGCGACGAAGGCGGCGCGCATCGCCACCTCGGTCTTGCCGAAGCCCACATCGCCGCAGACGATGCGGTCCATCGGCGTCGGTTTCGCCAGGTCCTCAAGCACCCGCGCGATCGCCTCCGATTGGTCGGCGGTTTCCTCGAACGGGAACGCATTGGCGAAGGTCTGGTATTCGAGCTCGCCGGCCTGGAGCGAGGGCGCCTGGTGCGCGTGGCGGCGCGCGTGCAGGTCGAGCAATTCGGCCGCGACATCGCGCACCGCTTCGGCGGCGCGCTTGCGTGCACGCGCCCACTGCTCGGTACCGAGCTTGTGGAGCGGCGCAGTCTCCGGGCTCCCACCTGCGTAGCGATTGACGAGATGGAGCGAATGCACCGGCACGTAGATCTTGTCGCCGTCGCGGTATTCGAGCAGCAGGAATTCGCTCACGGTGCCGCCGATCTCCATGACCTCCAGGCCGCGGTAGCGGCCCACGCCGTAGGTTTCGTGGACGACCGGTGCGCCGGGTTCCAGTGTCTGCAGATTCCGCAGGATCGTCGCCGGGTCGGCCGCGGCTCGCCGCCGCCGCCGCTCCTGCCGCGCGCGCGTGCCGAACAGTTCGGATTCGGACAGCAGCATCAGCTGCGGGTCGCGTAACGACACGCTGCGCACTTCACCTGCGGCGATGACGCCTAAGCGCGCGCTGCCGTCGACGAATTGCGCCCAATCGCTCACCGCGCGCGGTTGCCGTCCATGCGCACTGAGCATCCGGCTGATGACTTCGCGTCGTCCCGGCGAATCGGCCGAAAGCAGTACGCGGCCTGCGTATTCCTCGAGGAAGGCCAGCAGCGGCGCGAGTGGTTCGGTGGCGCGTGCATCCAGCCGGAAATCTCGCGGCAGCAGGCTCGTTCCCATCGTCCCTGGCGAATGTCCTTCGCTGGCCGCGCTGTCGGGCGCAGCGAATTGATCGATGACGACGCGCGGATGAAGCGCGAGCTGCGTTTCGAGTTCGGCGTTCGTGACGTAGATTTCCGCCGGTTCCAGCAGCGGGCGCTCGATGTCGTGCCGATACTGGTCGTGACGCGTCATGATCGCCTGCCACGCGCTGTCGAGTGCGTTCGCAAGCCCGGGGTCGGCCGCGATCACCAGGTCCGGCGGCAGGTATTCCATCAATGTCGCGGTGTGTTCGAAGAACAGCGGCAAGTAGAACTCGATGCCCTGCGGCGCCAGTCCTTCGCTGACGCCGCGATACACGCTCATGCGAGCGACATCGCCGTTGAATCGCAGCCGGAATCGGCGACGGAACTCGCGCACCGCCTCCGCATCGAGCGGCAGCTCGCGCGCCGGCAACAAGCGCAGCGAATCGAGTGCATCGAGCGAGCGCTGCGTGTCCGGATCGAAGCGGCGCAGCGAATCGATGCGTTCATCGAGCATGTCGATACGCACCGGCATTTCCGTGCCCATTGGCCAGACGTCGAACAGCGAGCCGCGCAGCGCGAACTCGCCGGGGCCACTGACCTGGCTGGTGCTGGCGTAGCCGGCCTCGACAAGCCGGCGGCGCAATGGCTCGAGCGGCAACAGCGCGCCACGCTCGAGCGCGAAGCTGCGCGCGCTGACATAGTTCAGTGGCGGCAAGCGTCCGAGCAGGCTGTCGGCGGTCAGCAGCAGGATGCCGCGGCGAAAGTCCGGCAAGCGTGCAAGTGTCGCGAGGCGCTCCGAGACGATGTCCGGGTGCGGCGAAAACTGGTCGTAGGGCAGGATCTCCCAGTCCGGAAGCGTCAATATCTCGAGCGCAGTGCCGCCGAAGAAGCGCAGCTCCGCGGCAAGCCGCTCCAGTTCACGCGCATCGGCCGTCACGCAGGCCCAGGGCCGTGAATCCGCCATCGCCGCCTCGCTCAAGGCCAGCGCGCGCGCGCCCGCATGCAGCGAGTGCCAATGCAGTAGGGAAGGGCCCGGCGCGGGCAATGTAGGTCGGAGCAAAACGGACATGCAAAACGCGCCCGTGCCGGCGGCGTGAAGCCGGCTTCAACGGGAACGTTGGGCCAAGGTTACCCTGCGGTGGCTACCGCGTCGATGACGCGTTCGCCTTCGAAGAAGACGCTGAAATTCGCGTAGTCCCAGCGCGTGATCGCCGGCTTGCCGACCGCAGGATGACGAGTCTGCGGGGCGCCGAACTTCGCTTCGACCGTCGCCATCGTCACGCCGCGGGAGGGGCGTTCCACGCTGGATTGCACCACCGTGACCTGGTCGTCGATAACCATGGTTTCGGCCAGCGCGACGTTGCCGCACAGGACCGACAATGCAAGCGCTGCCTTCAAGGTGAGTGCGTTCATTGGCTCGTCTCCTCATGCGCGATGGGCCGGAAAGGCTCTTACGCACCAGTGACTATAGCACCGGGCCCACGGCGTGGACGCCGTGCCATCGCTCCAAATTGTGATGCCGGTCCGCTTTCATCGCCCCGGGCGGGGCGCTCGTGATTAAATGACCTTTCCCATATGTTCCAACCGCTGTCACTGTTCATCGGCCTGCGCTACGTGCGCGCGCGCCAGCACACGTTTTTCGTTTCCTTCATTACCTGGGTGTCGCTCGGTGGCGTCGCCTTGGGCGTCGCGGCGCTGATTGTCGTGCTCTCGGTCATGAACGGGCTCAAGGGCGAGCTGCGCGATCGACTACTGGCGCTGAGTGCGCACGCCCGCGTCGTCGATTCACGCCCTGCGGCCATGGTCGATGACAGCGCACTGGCCGCGCGCCTGCGCGCGCTACCCGGGGTGGCCGGCGTTGCTCCGTACATGGACTTGCAGGCGCTCGCGATGCACGGGAGCGACATGCTGCCGCTCACGCTGCGCGGCATCGACACGCGGCACGAATCGGCCGTGACTGACGTGGCGCCGCTCCTCGTCGCTGGGAAGCTCGATGATCTCAGCGCGGGCAGTAATCGCCTGATCATGGGTGAAGCGCTCGCCGAGCAGCTGGGTGTGACGGTTGGCGATGCCGTGACGCTATTGGTGCCGATCGCCAGCGCCGATGCGCCGCCGGAACCGCGGTTACGCGTATACACGGTGGCCGGCCTGTTCAGCGCCGGCATCGAGGACCACGATGCGACGCTGGCGCTCGCCTCGATCGACGATGTGCGCGCCTTTGCGCCGGCCGCGGTCGGCGCCAGCGGCTTGCGCTTGCGCTTCAACGACGCGTTGGCTGCGCCGGCCTTCATGCCGGCCGTGCGCAGTGCGGCCGGCGCGGGCTATCGGGTGCGCGACTGGACGCAGGACAACGCCAGTTACTTCCGGGCTATCCGCATCGAGAAGTCGATGGTCGCGCTGATCCTGCTGCTGATCGTCGGCATTGCGGCGTTCAACATTGTCGCCATGCTGGTCATGGTCGTGAGCGACAAGCGCACCGATATCGCAATCCTGCGTACGCTCGGTGCGGCGCCTGGCACGGTGTTGCGAGTGTTCATCACGCAGGGTCTCGTCATCGGCTGGTGCGGGGTCGCCGCCGGCGTCACACTCGGCGTGATTGTGGCGCTCAACGTCGGCTCTATCGCACCGTTCCTGGAACGCCTGCTGGGTTTTCGGTTTTTCGATGCCGACGTGTTTTACATCACCGTTCTCCCGTCGCAGTTGCAGTCCGCCGACGTGCTGTGGACAAGCGCCGTCGCGCTGCTGCTGACGCTGGCCGCGACCGTGTATCCGTCGCTCCGCGCCGCGGCCACCCCGCCCGCGGTTGCGCTTCGATACGAGTAGCACGTGCGCAAGTCCTACGAAGTCATGATAGGAACTCGCTACCTGCGTTCGACGCAGCGGCACAGTCTCCTGTCGTTCGTCTCTGTCGTATCAATGCTGGGCCTGGCACTGGGCGTGGCTGTGCTCATTGTCGTGCTCTCGGTCATGAACGGCTTCGAGCGTGAACTGCGCACACGCATCCTCAGCGTGACATCGCACGCCACGCTGATGGGACTGTCGGGCACTCTGCCCGACTGGCGCGCGGCGCAGAAACTGGCGCAGTCGAAACCGGCGGTGATCTCGGCCGTGCCGTATATCGAGGTGCAGGCGATGCTCGTCAACGGTGCTCGCTCCGCGCCCACGCAGCTGCGTGGAGTATTGCCTGAGCAGGAGCGGCGCGCCGTGAGCCTGGCCAACCACATCAGCGGCGGCACCATCGATTCTCTCAGCGGGGGCAGCTATAACATCATCCTGGGAGATGCGCTCGCCGCCGCCCTTGGCGTGCAGCCGGGCGGCAACGTCGTGCTGATCGCGCCGCAGGGCAGCATGACTCCCGCCGGTTTCGCGCCAACGATGCGGCGCTTCCATGTCAGCGGGCTGTTTCACTCCGGCATGTACGAATTTGACAACGCGCTGGCGTTGGCGCCTCTCGCCGATGTCGCGCGAGTCTATCGACTGGGCGATGGAGTGACAGGGCTGCGCCTTACGTTGCACGATCCATTGGCCGCACCGCGCGTGGTGCACGACCTCGCGCTGCAGATTGGCGGAGGCTTCTACGTCAGCGATTGGACGCGAAACCACGCGAGCTTTTTCCGCTCGATCCAGCTGACCAAGACAATGATGTTCATGATCCTGCTGCTCGTCATGGCGGTCGCCGCATTCAACATCGTTGCTACGCTGATCATGGTCGTCAACGAAAAACGTCCGGCAATCGCCATCCTGCGCACCTTCGGCGCACTGCCGCGCAATGTGCTGGCAATATTCAGCGTCCAGGGTGCGTTGATCGGACTTACGGGCACGCTGACCGGTGCCTTGCTCGGCTGGTTCTTCTCCACGCACATCGCCGGGATCGTGGCCGCGGTAGAACATGCGACCGGCGAGCAGTTCCTCGATGCGCGTGTTTATTTCATGAGCGAACTGCCAGCCTTCGTCGAGTGGCGCGATGTGCTGCAGGTGTGCGCCGTGGCCTTCGCGTTGTGCGCGCTGGCGACGCTGTATCCTGCGTGGCGCGCTGCGCTGACGCAGCCGGCGGAGGCATTGCGGCATGACTGATGGATCGCGGCAAAATACCGGTGCATCGGGCGGCGTCGTGCTGCGCGCCAGTGGCGTCGTGCGCCGATTTCACGAGGGATCGACCACGCTCGAGGTGCTGGCCGGGCTCGACCTCGACGTGCGCGCCGGTGAGCGGCTCGGCATCATCGGTGCCTCCGGTTCCGGCAAGACCACGCTGCTGCAGATCCTCGGCGGCCTCGATCGTCCGGATGCGGGGCACGTCGAAATCGATGGCCGCGACCTGCACGCGCTTGCGGAAACAGAGCGCGGCGTCCTCCGCAATCGCACGATCGGCTTTGTGTATCAGTTCCACCACCTGCTGGCCGAGTTCAGCGCACTCGAGAATGTGGCCATGCCCTTGCTCGTGCGACGCATGCGCGCAGCGGATGCGGCCCAACAGGCGATGAAACTGCTCGAGCGAGTGGGGCTGGGTGCGCGATCGCGCCATCGGCCGCACCAGCTCTCCGGCGGCGAACGCCAGCGCGCCGCGGTGGCGCGCGCACTGGTCACCTCGCCGCGCCTGGTGCTCGCCGATGAGCCCACAGGCAATCTCGATGGCCGCAATGCGGAGCAGGTGTTCGCGCTGCTCCTGGAATTGAACCGCGAACTCGGCACCAGCCTCGTGGTCGTGACGCACGACCTGAAGCTCGCCGCACGCATGGATCGCGTGCTCGAGTTCGAGAACGGAAAACTGAAAGTTTGCGGCGACGCTTGATTCTCGCGAACACGGCGAATGGGCCCTAACGCGTCGCTTTTGCCGCTGGCGGTGACTGATGCCGGCGACGAAACTGGCGCCTGACCGCAGCCCGCCACGCCAGCTCCAGTCCCCAGCGTCCGAGCACGCCCGCCACCACGGCGCTGACGAGGCAGCCGAGCAGGAAGGGTTTCCAGTACGGCCCGAGTCCATGTTCGAGCCAGCGCCAGCTGGGCTGGAAGGCGAAATGGCGCGGCGCGCGGTGCAGCAGCAACGCACCGAGGCGATACGCGCCGTAATAGAAGGGCACCACCGTGAAAGGATTCACCACCCACGTGCTCGCCAACACGACCGGCAGGTTCAGGCGCCAGTACAGCGCGGCCAGCACCGCAGCGATCGTGTGCACCGGCAAAGGCACGAACGCAATCGCGAGCCCCGCGCCAAAGGCGGCGGTAATCGAGTGGCGATTCAGCGACCAGAGCAGTGGGTCGGTGACGCGAGAGCCAAATATGCGCAGGTACCAGCGTTCGCGGCGCGTGGCGACCCAGCTGGCCAGCTGCTTGACGATGCGGCGTTGCATGCGTGAGCCACTGTAACAGCCGCCGCCGGGCCCGAGCAGGCCTCGATCGGCAGCATGGCGTAGCAATGTGACGGGCATCCAGGCCGTGGCGTTGCTCGCCGGCGTGCTGCTGGCGCTCCTCGCCCACGCGCAGGGCCTGGCAGGCGGGCTGTGGCTCGCGGCGCTCGGCTTGCCGCTGTGGCGCTGGGCGCGCGTGCGCGCACTGGCGGCGGCCTGCGCCGGCGTCGTGTGGGCTTGGTGGCCGCTGCACCAATACGACGAGGCACGGCTGCCACCTGATTTCGACCAGCGCCTGCTGGTGACAGCCGAGATCGAAGGCCTGCCGCTGCTGCGCGGCGCCGAGCAATCGTTCACGGCGCGGCTCCGGCCGCTGCACGCACAAGAACTGCGCAGCGACTGGCTGCGCGCAACGTTGCACTGGCCCAATGCACCCGAAGTTCGCGCCGGCGAGCGGTGGCAACTGTTGGTTGCGCTGCACGCACCGCCGGCGAATGCAAATCCCGGTTCCACTGCGCTCGCGCTGCAGCCGCTGCGACTGCGAGTGCACGCGAGCGGACAAGTGCTCGACTCGGCGCTCAATCATCGCATTTCGCGCCCAGGCGCAACCCTCGATGTGCTGCGCGAACGCATTGCCCGTGCCATTGCAGCGCGCGTCACCGATCGCGATGAGGCGGCGCTGATTATTGCACTGGCGATCGGCGATACGCAGCGCGTATCCACCGAGCAATGGCGGGTTTTCAATGCCGTCGGAATCACGCACCTGGTGGCGATCTCCGGCCTGCACGTGACGCTCTTCTGCCTCGTCATGGCATGGATCGCGGCCAAGCTGTGGGAACGCATTCCGCTGCTGCAGCCGCGCGTGCCGCGCCATACGTTCGCGACACTGATCGGGCTGGCGGCGTCGCTGGGTTATGCGTTGCTGGCCGGTTGGTCGGTGCCGACGCAACGCACGCTGCTGATGCTCGCCACGTGGCATGGCCTACGCTGGACGGCGCGGCCACGTCCCGCAGCACGCACGCTGTCTGCGGGATTGATTGGTGTCTTGCTGCTCGATCCATTGGCGCCGCTGGCGGCCGGATTCTGGCTCTCGTTCCTCGCTGTCGGTGCGTTGCTCGTGCAGGGTGCACTCACCCGCGTCACGCTCACCGGTTGGCGTGCGCTGATCAACACGCAGATCTACGTGATGGCGGCGCTCCTGCCGGCGACCGTGGCCGTGTTCGGATCCGTTTCTCTTTCCGGGCTCGGCGTGAACCTCGTGGCCATCCCGTTGTTCAGCCTGCTGCTCGTGCCGCTGATCCTTGTCGCGACGGTGATGTTGGCCGTGTGGCCTGCGATGGCAACAGGGCTGTTCAAGCTTGCCGCGCTGGTGATCGCCGGCTTCTGGCCCACGATGCATGCGGTCGCTTCCACGCAGTTGGCGCTGCTGCGCATTGCGCCGCCACCGTGGTGGTACTTGCTCGCCTGCGTCGCGCTGGCGGTCGCGCTGTTACCTTGGCGGCCGTGGATGCGCTGCACCGCCTTGCTTGCGCTGTTGCCGGCGGCGCTGCCGGCTGCGGCGCGCATCGCACCGGGTAGCGTTGTCGCGACCGTCCTCGATGTCGGGCGCGGTGAAGCGGTGCTGGTCCATACGGCCACGCATGCGATGTTGTTCGACGACGGCGAAACCTGGGGCAGCGCGGGCGCGATTGCCGCAAGCCCGATCGTCGGTGCGCTGCGCTACTACCACGTGCGCTCGCTCGACCAGATCGTGCTGCCGCGGCTCGATGGCGATCGCGGCGCCGGCGTGCTCGCACTGAATGCAGTCTTGCCCGTGCGCAGCCTCGCAACCGGAGACATCGGCCCATTGCCGCCGGAATTCGGTGCCTGCCAGTCCGGCGCGCGCTGGCGCTGGGATGACGTCGATTTCGAAGTGCTCGACGGCAAGTCTTGCACGCTGCGTGTCAGCACGGGCGGGTCGGGTTTGCGGCTGCCCGGATCGGCCGCATCCCTGGGCGATGTGCTCGACGCAGGCGAACGGCCTCAGGCAATCGTACTTGCGCCGGCGCACGGTTCGATTGCGGGCAGCATGCGAGAGTTGCAGGACAACGCCATTGCACCGCAACTCCTGTTCAGTGCCTCCGCGCGCGACGCGGCCAAACCCGACTTGGCCGCCGCGCTGCGCACCAATCCCAGCGCCGGCGCGCGCGCGCGCGTCACCGGCCTCGATGGCGCGCTCGAAATCCGCATCGACGCTCCTGGGGGCATGGCGTTCAGGAACTGGAAACGGCCCTGAGCACGGGTCCCGCACAGGGCTTCGGCAGCTTAGGTA
>JBEPVS010000104.1:0-9585 GCA_041690875.1 Gammaproteobacteria bacterium
GTCTGGCCGGCGCGCAGCGTGTCGGTCGCCTTCCTAGTGCTCTTACAACTGGGCGCCGCCATGCTCGCGCAACTCGCTTCCGTCGATCTCGCGGAGCGTGTGGATGTACTCGCGGAGCGAGCGGTGATGAGGCGGAAAATGGATGTCGTCGCGGTTCATGTATCTGGCGTCAACGGGCCGCACATTGTAGCGCTACCCGGCCAGCAGCACGGCCTCCGCATGCTCGAGCGCTTCGGGCGTGCCATAGATCACGACGACGTCGCCATCGCGCAACTCAGTATCGCCGGCGGGCTGGCGGCCGGTAATGCCATGGCGGCGCACGGCCGTAAACGACACGTCGGCACCGCGCGTGCGCACGTCATCGAGCCGGTGCCCCACCGCCCATGACGAAGGGGGCAGCACGATCGCGCGCAGTTCCTCGCGGAACGCGTGGCTGTCATCGACAACCTGCGCGCCGTCGTGCCGGAAGATGGTGCGCAGCGTTGCATAGCGGCTCGCGCGAATGTCGCCGATCATGCGCAGCACGCGCGTCGGCGGCAGGTTGAGCAGCAGCAACACCTGCGAAACGAGCATCAGGCTGGCCTCGAACGTTTCCGGCACGACATCGGTGGCACCGGCCGCCGTCAGCTCGGCGAGCCCCACGTCATCCTGCGTGCGCACCAGCACCGGCACGTCCGCGCGCAGGCGCCGTACCGCGCGCACGATGCCGACCGACACGGCCGGCTTCGCAAAAGTGATGATGACCGCGCTGGCGTTCTCGATGCCAGCCTCGCGCAGCATTTCCTCGTCGGCGCTGTCGCCGAACAGCACCGCATCGCCGGCCTGTCGCGCCAGGCGGATGCGGGCCGGATCAAGATCGAGCGCGAGGTACTCGAATCCCTGCGATTCCAGTACGCGCGCGATATTCTGGCCGACGCGGCCGAAGCCGCACAGGATCACATGTTCGCGCTTCGCAACCGCGCCAGCCGCCTCCTCCTCGCGCTCCATCGCCGTCGCCGGCGGCCCGCGCTCGCCCAGCAACGCGCGTGCGATGCGGCGGTTATAGCGTATCAGCAGCGGGCTCAACACCATGCTGAGCACGAGCGCCGCCAGCAGGGGCTGGCTGATGCGCGGCGGCAGGAGGTTATGCTGCTGCACGAGCAGCGTCAGCAGCGCCACGCCGAATTCGCCGCCGCCCGCTAGCACGACACTGGTGCGCACCGCCTTGAACGTGCTGTCGACGTAGATGCGCGTGACCAGCGAGATCAGCAGGCTTTTCCCGACCAGCAGCGACAGCAGCAATCCGGTCACCAGCAGGAACTGCATGTACAGCAGGTGCACATCGAGCAACATGCCGACCGAAATGAAAAAGAGTCCGAGCAACAATTCGCGGAACGGTCGCACCGCCGATTCGACCTGGTGGCGGTATTCGGTTTCGGCCAGCATCATGCCGGCAAGGAACGCCCCGAGCGCCATCGACAAGCCGACCAGTTGCGTAATCCACGCGCAGCTCAGCACGACCAACAGCACCGTGAGCGTGAACAGTTCGCGCAGGCGGCTGTGCGCGATCTCGTAGAACAACGGCCGCAGCACCCAGCGTCCGATGGCCAGCACGACGAACAGCGCCAGCAGGCCCTCGACCGCCAGCCGCGCGAGATTCAGGCTCGTGAACTGACCGTTGCCGCTGACCAGCGCGGTGGCCAGCGCCAGCAGCGGAACAAAGGCGAGGTCCTGGAAAAGCAGCACTGCGAAAGCGAGCCGCCCATGGGTGCGGTTTAGCTCGGATTGATCGGTGAGTTGCTGCAGCACGATCGCGGTGGAACTCATCGCGACCGCGCCGCCAACGACCACGGCCGGCGCGCCCCGTACGCCCAGCCAATACAGCACGCCGCCGACAGCCAGGAGCACGGCAAGCACCTGCGCCGCGCCCAGGCCGAACACTTCGCGCCGCATCGCGAGCATGCGTGCCCACAGGAAATCGAGGCCGAGCGTAAACAGCAGGAACACGACACCGATGTCGGCGAGCGCGCGCGTTGCCTCGCTGTTGGGCAGGACGCCGAGCGCCAGCGGCCCGAGCATCATGCCGACGACCAGGTAGCCCAGGATCGGTGGCAGGCCCTGGCGCCGCGCGATTGCCACGACCACCACCGACGCCAGCAGCAGAATCAGTACCTGGGTCAACGGTTGCACGGGCATTAGGCCGAACTTAAGCGCTCGGTGCGTTGTTGTCCAACCCCAGCAGCGGGCCCGCGCGGCCTGAAAAAAGCCTCGCGATCGCTAGCGCGGCCCCTGCATCGTCACCGTGGCGTCATTGTCATCGAAGCTCTGGATCGCACGCCGGTAGGCATTGACGACCAAGCGCTCGGCCGCCTTGTCGACGCGCGGCGTCAACAGCATGCGCAACAGCACTTCATCGGCCGGCCGCTCTCGCTCATCCACGAGCACCTGTTCGATGTAGCGCGCCAGGCGCGCGGTGATCTCGTTGACGAAGCGCAGCCGCGCGCCATCCTGAACCCGCTCGGGATGGGGGCCGTAGGTGACGCGTGCCTCGACGCTCAGTTCGTGCATGAACACGGCCAGCAGGCGCGCCTGGTCGATGAGCGCGAGCTCGCTGAAGTATTCAATTTCCGACTGCAGGTTCATGGCCGTGCCACGACCTCAACGATCAGGTTGGGAAGAACTCGAGCGTCTTGCGTGCCGTAATCGCTTCCACATCCTTGGCTTCGAACCGGAACAGCTTGACGCGTGCCACGATCTTGCGCTCCAGATCGTCGTCATTCAACTCGCTGCTGAGCAGATGGCAATCAGTGACCTCGCCGGAGGACGAGATGGTCAGCTGCAGCACGATCTTGCCCTGCAAGTCGGCGCGTTCGCGCAACGCGCGGGCGTACAGCGCATCGATGGCGCCCTTGTTTCGATCGAACACCAGCGCGATTTCCTCTTCGCTGCGCGCGGCCTTGCCGCTGGTGCCACTGCGGGTCACGCGGCTCGCGGCCGCATCGGCGGCGATGCGCGAGCTGACGGCCGTAGTGTTGTGATCCGACAGCGCGCCGGCACCCGATCCGAAGCCACGGCTCGAGGCCGCGGTCACGATGCCGTTCGAGCCGACGCCCACCTTCGATGAAATCAGCGAGCGCTCCGAGCGCGCATCCTGGCCGACGTCGGCTTTTAGCTGACGGTTCTGCAGGTCCTTGGTGTCGAGCTGGTCGCGCAGGTCCGCAAGCTCATCCTTGATGGCGCGCATCGCCGCGGAGTTCTCCATTTTCTTGCGCGTGTCGACCGGCTTGGGTTCTGGCTTTGCCTCGGGTTTCGGTTTTTCCTTCGGCGTCTCGACCGGCTTCGGCGGTGGCTTGGGTTGTTCCTGCTCCATCAGCCGCGCCAGCCGTGGAGGCACCGGTTCCTCGGCGGCCGTCGGCTTGGCCAGGTGGATGAAGGGCAGGATCAGGCCGAACAGCAGCACAAGCCCCAGACCCCAGCGCAGGAGTTTGCGGAAACGGCGTTGATCTTCCGG
The DNA here is from genome assembly GCA_041690875.1 of Gammaproteobacteria bacterium. Classification (GTDB taxonomy): domain Bacteria; phylum Pseudomonadota; class Gammaproteobacteria; order Steroidobacterales; family Steroidobacteraceae; genus FEN-1191. The sequence continues at coordinate 3,491 of JBEPVS010000104.1, forward strand.
ATCCGGTTCCCAGGCCAGCTCGAAGTTTCGGTAAAACTGTGTCAGTTGCGCCTGCATGGTGCGGACCTAGAGTTTCTTCCGCAGCTGGTCGATGTCGACGGCTTTTTCTTTCTCGATGAGCGCGAAGGACAGCCGCCCATAGTCGGCATCCGTGCAGGTGCTCATCACTTTCTTGAGCACCGCATAAGGGATCTGCTTGTCGGCCATCACGGTGATCTCACGATCGGCGATGTCCTTCTCGGTCATCGCCTGCCCGACCAGCATCGGCCGTTTCAGCGCCGTGCGGAGCGGCGCAATGATCGCGTCCGAACTGTTGCGCACGTCGGCAACGCTGGCGACGCGCTCGCCCTGCACGAACAGATCGTCCCTGGTCAGCATGACGACGACGGTCTGGCGCGGACGCTGCTGCGAGATCGACTGCGGGATATCGATGCTTTTGGAGTTCTGCACGACCTCGACCTCGGTCGAGTACACCAGCAGGAACGACACCATGACGCTCAGGATGTCGATCATCGGGATCAGGTTCAGCTCCGCGTCCGCCTTGTTGCGGATCTGGTGCTGCAGCATGCGCCGCGCGCGGCTGGACATGCTCATGGCTTGCCCCCCCCCGTGACTGGCACAGGCGCGTCGCCGATCGACACCTGCGGAAACAACTCCGCCTGGACAGTACTGAGACCCGCGTTGACTTCGACGATGCGCGTGCGGTCCATGACCTGCACCAGCGTGTCGTACGGCGTCTGCGGCTCGAGCAGGATCGTCGCTTCGGTCTTGTCGGGATAGCGCGATTTGACGAACTTCAGGTATTCGGTCAGTCCTTCGAGGTCGTAGCCCTTCGCGGTGTTGGGCAGTGCGTGGAGCGGACCCGTGCCGCGGTCAGCGATGATGAGTGAATCATCGTGCACGATCACCTCGAGGTTCAGGCCCTTGGGGAGTTCGGGAAAGCTGGCGTTGTTCGATGGCAAACGCAGGTCGAGCACCACCGTACGCGAGAAGATCGCGGTCATCAGCAGGAAGGTCACCAGCACGGTGAAGATGTCGATCATCGACACCAGCTGCAGTTCAGACGGCCGGCGTTGCCGGCGCATCAATTTCCTGAGGGCTTGGGAGCGGCGCATGCGCGTTCTCGCTTAAGGCCTTGAACGGCTTCAGGCGGTTGCGGTGCGTTCGGTCACGGCGTTCAGGAATTTCACCGAGGCCATTTCCAGGCTGTCGATCAGCTCCGTTGCCTTGGTTTGCAGCACGGCGTGAATGACCAGCAGGGGTACCGCGGTCATCAGGCCGAACGCGGTACAGTTCATCGCCACCGAGATGCTGGCCGACAGCAGGTTGGCCTTGTCGGCCGGATTGACGGTCGCCACCGCGGCGAAGGCGTTGATCAGGCCGACGACGGTGCCGAGGAGTCCGAGGAGTGTCGCCAGGTTCGCGAACGTCGCGAGGTAATGCGTGCGCTTCTCGAGCCGCGGCACGACATCCATCAGGCTTTCTTCCATCGCCTTCTCGATGTCATCGCGCGAGCGCGCCGAGCTGATGCGCGCCAGCCCGTAGCTGAGGATCTGGCCGATGGCCGAGTCCGAGCGGCCGGTGATTTGCACCGCGCCCTTGAAGTTGCCCTGCGCCAGCAATGGCGCAATCTCGTTCCAAAGGCTGCGATTCTTGATCGCTGTGGCCGTGAGCACGACATAGCGCTCGAACGCGATTGCGGCACCGATGACCAGTACCACCGCGATCGGGTACATCATCGCGCCGCCGCCCTGGAAGAACCGGATAATCATGGTGAAGAAATTCATCATCAGACTCCCATGCCTGAATCAACCCATTGAATTAAAGACTAAGCGCTTGAGTTATGCCAAAGACCTACTTCTCATCCCCGGGCGGCAGCGCGTTCGCCGAGCCGCTTTCCGGTTGCGTAACTGGCGTCGCCGGCGCCGCTGCCGGCGGCGTCGCAACGTCGGGGTGCAAGGCCGCAAAATAGCGGTTTTGACGCCGGAAAACGTCACGGTCGACCGGCGCGAGCAGTTCGTCGAGCAGGCTTTTAGGGGGCCGTCCGGCAAATTCTCCGAGATCGGGCCTTTTCCAGGGTACGACGTACATCACATTCGGCAGTTCGCGGTTTCCGGTCACCTGCGTTGCACCGAGATCGATCTCATCCATCGCCCGCTTACTTGGCACGGCAGGCGTCTTGGCAGGCGTCTTGGCAGGCGCTGTGGGCGGCGCGGGCTTGGTGGAGGCCTGGGCGGGGGGCTTTACGGTGGAAGGGACTGCGGGCGTTACAGCGGCGTCTGAGGTCTTTACAGCAGGTTCGAGTTCATCGGCGCCGGCAGCGCCCGCAAACGCGAGCATGAAAAAGATCGCACGCATTCTCATTGAGCACCTCCATTCGCCGCGGCGGTCGGCCCGTTCGCATTCGCTGGCGTTTCCGCCGGCACGGCCGCGGGCGCGGCTTGCTGCTCGGCAGGCGCGGGCGCGGCGGGCGGTGCCGGAGCCTTGATGCCGGTTCGGTGTCGCAATTCGGCGATCCATCCGTTGACCGGTTTTTCCTCGCCAGTGAGCTGTCGATATTTTTCCATCTCGGCGAGCGCCGTCGCCGGATCGGCCAGGTACAGATCAAGCAGCACGCCGAGATTGCGATGCGCCGGAGCGTAGTTTTCGTCCGCCGCGATCGCCAGCATGTAGGCGGCCTTCGCTTCCGGGAATTTTCCGAGTGCGCGCCGCACCAGCCCGAGTTCTGTCCACGCGGGCGCGCTGCCGGGAGCGCGCTCAGTCGCTCGTTGCAATGCTTCCGCCGCTTCGGCGAGCTTGCCCTCGCCTTGCAGCACGATACCGAGGTCGAGCGAGGCTTCCGGTAGTTGCGGATATTGCAGCTCCATCTGCTTGAAGCCGAGTTCAGCATCCGTCGCCTTGCCTGACAGCGCCGCCGTCAGCGCGCGCGAGAAATCCGCGCTCGCTCCGGCGGGTAACGCTACGACCATGGGCGCGGGTTCAGCAGCGGTTGTCGCATTTGCAGGCGCCGCGGACGCAGAGCCCTTGCCCGGTGCCGTGACTGCCGGCGCCGGCGGCGGAGCGGCCGGTGCGGCTGGCGCACTCAGCGTACGCGCCAGTTCGCCCCACTGCTCCGTCTTCGCATAGCGCGCCGGACTCAGTTCAGCGAGCGCGGCGAAACTCTTGCGCACCGATTCATCGTAGATACCATCGACGGTGCGCTTGGCGTTGAGCTCGTGGATCGCGATCGATTGTTCCTCGAAGGGATTCGCCTGCTCCTCGAGCAAGGCATCGAATTGCTCGCGCTCCTCGGCACTGAGTTTCTTCGGCCGCTCAGACGCCAGCAGGTCGCGGGCGAGCGTGCGATACAGCTCGGCCATCTCATACGTGGCCGCGGTCGTCGTCGTAGCGACATCGTAGGCGGCAACCGCCTTGTAGCCCGCCAGCGCGGTTTCCATTGCCGCCTTCTTCGCGGTCAGCGATTTCTTCAGCGGCGCCGTCAACTGGATCGCGCGGAACGCATCGCGAGCAGGCTCGGCGAGCGCGAGGCGCGCGGTGGCGGCAAGGAAACGCGTGCGATCGGTGCGCTGCGCACCCGCGGCGGCATCCGCCTTGATGATCTCGTTGCGCCACTTCGTCAACGCCACCCCGTCACCCGATTTCATCGACAGATCGACCAGCCGGGCGCGCGCTTCCTCGGCGTCGGCCAAGGGCTGCGGATAGCGCTGCACGAACTGCTCGAGCATCGCCGCGGTGCGCGCGGGATTGCCCGATTTCTCGTACAGGTCGGCTGCACGCAGAATCGCTTCGCGCGCGACCGCCGGATCTTCACCCGGCGCCGCAGCGATGCGTTCGAACTCGACTGCCGCCTGGCCTCCGCGTCCTGCCTCGACGTAGGCGACGGCCAGTTTGCGCGTGATGTCGGCGCCGTACTCGGATTTCGGATAGTCGCGCCGATACGCCTCGAGCACGCCGATCGCCTTATCCCACTGCTTCGCGTTGATCAGCGAAGCGGCCGCGTCGTACTGCGCCGTCGGCACGACCTTCGAGGCCGGTGCAACGGCGGCGACGCGCAGGAAGTCAGTGGCGGCGCCGGCCTCGTCACCGGCCTTGCGTTTCGCTTCGCCCTGGCGGTACACGGCCGAAGCAAGGCGTTCAGTCAGGTCACCGCGCTCGGGTGCGGCGGCGGGGGCCAGCTGCAATGCGCGCTGGAACGCAGGTTCCGCCTGCGCGTAGTCGGCCTGGTCGAATTGCGACTGGCCGATGATCGTCCAGCCGATGCGCTGTTTCGCAGCATCGACGGGTGGATCGCGCGCGAGCAGCATCTGCGACAGCTTGATCGCGCGCGGCAGGTCATGCGCTGCGTAGACGTCCTGCGCCGCGCGGGTCAACACGCTGGCGGCCTCGGGATGAGCCGGGAACACCTGCGCAAAATGCACGCCCGATTCCATCGCTCGAGTATGCACGGCGGCGCGCGCGGCCGGGGCAGTGAGCTCTGCTTCTTTCTGCAGCGCGACCAACGCCGCGTAACCCGCGGCCGATGAGCGCGCACCGATCGGGTACGCGTATGCGGTGCGCTCGTATTCGGTCGCCGCCTCGGAGTACTGGTGGCTCTCGAACAGCGCGTCGCCCAGCAGGTAGTTGTTCTCCGCGCTGTCCGGATCGTCCGGGAACGAGGCCAGCAGGTCTCGATACCAGGTCGCCGCGATCGTGTAGTCCTCGGCGCGCTTCGATTTCTGCGCGGTCGCGTGATAGAACTGCGCGAGGTCCTTCAGGTTCGTTTTCAGTTCCGCGACCACTTCGGGGAAGGCGCTGTGCTCGCGCTGCTTCCAGAATGGCGCCTTGAAGCCGTAGCTGCGCACGTACTCGGCCTTGCCTTCGACGACGAGGTCTGCGAATCCGCCCTTGGCGTAGGCGTCGATCGCCTGGTTCGACAGCGTCGGCGCGTGCTCATCGACCGGATCGCGCGCGACGAAGGCGCGGTAGGTCGTTGCTGCGTCCTGGTAACGTTGCTTCGTCACGTACAGGTCGCCGAGCCGCGAATACAGCAGCCACGCGTACGGTGTCTTGCCGCGGCCGCTCAACAGGTGATCGAGCGATTGCGAGCCCTCGAGGTACGAGAAGGCGATGCTCATGACGCGCAATGTGTCGTCGCTCAATTCGCGGTCCGCGCGCGAGAGGCTGTCCCAGCGCCGCGGGACCCCGTTCTTGCGATCGAGCAGCGTGCGATCGAGCAGCATCATGAACGGCTTCAGGCATTCCTCGTGTTGGGATTGCTTGAACAGCGACCAGCCATCCTTGTAGAGGCTCTGGTCGTAGAACGTCGAGCCGGCCGGGCCGTGGCTGATCACCTGCTGGTAGGCGCTTTCGGCGTCGGCGTAGCGCTTGGCGGAAAACAGCAGCTCGCCGCGGCGGAAATGCACCTCGGCAATTTCGCGCGTGTGCGGGTAAGAGCTGACGATGCGATCGAGCGTCGCGAGCGCCAGCTCGGGCTGACCCGTGGTTTCATAGGCCCGTGCGAGCTGGTAGAGCACCTGGTCGTTGCGCGGGTAGTCCGGATAAGCCTTCAGCAACGTGCCGTACAGCGTGATCGCCTCGGCGCCCTGCATGTCGACCTGCGTCACTTCGCTCGACATCTGCTCGAGCTCGCCCGATTCCACGTTCAGGTCGGCCAGGCGCCGCATCGCCTCGGCACGCAACTTCGGGTCGGTGTTCTGGAGCTTGAGAAATTCACGGTAGCTTTGCATCGCCTTGACCGAGCCGCCATTGACGGTCGCGTCCGGATGCACCTCGACCTTCTGCTTCGTCAGGTCGGCGATCGTTCCCGACTTCTGCATCGCCGCTGGCGGCTTTGTCCTGGCCGCGAGCGCAACTGCACTGCCGCAGGCAAGCAGCGCCGCAAGCGCCAGCACGAGTGCCTGCCGCTGGCTCATTGCGGCGTCGCTCCGCTGTCGGCAGGCGCGGTTGGTTCGCTTGGCGCCGTCGGCGCGGTGGGTGACGACGAGGCGCGGTCGTAGATGTCGGCCAGCGCGAAGCGCGCCTGTACTTCGTACGCGGCGAGCCGATCTTTCTGCTCGAGCAGCGCGCTACTGGCCAGCTGCTCGAGATACTGGTTC
>JBEPVS010000105.1:0-9584 GCA_041690875.1 Gammaproteobacteria bacterium
CACCCAACTTGCTGCCAGTTTGAATAACTCCAGCAGCATTCCCAGTTTGAATGACTCCTGCTGCGTTACCGGTTTGGATCACGCCCAGTCTATTGCCGGTCTGAATGACGCCTGCAGCGTTTCCTGTTTGGATGACGCCCGCGGCACTGCCAGTCTGAATCACACCCAACTTGCTGCCAGTTTGAATAACTCCAGCAGCATTCCCAGTTTGAATGACGCCGGCAGCGTTTCCTGTTTGGATGACTCCAAGGCTGTTACCTGTTTGAATCACGCCTGCGGTTTGCGAAGACGAATGAATTACTGAGGCAAGAAGCACACCCTTGAGTGTTGGCTGTGTGCCCGTTACTTCAATAGTTTCACCCAGTGCAGGCAGCTGAAACGAAGAGTCAGATAGCTGATTTGTATAGTCGACTTGCGTTCCATCAATCGACAGTCGTCCGATCTGGGCGTTCACGGCCGTTACACGGCCTTTCAAGTAGACCGATTCAGATCCGCTCGCATAGTCCGACACTCGTTGGACAACCGTATTTGCAACCGAGCCGTTGGCCAAAAGTTTTCCGAAAACATTAACGAAAGAGCCCACGACTGCACTCGAAGATTCGTGCGCAACAACGTGATGTCCCAAGACGTTAAATTTTCCGCCAGGAGCGTCAAATGACTCGATGGGGCCTGAATATATGAGTTCGAGATCACTATCAGCCAATGCAACTTGGGCTGACCCCGTCCCGATCAAAATGCAGGCCGCGACGATTGAAATTTTAGTTTTCATAGCTCTTCACGAAATCCAAAGAATAAAAAACGCGCCACCGAAAGCTGATCGACTACGCGGCTGATCCAGCTAACCCGGCGCTCCCCAACGAAAACGTGGGCGTCTTTTGAGGCGCCTCGAAGAAAAACAGCGAAACTCCATAATGTCGACCAGACGGATCCATCAGATCGTCTTGCTTTCCAAGCACCCAGCGGTCCAGCTCATTTGAAAACTCGGTGCCATCTTCACGAAGGTGAGCCAAGAACTTATCTCGGCCTTGAATGGAAAGGGGAAAATCCGACAAAGTTGTGCTTTCAAAGAAAGCCGCCTCGGATTCGCTGGATAATAGGTTCCGCACAAGAGTGGAGTTGTGGGCCGCCATCATTCGACCTACATGCAATATGCGGGCAACATCTGCTCGGTTGGGATTCAGTGTTCGGCTAACGCATCGAACGAAGCGCTTCGCGCGCACTTCTATGCATCCAGCTAGCACGAGGCTAGAAATAATTGTTTCGCGATCCAGCGTGATGCCAGAGGCGATAATCAGCTGGTCTAGTGTCCGAAAAGCTCCTTCTGGTCGAAGGGACAAATCGAGGGGAGCACCGTATGGCGTGGAAAATTGCGGGTCATCGTGCCACCTCCCCAAAAACTGACTGAGCTGATCAAAGTGCTTGGCAGCCAACGCGCGTTGTTCGTCGCGTTCCTGGCGTCTTTCCACCAACTTCACAACTTCGCCGCGAGTAACACCGGCTGTTAGACCCAGCCGCGCGTCCGTCGCTGGGCGCCCTTGTGCTTCGTGTCGCTCTCGAAGCGTAAAAATGTAGAGCGCACGCACAACTTCCAAGAGGTCTTGGTAGTTCACGCCGTACGCAAGAGCCGCGCGCATGAGCGGGCGCAGGCTTTCCTCCATTGCTTCGAGGAAAACCGTGCGCTCGTCGTCGACGGCGAGTTTCAGGTCCAAGCAGCCCCCACCCGTGTTAAACATAAGCTGATCAGGTGTTTAGAATATGTTCCATATCTCGCTTATGTCAACGGAATAAGGTAATAGCGCACCGCGCCAAAGTGTGCATGAGGCCAGTTTTGAGATCGGTTTCAGCGACGCAAAGCGAAATGGGGTGGCTGCGGAGAGCCAAGATCAATCGGTCGACGTAGTCAACTCGTTGTTTTTGTTGTATTCAGATCGAAACGCGCACAAGCAGACAAGCGCGCAACAGAAGGACGGTAAGGACCTACGCCAACGCCCGACTGGCGCTTGCAATTTGCCCCTGGATAGCCTCAGCAGCCGCTTTGGGGTCCACCGCATCGCGGATTGGGCGCCCGACCACGATGTAGTCGGCGCCGTACCGGAGTGCCTGTTCCACCGAAACGACTCGTTTCTGGTCATCGCTCGGGCGATTTTCGACCGGTCGAATCCCCGGGGTGACCACGAGCAGCCGCGAGTCGATGTGCTCGCGTAGCAATTGTGCCTCGAGGCCCGATGACACGACACCATCGCATCCGGCCTCGAGTGCGCGGCGCGCGCGCGAGAGCACAAGCTGCTGCACATCGCACTCGAATCCGAGATCATCGAGATCGCCGCGATCCAGGCTGGTGAGCACCGTGACGCCGAGCACCTTGACGTCGCCCTTCGCTTCGGCGGCGGCCTGCATGATCGACTGGTTGCCATGCACCGTCGTGAACGTGACGCCGCGATTGCGCAGTTGGCGCACGGCGGCGGCCACGGTCGCTGGCACATCGAAAAACTTGAGATCGACGAACACGCGTTTGTCGCGCGCGACCAGCCAGTCGAGCAACTGAAAATATTCTCCGCCCATGAACAGCTCTAGGCCGATCTTGTAGAACTGCACGGCATCACCGAGCTGCTCGACCAGCTTGCGCGCGGCGGCGGCATCGGCGACATCGAGCGCGAAGATCAATCGCTCGCGATCAGGAATGGCGTTTTTCATCAGGTGCGCTCGGCAGGATCAAACAAACGGCGGTGTTCGAGTATCGCGTAGCGATCGGTCATGCCCGCGACGTAGTCGGAGACGACACGTGCTCGGCCGCGCGGGCCCTCGGCGGCCTCGATGCGGCGCGCGGCGTCACAGTGTTCCTCGGGCATCAATCGCACATCGCCCATGAATGCACCGAACAACGCTTCGAGCACGCGCTTCGCCTTGCTGGTCATGCGCAGCACGTGGTGATGGCGATAGACGCGTTCGCGCAGGAACTGCTTCAGTTCAAGGTGCTGGGCCTTCGCATCCTCCGACATGCCAATGAGCAAGCCCTTGTGCGCGCGCACGGCGTCAATGTCGGCCGGTGACGCCGCCTGAAGCAGTGCTTCGCTGGTGCGAATCACGTCGATCACGACCTCGTTGATCATGCGGCGGATGATCTCGTGTATCGCCCGTCGCGCGGGCAATGCCGGATACGCTGTCCGCACCGCATCGGCGTGCCGGCGCACAAGCTGCACTTCGCACAGGTCATCGAGCGTGATCAACCCCGCGCGCAATCCATCATCGACGTCATGGTTGTTGTAGGCAATCTCATCGGCGAGGTTCGCGAGTTGCGCCTCGAGACCGCTCTGCGTACGGTCGATGAAACGCCGTCCGACATCGCCGAGCTCGCGGGCCTTGGGCAGCGCGCAATGCTTGAGGATGCCCTCGCGGCACTCGAACGAGAGATTCAGTCCCTGGAACTCAGGATAGCGCTCCTCGAGTTCATCGACGACGCGGAGCGATTGCAGGTTGTGCTCGAAGCCGCCGAACTCGCGCATGCATTCATTGAGCGCATCCTGGCCGGCGTGCCCAAAGGGCGTATGCCCCAGATCGTGCGCGAGCGAGATCGCTTCAACCAAAGTCTCATTCAGAGCCAGCGCGCGCGCGATCGAGCGCGCGATCTGCGCGACCTCGATCGAATGCGTCACACGCGTGCGGTAAAGATCACCTTCGTGGTTGACGAACACCTGCGTCTTATAGGCCAACCGCCGAAACGCATTGCTGTGGATAATGCGATCACGATCGCGCTGGAATTCGCCGCGATACTGCGGCGGCGGTTCCGGATGGCGCCGTCCGCGCGATTGCGCATCGTGCGCCGCGTATGCAGCCAACGATCCGTCTTGCGTGGCGGGCTTGTCGGCGCCGGGTTTAACGCGTTCCATCGTCACGCGCCAAACCTTTCGCGCAGCGTCGCATCGAGCGCGTCGTCCGCATAGTCGCCGGAGATATTTGCGCCACCGATACCATTGAGCAACACCAGTCGTACGCGACCGCTCTTGACCTTTTTGTCGATGCTCATGAACCCGGCCGCGGTCGCGGCGCCGATCTGTGGCGCCTCGGTGCGAAGTCCGGCGCGCCTGAGCAACGACTCGACGCGCGCGAGGTCGTCGGCCGGCAGCGCACCGAGGCGCTGCGACATGGCGGCGGCAATCAACAATCCCACGCCGACCGCTTCGCCGTGCAGCCATTCCGTATATGCGGTGGCCGCTTCGATCGCATGGGCGAAGGTATGACCGAGGTTGAGCAACGCGCGTTCGCCGTGCTCACGTTCATCACGGCCGACGATCTGCGCCTTGATCTGGCATGAGCGAAAGATCGCGTGCGCCAACGGGGCGGGTTCCTGCCGCTTCAACGCATCGATGTTCTGCTCGAGCCATTCGAAGAATGCGCGATCGCAAATGAGGCCGTACTTGATGACTTCGGCGAGCCCGGCCTGCAGTTCGCGCGCGGGCAGTGTCTTAAGCACATCGGTGTCGGTCAGCACTTCGCGGGGCTGGTAAAACGCACCGATCAAATTCTTTCCGCCAGGATGATTCACGGCGGTCTTGCCGCCCACCGATGAATCGACCTGCGCCAGCAGTGTCGTGGGAACCTGCACGAAGTCGATTCCGCGCTGGTAACAGGCCGCCGCGAAACCCGCGAGGTCGCCGACGACGCCACCGCCGAGCGCCAGCACCAGGGCGTCGCGCCCGAAGCGGTTGGCGACCAGCACGTCGAATACGCGGCCCACGGTGGCAAGCGTCTTGTACTGTTCGCCATCCGACACGATCACTTCGACGATACGTCGATCGGCGAGCGCGGCGCGCACCGCCGGCGCATACAGCGGCGCAACGACGGTGTTGCTGACCAGCAAGATGTCGCGCGCCGGCAGCGCAGCCTGCAGCAGCGAGTGCTGGTTCAAAAGCCCGGCCCCGATGTTGATCGGATACGAGCGATCTTCGAGCTCTACGGTGAGTGTCTGCATGCGGCCGCGCGCGTCGGGGGCCGCAAGTATAACCGGCGCTAGCGCTGGGCGTTCGCGTCGCGATAGGCCCGCACGATGTCTTCGGCGACGTGGCCGACGCGCCGTCGGGTCGTCGCCGCGACGAAATCAGCCGTTTCGCGGTACAACGGTTCGCGCACCTGCATCAGCTCCTCGAGCCTTTGCCGCGGATCGCCGTTGCTGAGCAGCGGCCGATGCCGCGTGCGTCCGGCGCGCTCGGCCTGCTGCGCCACCGAGGTCTCGAGGTAAACCACCCAGCCACGCTCGGCCAACAGATGGCGATTGTCCGCGTCGAGCACGGCGCCGCCGCCAGTGGCGAGTACGACACCTTTTCGCTCGCTGAGCAACGCGATGGCCTCGCGCTCGCGCTTGCGGAATCCCGCCTCTCCCTCACGCTCGAAGATCAGCGGGATGTCGGCGCCGGTGCGCAGCTCGATCTCATGGTCGCTGTCGATGAATGGCAGTTCGAGCAGTCGCGCGACCTGGCGCCCCACCGCGGTCTTGCCCGAACCCATCGGGCCGATCAGGAAGACGTTGGGGCTGCCGATCATGCGGGCTAGCATGACGGGGATGCGCGTGGAAACAAAGCGGGCCCCAACAACAAAGCGGCCGCCCGAAGGCGGCCGCTCAGTGGATCAGCGCTTGCTCGTTAATCGGGAATCGCGCAGGTCGCCCCGACTCCGTACGGGCTAACAAAACCGGGCGGACCACTGTCGCACGCGTAGTCACTCTTCTCACCGACCAGAATGAAGGTGGCGGACGTGCTGCTTTCCGTACCCTGCACCGTGGTCGAGGCCTTAAGGGTCACTTCAGTCCAATACGAGTGATCACGCGGATAAGTGATCGCAACGTCTACCCGACCGGCGTCATCAGTCATGGCGGAGGCCGGCGACACGACCGCAACGTTGCCCGGCTCGAGCTTGTTATTCTGGTTGTAGTCCTTGCACGGGAAGAATCCTCCGCCGCCTTTCGGGCACTGGCCCAGTGAATTGATATTGCCCGTGTAGTCCGTGTCTTCATTGAGGCACAGCGGCTGGCCTTTGTACGCATCGGGATCGGCAGTATCCGTGGAGTAGTCGGGCGTCCAGCTGGTGGTGAGTGCGCAGCTCAGCATACCCTTACCGTACGCAACCGGCAGGACTGCCATCGTAACAGGCACCTTGGCGAGCGGCGCACCATTGCTATCGACCGCAAACACCGTGTAGACGATTTGGTAAACCGCAAGACCCTTAGTGATATCAATCTTGTTGCCGGTACCCATTGACAGGAACACTGTCTGGCCTCCGACAGTCAGGGTCGTGTTGGCGGTGTAGGTCGTGGTTTGCGCCAGGTTCTGGACCGAGGCTGTGATCGCGACACCGTTGCCGCCGCTGCTGGAATTGCCCGCGGTGTAGAGCACTTGCGCGCTTCCCTGCGAATTGGTCACCGCGGATGCCGCAGACAGGCCGCCATTCGTCGGATCCGTTGTGATGTGAAAGTCGACGACCGCACCTTCCACCAGGTTGTTTGCCGCATCGCGAACCACGGCCGTAATCGTGCTCGTCGCTTGAACAGCGACAGAAGCCGGACCCGCCTGCACTGAAATTTGCGAGGGATCATTTGCAACGAAATTGAGATTGAGCTGCGCCGCGACCGCGGCTCCGTTTGCATTGACGACGGCTGGGCCGGCGCCGGTCGAGCTGATCGTTACCGTTGCCTGCCCATTCGCATCGGTATTGACGGCTGTCGTCTGCGACAATGTTCCGCGCGTAGTTGAAAAAGTAACTGGCTGGCCTACTTGCGGAGCATTGTTGTTCAGCCAGGTAACGGTCACGCTTTGCGAAGTGCCAATTGTCACTTTCGTGCCGTCGAGCGGCGCAGAGAAACTGAAACTCTGCGTGCTGATCGCGACGTCCACACTCGCACTCTGGCCGAGTGCCGTTGCGGTGACCGTATCAGGGCCGCCAATGGTCGCGGCCATGGTAAAGGTGACGCGACCAGCAGAATCCGTGACCGCGCCGCCACTTCCCGTGGTGATGGCGTTGCCACTGGCAGAGGTCAGCGTAACCGTCGTACCCGCAATTCCCTGGCCAGCAGCATTCAACAGGACCGCGGTGTAACTACCGATCGCATTGAGCACCAGGCTTTTGGAACCGCTGACCGCGAGCGTCGTGCCGGACACGTCTACAGCCACGGTTGCCGTGGTCGTACCCACCGACGCGGTCACGGTGATGGCGCGATTGGTCGGATCTGAACCGGCATTGAGCGTCGCCTGCGCCAATCCGTTGTCGTCAGTAGTGGCTTGCGTGATCACCAGCGAACCGGAGTCCGCCTGGAAAACGACGGTAACGCCGCTCATCACGTTGTTGCTGGCGTCTTTCACCAACGCGCTGATGGTTGCAGACGTCGAGCTGCCGGAAGGGATCTGCGGCGTGCTGGTCAGCAGTGTCAGGCTGCCGATCACGACTGGCGGAGTCGTAGTGCCAGAGCCGCAACTGTTGGCGAACGATCCGTCGCAACTGCTGCCGCCACCACAAGCCGCGAGCGCCAGCGCCGCGAGCACGGAGATCCATCGAAATTTGCGCATCTTGATCACCTGAGCTATTGATCCACTAGTAAGGTTCATGGGCATTCCCAACAAGGTCAATTGACCTTGACCCCTTCACGCACGATCTTCGGCGTCACGAAGATCAACAGCTCATTCTTGTTGTTAACGCGGGCAGTGCTCTTGAACAGGTGTCCCAGGATCGGAATGTCGCCGAGGTAGGGCACCTTCTTGTCCGTATCGCGGCGCACCGTCTCGAGGATGCCGCCGAGCACGACGGTCTGGCCGTCGCCGACCATGACGCGCGTCGTCAGCGTGCGCGTGTCGATCGCTGGCACGTTGACGCCGCCCGAGGTCACCACCACCTGGCCCACGCTGTCCTTCGTGACGGCGAGGTCGAGGATGATGCGATTGTCCGGCGTGATGAGCGGCGTCACCTTCAGCGACAGCACCGCCTTCTTGAATGAAATCGTCGTCGCCCCGCTCGAGGCCGATTGCTGGTACGGAATTTCCGTACCCTGCTCGATCGTCGCTTCGCGCTGGTTCGCCGTGATGACGCGCGGCGAGGAAACCACTTCGCCGCGGCCCTCGGCCTGCGCCGCAGTCAGCTCGAGGTCGACGATGTAATCGGAGCCCAGCAGCAAGAACGCGAGGCTGCCGGCCGGATTCGAGACCGGCATGTTGACGTTGTAGCGATTCGCCGCCGCGTCACCGGTCGGAACGCCGACTGGATAGGGCGTGCCATTCGCAGCGACGTTTGCAATCGCGGTGCTGAGGCCCGTGTCAGTGCCGGCGGCCGTTCCGGAGGTCAGGAACAACCCGTTGTTGCCGTTGCCGCGCGTACCGGTCAAGCCCGCACGCACGCCGAGATCGCGCTCGAAGTCGTCGTTGACGATCACGAGGCGCGATTCGATCAGCACCTGGCTCACCGGAATATCAAGCGTCGCAACCAGCTTGCGTACCGCGTCGATGCTCTCAGAAGTATCGGAAAGCAACAGCGTGTTGGTGCGCTCATCGACCGCAACGCTGCCGCGCGCCGACAACACCGAAGACGTCGTCGAGCCCTTCAGCAGGCTGGCGAGGTCGGCGGCCTTGGCATAGTTGACCTGCAGGAACTCGGTGCGCACTGGCGCAAGTTCCAGGATGTCTTTCTTCGCGGCCAGATCGGCTTTCTCGCGCGAAGCGAGTTCATCGGCCGGCGCGACGATGATCACGTTGCCGTCGTGGCGTTTGTCGAGGCCCTTGGTGCGCAACACGATGTCGAGCGCTTGGTCCCAGGGCACGCTCTGCAGGCGCAGCGTCACGCTGCCCTTGACCGTGTCGCTGACGACGATGTTCTGGCCGCTGGCGTCGGCCAGCAGCTGCAACACCGCGCGTGTATCAATGTCCTGGAAGTTCAGCGAGAGCTTCTCGCCGCTGTAGACCTTCTTTTCGTCGGTAGTGGCCGCGACCTTGGTCACGGGCTGCACTTCGACAACGTACTGATCGTCGGACTGGTACGCGAGCTGCTGGAAGTCGCCCGACGCGCTCAACACGATGCGGGTGTCGTTGCCCGCGCGCAGCGCATCGAAGCCGCTGACCGGCGTGCCGAAATCTTGCGTGTCATAGCGGCGCGCGAGCTTGCGGGGGAGCGATGCGTCGGAGAAATTGATGATGATCTGCGAGCCCTGCTGGGTGAGGTTGATCGGCGTGCGCGGATCGGACAAGCGAATCACGAGGCGGCCCACGCCACCCTCGCCACGGCGGAAGTCGATGCTGCGGATTTCGCGGCCAGTGCTGGCTGCGGCCGGCGACGACGTATCACTCGACGCAGCGGCCGCCGGGGCGGGCGCCGCGGCCACTTCACCGGCTGAGCCGGCGCCGACGGTGACGATCAGGTCGTTGCCCGAAACCTTGGTCGTGTACGGCTGCATCGCATCGAGGTTCAGCACGATGCGCGTGCGGCCGCTGGCTTCGGCCGCCAGCACGGTGTCGACGCCGGCCGAGGCCACGTCAATGCGGTGCGAGGGCAGCGCGAGCGTGACGCCCGGCAAGTCGAGCGAAATGCGCGCCGGCTTGTCGATCGTGAAACTC
>JBEPVS010000106.1:0-9544 GCA_041690875.1 Gammaproteobacteria bacterium
ACCCGCCGCGGCCTTTGCTAACCCTGCCCTTTTTGGGGGCGCCCATGGGCCCCTCGACCAGTGGGCCGCCGACGGCAACGCCCGCCTCATAGCTCGGATCGCCGCCCTGCGTAAACGAAATTTCACTGCGGCTGTAGACACTGCTCTTGGTCAGGCTCGGCTGCACGGTAATGTAGCGCACGGTGCCGCCCATCGAACCGGCACCGAACAGCGTGCCCTGCGGACCACGCAGTACCTCGACACGCTCGATGTCGAAGGACTTCGGCAGCGCCTCGTCGGGATTGAAGGCCAGCGCGCGCATCTGGATCGGTGTGTCGTCAAGGTAGATGCCGGTCGTGCCCGCGCCGCCGCTCGAGGCAATCCCGCGGATCGAAATATTGTTGGTGCCTGAAGTGTCGACCTTGATGCCGGGCGTGAAGCGCGCCACATCCGCGATGTCCTTGATGCCACGCAGGTCCAGGCCTTCCTGCGTGATCGCGGTGACGCTGACCGCGATCTTGCTCATCGATTCCGCGCGCCGCGTCGCAGTGACGATTACTTCTTCCAGTGGCGAGGCGGAAGCTGCGGGTGCGTTGGTCGCGGCCTCGTCGGCGGCTCGTGCAGTATTCGGTTGAAGGGTAAGCAGTGCTCCCGCAACGGCGGCGGTCAGGGCAAGGCTGACAGTTCGGGCCACGCGCGGCCCTGTCGATGTGAGTGGTTCACGCATGATTTCCCCTATTGGCTGTTTGTGCGTGCCCATCGGTCGTGCTATCGCTCGCGGGCACTGCAAGGCACAATAGCCTTGTGGCGAAATGAACGCAATTTAGGTGCCGAATCGCAGGCGGGTTGCGTTTCGGCAACAGCCAGTGTAGTCCGCCAAAAAAAGCCGCTCCTTGCGGAGCGGCCGATGCTTCGTTGGTTGGTCAGCCGCCTTGCGCGGGGCGTATCCGGATCAGAATCGCCAGGCCATGCCGATCGCGGCCTGGTCGACCGTGTAGTCATAGCCCAGGTTGTTGCCGGTGGCGAGGCGCACCCATTCGAAGTTGAGCTTCGAGCGGCCGCCGAGTTCGAAGTCCAGGCCCGCGCCGTAACTGAAACCGCTGTCGCGGGCATCCACCAGGCCGAAGTCGCGCTGGTAGTCGAGGCTCGCGACGCCCGCGAGACCATACAGTGACACGCTGGGCCCGAGCGGCAGCAATCCCTTCAGGTAGCCCGCGAACACCGAATTGACATCAAGCCTGTACGAGTTGGTGTCGGCGATGCCCAGTCCCCTGCCGATGCGGCCTTCCACCGCAAGATACGGACTCACCGGCGCGCCGATGACGAACATGGCGAGCGTCGGCGTGATCGTGTCGAGGCCTTCCTCGTGGTAACGAAACTGGCCAACGTTGAATCCAGCATACGGACCGTAGCTGAACTGGCCATCGTTGCCCCGACCATTGCGGTCACGCCAGCCGCTGTCTTGCGCTGCTGCCGCACCGGCCGCCAACGCACACACCGTCACCGCCAGCACCTTGTTCACGAACTTCATGAGCACCACTCCTGTGTCAGGACTGCCTGTTGCAGAACTGCGGCAGAGTCTGCGGCGAATGCGCTGAACGCCAACTGAACTGCGACGTTCAGCAGCCGTTCAGCTCATTCGCGCCATTGGCCATGCCGCGCGCACAGTTTGAGAGCGGCCGCATTGCAATGGTTCGGCCGCTGGGCATATAAGAAGTCTTAATGCGGAGGCTCTATGTATAGGAATGCAATGCTCCTGCTGCTCACGCTGGCGCTGTCAGGCTGCGGACTGGCCGAGACGGCTGCGACCGGCGCGACGGCAGCGAGTTCGGAAGTGGAAGCGGCGAAGCAGGCGCGTAAGACTGAACAGCAGGTGCAGAAGCAAGTCGACGATGCACAGCAGCTCGATGCCGAGAAACGGCGCGCGGCGGAAGAAAACGCCACGAATTGAAGCGGACCGCGCCGCGGCCACGCACGGACGTGCCTGCCGCTAGTCGCGCGCGCGCAGCTCGTAGGCGCGATGAATGCGCGGATTGCGCTGGAAGTCGAAAGGAATCGTGGCCGCTGAAATATCGGCCACGGACCATTGGCGGGCGGCGGCATCATCCAGCTTGAATTTCTGCGCGTTGGTCGAGAACAGCAGCAATCCGCCGGGCGCCAGCAGCCGCATGCAAGCGGCAAGCAACTCCATGTGATCGCGTTGCGTGTCGAGCACGCTGCTCATTCGCTTGGAATTCGAGAACGTCGGCGGATCGAAAAAAATAAGATCCCAAGTCTTGCTGCGCGCGTCCTGCAGCCATTCGCGGCAATCGGCACGCAACAGTTCATGTTTGACGGTCTCGAGTCCGTTGGCGCGGAAATTCTCTGCGGCCCAATCCAGGTAGGTGGCCGACAGGTCGATGCTGAGCGTCGATGCGGCGCCGCCCGCCGCGGCATACACCGTCGCGCTCGCCGTATAGCAAAAGAGGTTCAGGAACCGCTTGCCCGTTGCGGCAGCGCGCAGCCGCTCTCGCGTCAGCCGGTGATCGAGAAACAGTCCCGTGTCGAGATAGTCGCTGAAGTTGACCAGGAGCTTGAGGCCGCCTTCTTCGATGCAAGTGAATTCGCCTTTTTGCGCAACGCGCTCGTACTGTTTCGTGCCGCGCTGCCGACGGCGTGTGCGCAGATGCAGGTGCGACCGATCGACTTGCGCCGACTCCGGCAGTACCGCCAACGCTTCGGCGCGGCGGCGATCGGCCGCCGCCGCATCGACGGAATCGGGCGCCGCGTACTCCTGTACATACAGGTGCACGATGCCGCTGCCCGTTTCCGTGTACCGATCGATGGCGAGCGCGTACTCGGGCATGTCCGCGTCATAGAGCCGGTAGTTGTCGACACGCTGCGCGCGCGCAGTCTTGCCGAGTTGCCGCACGTTCTTCGCGATGCGATTGCCGAACATCTGCGCGCCCGGGCTCGCCGCCACCTGCGGGTCAGGCGTGCGTGGTGTGTTCGATGTCCTCGGCGGAGAACCGGGTTGGGTGAGGTCGATGCGCAGCAGCTCGCATTCGAGCGCGCCGTTCCATACTTCGTGCTTGCGGAACGTGCGCAGTCCGAGCTCGTGTGCGGCGCCTGACTGCGCAGCGCAGAGCACCGCAGCTTTCCAGCCAGGAAAATGCGCGCGCAATGTGGCGCCCAGTTCGCGGTACGCGGCGCGCGAAGCCGCGTCATCGCCGAGACGTGCGCCAAACGGCGGATTCGTGCAGACGAGGCCGCTTGAGGCCTCCGGCGCGCGTGCTTCGCTCGCCGCGCCCACAGAGAACTGCAGCAGCTTGTCGACACCGGCGCGCGCAGCATTTGCCGCAGCGCTGCGCAGCACGGCGAAGTCGCGGTCGCTCCCGCAGATCACATTCGGCACCGTGTCGTGCACACGTGCGCGCGCCTCGTCGAGCAACGCGCGCCACGTCTCCGCGTCGTGGCCGCGCCAGCGCGTGAAACCCCAGTGTTCGCGGCGCAAACCGGGCGCGACGTCGGCGGCAATCAACGCCGCCTCGATCGCCAAAGTGCCCGATCCGCACATCGGATCAAGAAACGCACCCCCGGCGGTCGCGATGTCCGGCCAGGCCGCGCGCAACAAGATGCCCGCGGCGAGGTTTTCGCGGAGCGGCGCTTCGCCGGCCTGCACCCGGTAGCCACGGCGATGCAATCCTTCGCCGGCGAGGTCGATGTACAGCATCACGCGTGGACCACTCGCATGCGCGACGACGCGCACATCGGGCCTGTCGAGGTCGATGTTGGGTCGTGCACCACTGCGCTCGCGAAGCTGGTCGCAGATCGCATCCTTGAGTTTCAGCGCGCCGAACTGGCTGTGCGTGATCGTCGGATGCGTGCCGGTGAACTCGCAGGCCAACGTGCCTTGCGGATCGACATGCGCGCTCCAATCGAAACTACGAGCGCCGGCGTAGAAGGCGTCGGTGTCGTTCGCCTGGTAGTCGGCCACTTCCAGCAATACGCGGCTCGCCACGCGTGAATGCAGGCAGGCGCGATAGCCGCCACGCAGGTCGGTTGCGAATCGCACGCCGGCGCGAAGCTCGCGCAGCTCCGTCACGCCCTGCGCACGCAGTTCGCGCGAGACCAGGTCGGCCAGACCGCGCGGCGCGGTAGCCATGAAGCGCAGCGGGTCTTCGTTCACGCAGGAGCCTGAATCACGTACCCGCGGGACATGGTTATGTTCGCCTGCTCATGGTGGGAAAGCGCTGAATATTCTATCCTTGCGCACCATGAACACCGATCTTTCCGCCTTCTGGATGCCGTTCACGCCGAACCGGCTGTTTCGCGCCAAACCCCGCTTGCTGGCCAAGGCCAAGGGTCTTTACTACGAAACGGATGACGGCCGCCGCGTGCTCGACGGCTCGGCCGCGCTCTGGTGCGTGAACGCTGGACATGGGCGCACCGAGATTCGAGATGCGGTCGCGCAGCAGCTTGAGACGATGGATTTTGCGCCGACGTTCCAGGTGGGCCACCCACTTCCTTTTGAACTGGCCAGGCGCCTGCGCAGCCACGCGCCGGCCGGCCTGGAACAGGTGTTCTTCAGCAATTCAGGTTCCGAAGCGGCCGACTCTGCGCTGAAGATTGCACTGGCCTACCATCGCCGGCGCGGTGAACCGGAACGCAACCTGCTGATCGGGCGGCAGCGCTCGTATCACGGTGTGGGCTTCGGCGGCATGTCGGTCGGCGGCATTGCGAAGAACCGTGAAGCCTGGGAGGGATCGCTGCTGCCGCATGTCGCGCACATGCGCGACACTCACGATATCGAGCGCAATGCGTTCTCGCGCGGACAACCCGCGCAGGGCGTGGAGTTCGCTGACGATCTGGAGCGACTGATCCGCGAGCATGGCGCGAAGCGCATTGCAGCCGTCATGGTCGAGCCGATTGCCGGCTCGACCGGCGTATTGGTGCCGCCGCGCGGCTACCTCGAGCGGCTGCGCGAGATCTGCACGCGCCACGGCCTGCTGCTGATCTTCGATGAAGTCATCACCGGCTTCGGCCGCACTGGTGACTGGTTCGGCAGCCAGCAATTCAAGGTCACGCCCGACCTGCTGACAATGGCCAAGGGCATCACCAATGGAGCCGTGCCGATGGGCGCGGTTCTCGTGCACCGCGATATCCACGCCGCATTCCAGACCGGCTCCAGCGCGGACATCGATCTGTACCACGGCTACACGTATAGCGGCCATCCGGTGGCTTGTGCCGCGGCACTCGCGACGATCGGCATCTACGAGCGAGAAGGACTGCCGCAGCGCGCCGCGGAATTGGCGCCGTATTGGGAAGAGCGCGCGCACGCGTTGCGCGGGTTGCCGGGAGTGATCGACGTTCGCAACTACGGCCTGATCGCCGCAGTGGAATTCGCCGCGGAGGCCGGCCGCAATCCGACGCGCGGCTACGATGTGTTCTGCGCCTGCTTCGAGCGCGGATTGCTCTCACGCCCGACCGGCAACGTGCTGGCCTTCTCGCCGCCGCTGACGATCAGCCGCGCCGAGATCGACCAGCTGTTCACGATCCTCGCCGAAGCGATCCGCGCGACCCCGTAACCGCTGCGCCACCCGCGCCTCGCCCGCGGCGTGCCAGCTTGGTGCACGCAAAGCGCCCCCGATACCCCTATTGGTGCAGTTCCAGCCTGCAGCGCGAGCTGCGGTGCACCCGCGTCCGCCGACAGCGAGCGGGCATCGCGCACTTTTGTTTATAGGTATTGCCTATCACACCATAGTTAATATTAAAATATCCATGCGGATCATGCGGTTGCGGCGCAAGGCAGGCGCGGCAGCGTGCGACATGCTCGTGGGCCACCGCGTGCGTGGCCAGTCGGTTGGCCCGTGGCACGAGACATGCTCTGGAATATTCCATCGACCAAATGGAGATCGATCAACATGCTCAAGCCTGGATCATTCGCCGTGCCCGCTTCCGTCGTTCTCGCATGCGCTGGCGCCAGCGCAGCCTATGCGGACGAGGCGCCCAAAAGCACCTCGCCGACACTGTCTGAGGTGCTGGATGCATCGGGCATCACAGCCACCGGCTATATCGACGCCACTTATTCGTATGGCAACCATTCGGCGGAATTGCTGCCCGACGACACGTCGTCGGTTAATACTTTTGCGCTGAACCAGGCCGCGCTGACGATCTCGAAACTGCCGAGCTCGGGGTTTGGCGCGCTCGTCAATATCGTCGACGGCACTGAAGCCGGCACGGGTCTCTACGCGCCCAGCTACAGTTATGCGGGCAACCTCAATAGCGGTTCGCACTTCGACGTGCTGCAAGCGTACGTCCAGTACGCCACCGGCAAGGTCACCGTCATGGCGGGCAAGTTCGGCACGGTCGCCGGAGCCGAGGTTGCAGCGCCGACTGGCGACGTCAATGTCACGCGCTCGCTGCTGTTCTGGTATTCAGAGCCGATCAATCACACCGGCGTGCGCGTGGTCTACGCGCCCTCGTCGATGGCGTCGTTCACGATCGGCGCGAACAATGGCTGGAATGCCGAAACCAGTACCGGCTCGGGCAAGACGCTCGAGCTGGGCTTCATGCTGATGCCTTCGAAGGCCTTCGTGCTGAACGGCGCGGCGTACTACGGCGATGTCGATGTCGCCTCAGGCCTCGGCAAGAAGACGCTGGTCGACCTGGTGGGCACGTGGACTGTGAGCCCCTCGCTCACCGTCGTTGCCAACGTCGACTGGGACAAGCAGGAGATCACTGGCAGCGGCGGGTCGTTCACCTGGTGGGCCGCGGCCGGCTACGTGAACTATGCGATCAACGATACGTGGCGCACTTCGCTCCGTTTCGAATATCTCGACGACCAGGACGGCGCGATCGCGGGCATCAAGCAGAAACTGAAGGAAGGCACGCTGACCTTTGGCTACATGCCTGCCAAGAACTACGAGTTCCGCGCCGAAGCCCGCCATGACACGTCGGACGTGCCCGGATCGACCGACATCACCCAGGCCTGGCTGCAGGCGCTGTACAAGTTCTAGCGCCGTAGGCGGCGCGCGCTACTCGTAGATCGCGTACAGCTTGCGGCAGGACTCGACCACTTCCCAGGTGCCGCGGAATCCGCTGGGAACGACGAACGAATCGCCGGCACGGTAGACGCGCGCCGTGCCGGCCTCGTTCGTCAATCGCACGACGCCTTCGAGCATGTGGCACAACTCGTACTCGGTGTAGTTCACGCGCCAGGCGCCGGGACTCGATGCCCACTCTCCGACGTGGAAGCGCGCATCGGCGGATGACAACAAATTCCAGACCCGCTGGCGCGGGTTGCCGCTGACCACGTTCGCAGCCGCCGGTGCGCTGTCATCGGGCTTTCCGAGCGCGCTGAAATCGATGATGTCCACTTCGCACCCCAACCTGGTCGCAAATCCCAGGCACTAGCGTAGCAAAAAAGACGCAACGGGCCCGTCGCGGGTTCGACGCGAACGCCGCACTCATGCTCAAATAGTCGCGGGCATGAGCCCTTGCACATGACCGAAAGCCATTCAAGAACAATCGCGTTTTTTCCAGAGGCCGCGTACGGCCCGGCGCTGAATTCCGTCGGCATCGCGCAGGCGGTCACGCAGCTGGGGCACAAAGCCGTGTTCCTCTCGGATCCGGGTTTCGTCGAGGTCTATCGCGGCTACGGATTCGAATCGCATCCGGTGAATCTTTCCGAGCCGATGCCGCCCGAGCAGATGGCGCGCTTCTGGGAGGACTTCATCAACGGCCACTTGCCCAATTTCTACAAGTCCGCGTACGACCAGATCGGCAACTACGTGCAGGAATGCTGGACGGCGATCGTCGACAGTGCGCGCTATGCACAACGCGACCTGCCCGGCGTGCTCTCGAAGATCCGGCCGGATGTGATCTGCGTTGACAACGTCATCCTGTTTCCGGCCATCAAGCAGCATGGCGCACCGTGGGTGCGCATCGTGTCGTGCTCGGAAAACGAGATTGAGGATCCGGCGATTCCGCCGCACCTGTCCGGTTGCGGCGAGAACGACCTCGCCTGCCACGCGCGCTATCGCGCGCGGTTCAACGAAGTCATCGGCCCCCTGCATGCGAGCTTCAACGAATTCCTCGCTGCAACGGGCGAGAAACCCTATCCGCTCGGCCAATTCTTCGAAGCCTCGCCATACCTGAATTTGCTGCTGTATCCACAGGCCGTGCGATTCAAGCGCTCGCACCCGTTGCCTCCGACGCAGTTCCAGTACCTGGAAGGCTGCGTCCGCCAGGAAAAGCCCTACACGGTGCCGCGCTTCGCCGCGCACGACGACGCGCCACTCCTGTATCTCTCGTTTGGAAGCCTGGGCGCCGGCGATGTCACGTTACTCAAGCGCCTGATCGCCGCACTCGGAAAATTGCCGTACCGCGCGCTCGTCAATGTCGGCGGCCACAAGGACCGCTACACCGAATTGCCGCCGAACGTCATCGTCGACGGCTGGTTCCCGCAGCCTTCGGTCATTCCACAGGTCGATGTCGTCATCCACCACGGCGGCAACAACTCGTTCACCGAATGCCTGCTGTTCGGGAAGCCCGCGATAATCATGCCGTTTGCCTGGGACGGCCACGACAACGCGACGCGCGTGCAGGAGACCGGGCACGGCTTCCGCATGGACCGCGCCGACTGGACCGAAGCGGCGCTGGGCGCGCACATCCATGCCTGCCTGCATGATCGTGCGCTGCGCGATCGCGTCGCCGCGACGAGTGCAAGCATGCGCGCGCAGGACGGCCCGGCGAAGGCCGCTCAATTGCTGGTTGGCCTCCTTCACGCGGAGCGTCTCCGTGCCTGAGCGCGCATCGTCCGCGCCGCATCTCGCACAGGCATCGACGCGCAGCGATGTCATCGATTGGGGCGCGCAGCCCGACCCGATCACCGGCAATTCGCAGTCCAGCGGTCGCGTGATCTACAAGGGGAGCGCCGGGCAACCCGAGAGTGGACTGTGGATCTGCACCCCGGGACGCTGGCGATTGCGCATTCCACGTGACGAGCTGTGCTACTTCGTCGCCGGAAGCGCCGAATACCGGCGCGACAACGGCGAGATCGTGGACATCGCGCCGAACACGCTCGTGCTGTTTCCGGCCGGTTGGACCGGCGAATGCACGGTACGTGAAACCATGCGCAACACGTACATGCTCACGGCGGACCCCAACGAGGCGGTGCATGGCGCGCCTCCGGCGTTTGCTGCCCCCAGTTTGCGCGATCCGCTGGCGCAGACGCAGCTCGTGGATTGGGGACTCATCCCGACGATGCTCGATGGCGCGTCTCAGACGTCTGGAAAGCTGTTGCACAAAGGCCCGCAAGGGCGCTCGGAGAGCGGGATCTGGCGCTGCACGCCGGGTCGATGGGCCTGCCACGTGACGCGCGATGAATACTGCCATTTCCTCGCCGGGCGCAGCACCTACGTGCACGAAAGCGGCGAGGTGATCGAGATCGAACCCGACACGCTGGCGTATTTTCCGCAGGACTGGCGCGGCGTGTGCACCGTGCACGAGACGGTGACCAAGGTTTATATGATTCGCTGACAGGCTTGCGGAGCCGTTTGCAGCCATGATTCGCTGACAGGCT
>JBEPVS010000107.1:0-9462 GCA_041690875.1 Gammaproteobacteria bacterium
GACGCCGCCGGTCAGCACCTTGCCGGAGCTCGGCACGACGGTGTTGTAGGCGCGCGCGAGGCGCGTAATCGAATCGAGCAGGATGACGACATCTTTCTTGTGCTCGACCAGGCGCTTGGCCTTCTCGATGACCATTTCAGCCACCTGCACGTGCCGCGCGGCCGGTTCATCGAAGGTCGAGGAGACGACTTCGCCCTTCACGGTGCGCTGCATCTCGGTGACTTCCTCGGGCCGCTCGTCGATGAGCAGCACGATGAGGTGCACTTCCGGATGGTTCCAGCTGATCGAGGTGGCGATGTTCTGCAGCAGCATCGTCTTGCCGGCCTTGGGCGGCGAGACGATCAGGCCACGCTGGCCCTTGCCGATTGGCGCCACCAGGTCGATGGTGCGTGCAGTGAGATCCTCGGTGCTGCCATTGCCGCGTTCGAGCTTGAGGCGCCGGGTTGGATGAAACGGCGTCAGGTTCTCGAACAGGACCTTGTTGCGGGCACTCTCGGGAGAATCGAAGTTGATCTCACCGACTTTGAGCAGCGCGAAATATCGCTCGCCGTCCTTCGGTGGGCGAATCAGTCCGGAGATCGTGTCGCCGGTGCGCAGGTTGAAGCGGCGAATCTGGCTCGGGCTGATGTAGATGTCATCGGGACCGGAAAGATACGAGCCGTCGGCCGAGCGCAGGAAACCGAAACCATCTTGCAGGATTTCGAGCACGCCGTCGCCGTACGTGTCCTCGCCATTGCGCGCATGCGCCTTGAGGATCGAGAAAATAATGTCCTGCTTGCGCGATCTGGCCAGGCTCTCCAGGCCCATGGACTCAGCTTGCTTTACGAGTTCATGGATTGGCTTGGCCTTGAGGGCCGTCAGGTTCATCGAATTGCGCGAGGCCGCGAGTTCCGCCGGACTGATGATCTCGGCATCGTCATCGGCCAACGGCTCGAGGTCGGGCATGTGCTCGTCCATGCGCCCGCCGATGTTGCCGCGATTCGGATCGCGATTGCCGTCGCGGGGGCCGTTGTGGCGCGGACCCTTGTTCGGGCGGTTATTGTTGCGCCCCTGGTTGCCGAGATAGCCTCTCACAGGTGCTGGTCCAGGAATGCGGTGAGCTGCGACTTTGAAAGCGCGCCGACTTTCTGCGCTTCGACTGTTCCGTTCTTGAACAGGATCAGCGTCGGGATACCGCGAATGCCGAACTTCGGCGGCGTCTGCGGATTCTCGTCGATGTTCAGTTTCGCGATGCGCAGGCGACCGTCGTATGCGCCGGCGATCTCATCGAGGATCGGCGCGATCTGCTTGCAGGGGCCGCACCATTCAGCCCAGAAATCGAGCAGCACGGGTTGGTCGGACTTGATGACATCGGCTTCGAATCGGGCATCCGATGTGTGGACTATTTTTTCGTTACTCACGCGACCTCGGGGCCTCCGTTGAGATGATGGACATTGAATGGATGGATCGATGCGGTGGGGGTTGATGCGCGGCGGGCCAGACAGTGGCGCATGGGAGCCGCTCAGCGGTTACACTTGTGACTGAAGGATTGGTATAGCTGGCGCGCAGAGCAGCGGCCGTTGACGATATTTTTAGCCAAATCAGGGTGGCATTGCAAGTGCCAACGCAAATTCCATGGGTGACGACCACTTAAGTACCTTGAGCTTTGCAAGCCTGCCGCTGCATCCGGCCATGATGCAGGGCATCGTCGAGGCCGGATTCACGCTCTGCACACCGATACAGGCACAGACGCTGCCCGCAGCGCTTACCGGCCGAGACATCGCGGGCCAGGCGCAGACCGGCACCGGCAAGACCGCGGCCTTTCTGGTCGCGCTGTATCAATCGCTGCTGACGAAGCCCGCGGCACCCGGAAAAGCGGCCACTTCAGTGCGGGCGCTGGTGATCGCGCCGACGCGCGAACTCGCGGTGCAGATCCACAAGGATGCATTGGCGCTGGGCCGCCACACGGGGCTACCGCTCGCCGTAGTGTTCGGGGGCACCGACTATGAGAAGCAGCGCAAGCAGCTCGCCGATGGTGTCGAGATATTGATCGGCACGCCTGGCCGCGTCATCGATTACCTCAAGCAGGGCATATACGACTTGCGCCACGCGCAGGTGCTGGTGCTCGACGAGGCCGACCGCATGTTCGACCTGGGCTTCATCGCCGACATCCGTTACATCATGCGCCGGCTGCCGGCGCCCGACCGCCGCCAGTCGATGCTGTTCTCCGCGACGCTTTCGCAACGCGTGCTCGAACTGGCGTACGAGCACATGAACAATCCGGAGCTGGTGCGCATCGAACCGGACAAGGTGACGATCGATAGAGTACGCCAGGCGATCTATTTTCCGTCGATGCCGGAGAAGATTCCGCTGCTGGTGCATTTGCTGCGCGAGACCGAAGCGCATCGCACGATGGTGTTCGTCAATACGAAACGCATGGCCGAGCGGCTCGAAGCCTCGCTGCGCGCCAACGGTTTTGCTGCTCAGGCGATCTCGGGCGACGTGCCGCAGCCAAAGCGCCTGCGTTTCCTGCGCCAGTTCCATGAAGGCGAACTCGCGGTGCTGATCGCGACGGATGTCGCCTCGCGCGGCTTGCATATTCCTGATGTCAGCCACGTGTTCAACTTCGACCTGCCGCAGGACTGCGCCGACTACGTGCACCGCATCGGACGCACCGCGCGCGCTGGCGCGATGGGCGATGCCATCAGCTTCGGTTGCGAGGAATACGCGATCTCGCTGCCCGACATCGAAAACTTCATCGGCCACAAGATTCCGGTCGAGCGCTACGAACCTGCGGACCTGCCGAAATTGCAGCCGGCGCCGTACGTGCCGCGGGATCCCGATGCGCCGCGCCGCCGCAGTGGCGGCGGCGGTGGTGGTGGTGGTGGTGGTGGCCGTGGTGGCCCACGTCGCGGTGGACCACCGCGACGGCGCTAGCGCCGCACTCGCGCAGCACCGTCGTCGTTGACGAGCAGCTCGCCCAGCGCGTCGACCGCGATGAATCCGTCGTGCGGATTCCCTAAGCGCGCCGTGTCGGGGCGGCGGATCGCGCGAATGTGCCCAATGCCTGCAGCCCGCGCCGCACGCAGCACCGGAGGACTGTCGTCGGCGAACAGGCTCCGCGAGTAATTGATCGGCTCGACCTCATGCAGCGCTCGCCAGAAGCGCGCATCTTCCTTCGGCGCACCGAACTGGTGTGAACTGTAGGCAGCATCGAAATGCTCGAGCACGCCGGTGCGTTCATGCTTGATGGCCAACGCATCGGGATGCGCGTTGGTGAGCAACAGCAAGCGTTTGCCGCGTTCACGCGAACGCGCGAGGAAAGCGCGCGCGCCGGGCAGCCAGCGGATGCGGTGCGCATCCGCGCGCTTTAGCGCGGCGATGTCGAGTTCGAGTTCGCGACTCCAGTGTTCGGTGCTGTACCAGGCCAGCGTGCCGGCGCAGGCATCGAAGCGCGGTTTCAGCAATGCACGCGCCGCCGCTGCATCGAGCCCGCGAGTGGATCCCCAGGCTTGCGGCACCAACACCTGCCAGAAGTGGTTGTCGAAATCGAGATCGAGCAGCGTACCGTCCAGGTCGAGCAGCACGTCATCGATTTCAGACCATGGAACGCGGTGCGAGGCGGGCTCATTCATTGGCTGCGTAATGCGATGCGAAGCGGAATTTCCATCAGCTTCGCTATGATGGCGTCCGTGCACACCGCCCCGCAACCCTTCGAGCGCATCGACCTGCACCTGCACAGCAGCTGGTCCGATGGCGTGCTTGCCCCCGACGAACTGGTCGCGCTCGCCGTGACGCGTTCCGTACAGCTGCTGGCGCTCACCGACCATGACACGATGGCCGGTTGCGAAGAAGCGCGCGCAGCCTGCGAGGCCGCGCGGATCAGTTTTCTTTACGCCAGCGAACTCACCAGCCTGTGGAAAGGCAGAGAAGTGCATATCGTTGGATTGCGCCTCGATCCGGCTGCGCCCGCATTGATCGCGCATCTTGCGGACGTGCGCCGGCGCCGGCGCGAGCGCATCGAGGGCATGGGCCTCAAGCTCAGCGCAAACGGCTTGCCCGGTGCGGAGATTTCAGCCGCGGTGCTGGCGCATCCGGGCACACCGACGCGGCTGCACGTAGCTCGCGAACTGGTGCAACGCCATTTCGCCGCCGATGAGGATGACGCTTTCAAGCGGTGGCTCGGCAAGGGCCAGCCCGCCGCGGTGGCGGCGGCGTGGCCCACCGTCGCCGCGACCGTGGCGGCGATTGGCGCGGCCGGCGGCGCCGCCGTGCTGGCACATCCGCACCGATACAAACTCTCCGCCGGCGGATTGCGCGAGCTGTGCGCGGAATTTCGCGACGCGGGCGGCGAAGGGATCGAAGTCAGCCTGCCGGGCATGGCAACCGGCGATGCCGACCGCACGGCCTCGTTGGCGCGGCGCTTTGGCCTGGCGGGTTCGTGCGGATCGGATTTCCATGTTCCCGGCGTACCGTGGCGTCCGCTGGGGCGCTTCGCTAAGCTACCCGAGGGCGTCGTGCCCATGACTGAACGACTAGGCCTGGAACCCGTGCGCGGCACGCCAATGTCCTGAACACGAACAGGCCCTGTTGCGCGCTCTCTGCCCAATGAATGAATCCGGTGACAACGTCGATCGCGAACTGTTCCGCAACATACAAAAGTTGCGGGCGTTGCGCATCGAACACCGTGACCTCGATGAAGTCATCGCGCGGCTGTCGCTCGACATCCACATCGATGAATTGCAGCTAAAGCGGCTGAAGAAGCGCAAACTGGCGCTGAAGGATCAGATTCTGATGCTCGAAAGCCAGCTCATTCCCAATCTCAACGCCTGAATATAGCCCTAGCCTTGCAGCAACAATTCGAACACCTGACCGGGCCATTGCAGGTGGCTCAGTGGCTCGCGATCATCGCTGTAGTCGTTGCTTCGTTCCTCATCGGCCACGTCGTGCGCCGAGCCTGGCAGCGCCGCCCTCCGCCACGCCGCTTGTGGCAGGCGCTGTTGCTCGACGGACTGGTGCGGCTGGTGCCGGCGTTGTGCGCGGCGCTGCTGCTGCTCGCCGTGCACGTGGGCCTCGCCGGCGAAGCGCTGGACACCGGCACCATCGACCTGGCACTGCGCCTTGCCTGCATTCTGGCATTGGTGCGTGCCGGCGTGTTCGCGTTCAGCCAATTGCTCGGACCACACTCCTGGCTGCAGAGCTGGGAGCCGCAGGTCACCAGCATCGTGTGGCTCGCGATCACGTTCCAGAACATCGGCTGGTTGAGCAGCATCGAAGATACGCTTGATGCGATAGATCTCCTTCCAGGCAAGGCGCAGTTCTCGCTCTGGTCGCTGTTGAAGAGCCTCGTCGAGATTACCGGTTTCGTGCTCGTGGGCAGCCTCATCGCGCGCGCCATCGAGCAGCGCGTCATGAAATTGCGCAACGTCGCGATGTCGACACGCATCGGCATCGCGAAATTCAGCCATTTCTTCCTCGTGGGCCTCGGCGCGCTGGTCGGCGTCAATGCAGCCGGCGTCGACCTGACTGCGCTCACGCTGATCAGCGGTGCGCTCTGCATCGGGCTGGGTTTCGGGCTGCAGGCGATCACCAGCAACTTCGTCAGCGGTTTCGTGCTGCTGCTTGACAAGTCGATCAAGCCCGGCGATGTCATCAGCTTCACGGGCCTCACCGGGACCAGCACCGAGAATTTCGGCTGGGTGCAGGAACTGCGCGGACGCTGCGTCGTCGTGCGCGACCGCGACGGCGTCGAGACGCTGGTGCCCAACCAGAACCTGATCACCGGCGCCGTCATCAACTGGAGCTACTCCGACCGCAAGGTGCGACTGAAACTGCCGGTGCGCATCAGCTACCGCGATGATCCGGAACTGGCACTTGAATTGCTGAGCCGCGCTGTCGAGGGCAATCCGCGCGTGCTGCAGGATCCTGCGCCCGCGCCGCGGCTGATGCAGTTCAGCGATCACGGCATGGATCTCGAGCTGCGTTTCTGGATTGCCGATCCGCAAAACGGCCTCAACAACGTGCGCTCGGAGGTGAACCGGCGTATCTGGCGACTGTTCCGCGACGAGGGCATCACGATCCCGGTCTTACAGCACGAAGTACGGCTGCTGGGTTCGGGCAGCCATCCGACCGCGTCGTGAATGCGCCACCGGAAATCCCGGAGTCCGACCTCAGTTTCAGTTTCGTGCGCGGCACTGGCCCTGGCGGGCAAAACGTCAACAAAGTCGCCACCACGGCGCAGCTGCGCTTCAACCTGGCCGCAACGACGGTGCTCGACGAGGCAGCCAAGGCGCGCTTACGTGCGCTCGCCGGACACAGGCTGGTCGGCGATGCGGAAATCCTCATCGTGGCGCGCAACCACCGTACGCAGGAAGGCAACCGGCGCGAGGCACTGGAGCGGCTTCAGGAGCTGATCGAGCGCGCCCGCCACGTGCCCAAGCCACGCCGCCCCACCCGGCCCACGCGGGCTTCCAAGGAGCGGCGCATTGCTGGCAAACTCCACCGCCAGCGAAACAAGCAGCTGCGCCGCGCGGTGCGGCACGACGACTAATCCACGGGAGGCTCACATGATTTCCATTGGCTCACTCTGGCTACCGATTCTGCTGTCGGCCGTGTTCATCTTCGCGGCCAGCTCGATCATCCACATGTTCCTCGGTTACCACTGGAACGACCTGCGCGCGCCGGCGCAGCAGGATGCGATCCTCGATGCGATGCGCTCGCTGAACGTGCAGCCGGGCGATTACGCGATGCCCAAGCCCGATTCGATGAAGCAGTTCAGCAGCCCGGAATTCAGGGCCAAGCTCGAAGGCGGATCGATGATCCTGATGACCGTCTCGCGCGGCACGATGGCGATGGGCAAGATGCTCGGGCAATGGTTTGTGTACCTGCTGATCGTCAGCCTGTTGTGCGCGTACATCGCCGGACGCGAGCTGCCGGCTGGTGCGCCATACCTGAGCGTGTTCCGGCTCGTTGGCTTTGCGGCGTTCATGGCCTACGCCATGGCCTTGCCGCAGGCCGCGATCTGGTATCACCGGAACTGGCGCATGACGCTGGTCACGATGTTCGACGGATTGGTGTATGGCCTGCTGACGGGCGGCACGTTCGGCTGGCTCTGGCCGCACTAGGGCCCGCTCACACTCAGGCGTGCGTGACCTGCAGGATCGAGTGGCGGATCTGCTCTGAGAGCACGATCTCGGCATCGCGCGCCACCTCGACCAGTACGTGGTCGAAGGTCAGGCAGCCGGCTTCGTTGGTGCGCAGCACGGAGCGGCTGCGCAGCAGGTTGATGAAGCTGCCGAACAGCGCGCGGTCGAAGAACTCGGGCGAGTTGAATCCGTACAGAAGCGTCATGCGCTGCGCCATCAGCTGGCAGCGCTCCTCGAGCGCCTTTTGCGTCATCGCGCCGCTCCCGGCGCGGACCAGCAGGGCGATCGCGAGGTAATAGCGCTCGATCGTCTGCACCGTCGACTGCGCCAACAGCGAGAGTTCCATCGCCGCGTTGGAACTCGGCGCCGGACGCCGCCAGCAACCTTCGCCCGCGCTCTCCAGCAGGCCGCAGCGAGCCAGTGCCGCCAGCACGTCATCGACGACAGCGGGGACCTCATCCTCACGCCAGCGCAAGAACAACTCGGCAGCGATGTATGGGTAGATGCGGCCGGCGAAGCGTTGGATGTCGGCCGCGCGCAACTCGGCGTTGGCGATGAAACAGCAGGCCATCAGCGAGGGCATCGCCACCAGGTGCAGCACATTGTTGCGGTAGTACGTGGCGAGTACCGTGTTCTCGGCGCTCATGCGCACGAACTCGCCGGCACGGTGCGTCTCGCGCGTGATCATCTGCAGGTTCACGCCGTAGTCGACGATCGCCGGCGGCGCCAGCTCCGTGATCGTAACGCGATCGCTGTAGGGCACGGCGCGCAGCACGGCGAGCAAGGTGTCCAGATGGCGCAGCAGGTCTTGCTGGAGCGTGGACTGGCGCGGCGTCGCCAGCAACGCGAGCGCCAGCAGATTGACCGGCGTGACGCTGGCCGCGGCGTTGATGTGCCGCATGACGGTGCCCGAAAGTTCGCCTACGAGCGGCGCCATCCAGCGCGGCTTTTCCTGCTCGTTCCCGCTGTGTGCGCGCCAGTCCGGGGCGTGACGCTCGAGCAGCCTGTCGAGGAATATCGGCTCGCCGAGGTTGACGTGCACGCGGCCGAAGCGCTCGCGCAGGCGATGCAGGCTTCGCAGCAGGCCCAGCACGGATTCCTTTTCCTTCGGCCGGCCCGACAGCTCGTTGATATACGTGGCGCCTTCCCAGATGCGCTCGTAGCCGAAATACACCGGGATAAACACGACCGGGCGGCGGGGCTTACGCAGGAAACTGCGCACCGTCATCGCCAGCATGCCGGTCATCGGCGCCAGCAAGCGTCCACTGCGGCTGCGGCCGCCCTCGATGAAATATTCGATCGAGTGTCCGCGCGCCATGATCGCCGCGAGGTACTGCGTGAACACGACTGTGTACACCGAGTTGCCGCGAAAACTCCGCCGCATGAAGAAACCGCCGCCCTTGCGCAAATAGCGGCCCACCACCGGCAGGTTCAGGTTCACGCCGGCGGCAACGTGCGGAATCGCGAAGCCGTGCTGGTAGATCGCGTATGACAGCAACAGGTAATCCATGTGGCTGCGGTGGCAGGGCACGTAGACGATCTCATTGCCGTCCGCGACCTGGCGCAGTGTGTCGACATGCTGGAAGTCGACGCCGTCGTAGAGCCGGTTCCACACGCGCGTCAGCAGGTGCGACATCGACGTAACGAAAGTGTGCGAATAGTTCGCCGCGATCTCGTCGATGCAACGGCGCGCTTCGAGCAGCATCTCACGGCGACGCACGGCGATCGTGCCCTCGCCCCCGCTGCGGTCACGCGCGGCCTGCGCGACCGCCTGGCGCACGGCGCGCGAGCGCAGCACCTCGGCAACGATGGTGCGCCGATGCGAGAGATCGGGGCCGATGCGCGCCGCGCGCCCCCGCGCGAGCTGCGTGCGCAGCGCACGCGCCACGCGGCGTGCAACCGAGGCGGTGTCCACTTCGCCGCCGAGGAGGCTGCGCAGCGAGATAGGCTCCCCCAGCTGAACCATGATGTTGCGGCCGTTGACCAGCACGCCGAATCCCCGTCGCAGCCGACTGCCGATCGCCCAGCTCTCGGCCAGGAACAGGCGGATCAGCGACCGCTCTTTCTGCGGCGCGCGCCCCCAGTAGATGCCCGCTGGCACCAGCGCGACATCGAGCTTGGGGTCGGCGCGCAACGCGTCGATCAGCGCCGCGAGCTCCCGCGGTGCACGGCGGTCGAGACGGGTCCGCCAGAATCCGACCGGGCGTTCGAGCGCGAACGAGGCGCGTCCGCTGCTGGCCGGCGCCGGCAGCAGTCGCCGGCGGGGGCGCGGCAAGCGCAATTTAGCGCACAGCGTGCGCAACACCCCCAGGTCAACCGCACGGGGCCTGTCTCTTAT
>JBEPVS010000108.1:0-9414 GCA_041690875.1 Gammaproteobacteria bacterium
AGATTTGTATAAGAGACAGGTGCACGGCCATCGACACCACCGGCGCCGGCGAATAGGCGCCCATGCCGCCGGTGTTGAGTCCGGTGTCGCCATCTCCGATGCGCTTGTGATCCTGCGAGCTGGCGAAGGGCAGCGCGTGAGCGCCGTCGGCCATGACGATGAAGCTCGCTTCTTCGCCGTCGAGGAATTCCTCGATGACCACCGTGTCGCCGGCATCGCCGAATCGTCCGTCGAACATTGCGGCCACCGTTTCGAGCGCTTCGTCAGTGCTGGTTGCGATGACAACGCCCTTGCCGGCGGCGAGCCCGCTGGCCTTGATGACGATCGGCAGCGGCTGCGCGCGCAACCAGGCGGCGTCGAAATCGGCGCGCGTGAAACTGCGGGATCGCGCAGTTGGTATGTCATGACGGCGCAGGAATTCCTTCGTGAACGATTTCGATCCCTCGAGCTGCGCGCAGGCGCGGCTTGGTCCGAAGCAGGCGAGGCCGGCCGCCTGGAACGCATCGACGACGCCCATGACGAGCGGCGTCTCGGGCCCGATGATCGTCAGAGCGATGTTCTCGGCGTGCGCGAGTGCGACGAGACCCGTGATGTCGGTCGCGGCGACCGCGACATTACGCACTCTGGGTTCGGTCGCGGTGCCGGCATTGCCCGGCGCGACCAGCACTTCATCGACGCTGTCGGACGCTGCGCAGCGCCACGCGAGCGCGTGTTCGCGCCCGCCATTGCCAACGATCAAGACCTTCATGGGTACGCCAGGTGCGATGCCCTAGTGCCGGAAATGTCGCATGCCCGTGTACACCATCGCCATGCCGTGTTCGTCCGCTGCGGCAACCACCTCGTTGTCGCGCTTCGAACCGCCCGGCTGGATGACGGCGCTGATGCCATAGTCCGCGACGACATCGATTCCATCGCGAAACGGGAAGAACGCGTCGGACGCCATGACAGCGCCGCGCACTTCGAGTTTTTCGTCGGCGGCCTTGAGCGCGGCCACGCGGCTGGAATAGACGCGGCTCATCTGGCCGGCGCCGATGCCGATCGTCGTGTTGTCTCGCGCGAACACAATCGCGTTCGATTTGACAAAGCGAACCACGTTCCAGGCGAACATCAGGTCGGCCAGCTCGCGCTCGTCCGGCTTGCGCCGCGTCACGACGCGCAATTCGCCGGCACCCACGGTATCCGTGTCCCGGTCTTGCACGAGCAGTCCGCCGTTCACGCTGCGCAGCTCGTAGCCATCACCACCGGGCGCAGTGAGATCGCCGACGGCCAGCACGCGGATCGCCGATTTTGCCTGCAGCACGCGGCTCGCCGCCGCATCGATCGACGGCGCCGCGATCACCTCGGCGAACTGCCGGTCGATGATCGACTGCGCGGTCGCGGCATCGAGCGGACGGTTGAACGCGATGATGCCGCCAAATGCCGAGGTGGGATCCGTGCGGTGCGCGAGTGCGTACGCGGCTGAAATGTTTTCCGCAGCGGCGGCGCCGCAGGGGTTCGCGTGCTTGACGATGACACAGGCCGGCGCGGCGAACTGGCGCACGCATTCAATCGCCGCATCGGCATCGGCAATATTGTTGAATGACAGTTCCTTGCCTTGCAGCATCCGCGCGGTGCCGACCGACGCGCCTCGCGCGTCCATCGCGCGGTAGAACGCGGCGCGTTGGTGCGGATTCTCGCCATAGCGCAGTTCCTGCGTGCGCTGGAAGATCAATGGAAGCGTCGCAGGAAAGCGTTCGATCGGCAATTGCTGCGCGCGCTGCAGGTAGTCCGACACGCAGGTGTCGTACGCGGCCGTGTGCGCGAACGCTTTCGCGGCGAGGCGCGAACGCGTGTCGATCGATGTGTCGCCACTGGCTTCGAGTTCCGACAGCACCGTGGCGTAATCGGCCGGATCGATGACGACGGTCACATCCGCATGGTTCTTGGCCGCGGCGCGCAACATGGCGGGCCCACCGACATCGATGTTCTCGATTGCTTCGGCGAAGGTGCAGTCGGTGCGCGCGATCGTCGCGGCGAAGGGATAAAGATTGACGACCAGCAGGTCAATCGCCCCGATGCCGTGCTCGGCCATGATGGCCTCGTCTGTGCCGCGCCGCCCGAGCAAGCCGCCGTGTACGCGCGGATGCAGCGTCTTGACGCGCCCGCCCATGATTTCAGGAAAACCTGTATAATCAGCCACTTCGCGTACCGCAAGGCCTGCGTTTCGAAGCGATTGGGCGGTGCCCCCGGTGGACAGCAACTCGATGCCGCGGCGCTCGAGCGCGCGGGCAAATTCGACAAGGCCCTGTTTATCGGAGACTGAGAGCAGTGCGCGCGCGATCGCCATGCCAGTCTTTATTCGGGCAGCCCCATGGTGCGCAGCTTCTTGCGCAAGGTGGTGCGGGTGATGCCGAGGATCTCGGCGGCCTGGCTCTGGTTGCCATCGGCATAGTCGAGCACCGCGCGCAGTAACGGCTCTTCGACCTCGCGCAGCACGAGGTTGTACAAGCGTGCCGGCCGATGGCCGTTGAGGTTGGAGAAGTAGTCACTGAGGACGCGCTCGGTGTGGGTGCGCAACGGTAGGTCTTTGCCTGCGTTCCGGTTCATCGTTTTAGTTCTTCGCAATCCGCAGTCGCCGATTCCACATCGAAAACCTGCCGGGCCAATTCGAACTGCGTCGCGGAATCTTCCGCCGCCATGAGTCCGGAGCGCGCTGCTCGCGTCTCGGGCCACAGTTCGCAATATCGAGCCAGGTGTTTTCGCGCCATTCGCAACCCGGTGTACTCGCCGTAAAACGCGTACAGGGATTCGACGTGTTGAAGAATGATCTTTGCGATCGACGTGCGCAAGAGTGGCGGAGATTTTTTTTCCACGCGCAGGAATGAATTGACATCGCGGAAAATCCATGGTGAGCCCAACGCGGCACGGCCGATCATGATCGCATCTGCGCCAGTCTGTTCCAGCACCGCCGCCGCCTGCGCCGGCGTGCCGATGTCGCCGTTGGCGATGACTGGAATGCGTACCGCGTGTTTCACCGCGCGGATTGATTCGTATTCCGCGTGGCCGTTGAATCGGTCGGCACGCGTGCGACCGTGCACCGCAATGGCGGCGATGCCGGCGCGCTCGGCGAGTTGCGCGATGTGCGTGGCATTGCGGCGCGACGGATCAGTGCCGGTACGTATTTTCACGGTCACCGGCACGTCGACTGCGCGCACCAGCGCGGCGAAGATGCGCTCCACCAGCGGTTCATCGGCGAGCAGCGCGGATCCGCACAGCTTGTCGCAGACTTTTTTCGCAGGGCAGCCGAGGTTCAGGTCGATGATGTCGGCGCCTTCGCCGACCTGGCGGCGAGCCGCCTCGGCGAGCAGCGTGGGATCGCTCCCGGCCAGCTGCACCGCCACGGTTCGCCGCTGTGCCGCCCCGTGCGCGATGGCACTCGAGGCCATGCGGCGGCGCGATTTGGGTGAATGCCACAGTGACGGGTCGGCGCTCAGCATCTCCCCGCAGGCGAGCGCCGCGCCGAACTGCGTGCACAAGTCGCCAAATGGCGGGTCGGTGACCCCAGCCATGGGTGCGAGCAGCACCCGTCCGGCGAGTGCAAGGGGTCCGATCGAGAGGGTCACGGCATGCCGGCGACCAACGCGCTGTCGCCGGCGCAACGCACGCCGCCGCCGGCTGCCGGGATGCAAACATCCAGCTCGAAGCTCGACGCCTGCTGCGAAGGATCCTGCACGCGCACTTCGGTGTCGATGCGCTGGTCACGGGCAATGAACTGCTGCCCGCGCAGCGGTGCGGGCAGGTATTGCGCGGGCTGCAGTTCGCCGCTGCTGACCGCCTTGCCGTAGCGGTCGAGCAGCGTCAGTCGCAATAGCGGCAGCGCCTGCGCCTGCGCACCGTGGTTGGCGAGGCTCACGCGAACCCGTAGGGCGTGCGCATCGCCCGGGTCGGCCATCGCGCCGAGCTGGCGCACGTCGTACGCAGCCAGGTTCCAGTTTGGCCGCAGTGGTTCGCCGAAGCGCGCGGCTATCTGGCTCAACGGGCCATACCAACCGGCGCGCGTGGCCAGGTCGTTGCGCCAATGGTTGATCGCCTGCACGCCCAGCAAAAGCGCGAGCAGCGCGGAGCCGGCGATCAGCCAGCCGCGATAACGCGCGGCCGGCGCTTCGCGCACCCGTTGCGGCGTGATGTTGCTGCCGGTGGCGTGGATGTTGGCCTCGTGCCGGAATTCACCGGTGGCTTCCCGAAGTGCCGCCAGCGCGCGCGGCAGGTCTGAACCGCCCAGCGCGTATTCGCCCGAATTACTGGTGTCGACGATGAAATCGACGATGGCTTCCTCGTCGTAGTCCTCGCGCGGCGCGGCCGCGCGGCGCGACACATCGGCGATCTCGCTGTCGAGCACTTCCTGCGGAATCAGCTCCTCGGTCTGAAGGAACGTATCGCCTTCGAGCACGATGGTCTCGAACGTGCCGGTGCTGGGATATTCCTTCACTTCGAGTTCGTCGTCCGGCGTATCGGGCAAGGCCGGCGGTGGCGGGAGCGGTGGCGGGAGCGGTGGCGGCGGAGTGTCGACGAGCCGCAGCGCGGGCGCAGCGGGTGGACGCGGCTCCGGCCGCGGCGGCGGTTCCTGGCGCGGAGCCGATTCGGGGCGCGACGCGGATTCGGCGGGTGGCTCGCTGTTGCCGGATGCGCTGGCGTCAGCGGGCTCGTTGTCTTCGTCGGATTCGTATTCCTCGTCGCTCAGCGTCGGACGGGAGACCGTGCCGCTGGCGCGATGCGCGTCGTCGACATCAACATGCGTATCGCGATACGGAGCCGGTTCCATCGCCGCCAGCACCGATTCTTCCGACAGCGCCAGCAACGCGTTGAACACGTTGGCGCAGCGTCCGCAGCGAACATAGCCTTGTCCGGCACGCAGGTCCGCGGCAGTCACGGCCAGCGTCAGCGCGCATTTGGGGCAAACCGTGTACATCAACTCTTCCTGGCGCCCGTGAGCGCCACCCAGCCGTCGCGCTCGCCGCAACGGGCAATATCAAACCACGAAGCATAGACGCAAGCCACGGCTTCCGCCTGCTCGCCGAGGATTCCCGCCAGCAGGATCGTGCCGCCGGGCGCCAGCCGCGCCGCGAAGTCGCCGGCCAGTTCGCACAGCGTGCGCGCCAGGATGTTGGCGACCAGCACGTCGGCGCGCGGAGGAAGTTGCGCGGCATCGGCATGCACGATGAGGCGCGCGCCGATACCATTCGCTGCCGCGTTGTCCCCGGTCGCCCGCAGCGCCTGCGGATCGATGTCGAACGCATCGACGTGCGCAGCGCCGAGCATGGCCGCGGCTATCCCAAGTACGCCCGAGCCGCAGCCGTAGTCGATGATGCTCGCACCGACGCCCAGGTGCGCATCGAGCCATTCGAGGCACAAGGCGGTGCTCGGATGCGTGCCGGTACCGAAGGCAAGCCCGGGATCGAGCCGCACGACAACCGCACCGGGTTCGCGCACCTCTTCATGCGTGGGACACACCCACAGCCGCGAACCAAAGCGCCGCGCGTGGAAATCGCGCAGCCACTCGCGCTCCCAGGCGCGATCGGCGAGCAGCCGCGTTTCGATGCGCCCCGCTTCAAGACCCAGTTCGCGGGCGAGTCCGGCGCCCAGCTCGGCCACATCGGTATCGGCCGGATACAGCGCCTGCAGCGCTGTCGCGGGCCACAGGCGCACTTCGCCGACACCGGGTTCGAGCACCGCGTCATCGTGCGCGTCGCTGAATGTGATCGCCTGCGCGCCGAACGCGAGGCAGGCAGCCTCGGCGCGAGCGGCATCGAGCCCGCGCAGCTCAAAGCTCAGCGCAAGGTAATCCACTAACGGGCGCCGCTATCTCAGCCCCAGGCGCCGCTCGAGATAGTGGATATCCAGTCCGCCGGCCTGGAACGCCGAATGCGCGAGGATTTCCTGGTGCAGCGCCGTGTTGGTCTTGATGCCCTCGACTACCAGCTCCGCCAGCGCGTTGCGCATGCGCGCGATGGCGGTCTCGCGCGTGTCGCCGTGCGTGATGAGCTTCCCGATCATCGAATCGTAATACGGCGGCACGTTGTAGCCCGAGTACACGTGGCTGTCGACGCGCACGCCGGGGCCGCCGGGCGGGTGCCAGAGCTTGATCGGTCCGGGCGAAGGCATGAAGGTGCGTGGATCCTCGGCATTCAGGCGGCATTCGAGCGCGTGGCCGCGGATCTCGATGTCATCCTGCTTGAACGGCAGTTTTTCGCCGGCGGCGATCTGCAGCTGCAGCTTGACGATATCGATGCCGGTCACCAGCTCCGTCACCGGATGTTCGACCTGGATACGCGTGTTCATCTCGATGAAGAAGAACTCGCCGTCCTGATAGAGGAATTCCAGCGTGCCAGCGCCTCGATATTTCACGGCCTTGCAGGCGTCGACGCAGCGCTCGCCCATCTTCACGCGCTGCTTCGGCGTGATGCCCGGCGCCGGGGCCTCTTCCATGACTTTCTGGTGGCGCCGCTGCATCGAGCAGTCGCGCTCGCCCAGGCTCACCACGTTGCCGTAGTTGTCGCCGATCATCTGGAACTCGATGTGCCGCGGCCGTTCGAGGAATTTCTCCATGTACACCTGGTCGTTGCCGAACGCAGCCGCCGCTTCGGAGCGCGTCACCGCGATCGAGCTGAGCAGTGCGCCCTCGGCGTGCACGACGCGCATGCCTCGGCCGCCGCCACCGCCCGAGGCCTTGATGATCACGGGATAACCGATCTCGCGCGCCTTGCGCAGGTTGGCGCCGGTATCCTCGGTCAAGGGCCCGCCGGAGCCCGGCACGCAGGGCACGCCCGCTTTGGTCATCAGGTTGATCGCCGAGACTTTGTCGCCCATCAGGCGGATCGTCTCGGCCTTCGGACCGATCCACGTGAAGCCGCTTTTTTCGACGCGCTCGGCGAAATCCGCGTTTTCAGAGAGGAACCCGTAGCCCGGATGGATGGCGACCGAGTCGGTGACTTCGGCGGCGCTGATGATGGCCGGCATATTGAGGTAACTGTCGCGACTGGCCGGCGGGCCGATGCACACCGATTCATCAGCGAGCAGCACGTGTTTCAGGTTTGCATCCGCGGTGGAATGTACGGCGACGGTCTTGATGCCCAGTTCGCGGCAGGCGCGCAGGATGCGCAACGCGATTTCGCCGCGGTTGGCGATGACGATCTTGTCGAGCATTAGGGCCTGTTGTCAGTTAGAACGTCGACGCGGCCGTGCCCAGAATTGCGCAGGGCAAGGCGCGACGACCGAAGTGTGCTTATTGCACATGAGGGAGAAGCAACGCGGCCCTGCGCAATTCTGGGCCGGCCCCGGAGGGTTGCGCTCAAAATGCTTTCATACGGCGTTGCTCGGCGCTCACGTGGAATAACCACGCATCGCGCCTCGCGCCTTGTCTGAAAGCATTTTGAGCAGCAACGCATCGATGTTCTAACTGACAACAGGCCCTTGGCGCCGCTATTCGATGACGAACAGGGGCTGGCCGAATTCGACCGGATCCCCGTTCTTGGCCAGCACCGCGCGCACGCGGCCGGCAAACTCGGACTCGATCTGGTTCATCATCTTCATCGCCTCGATCGTGCACAGCACCTGGCCCTGCTGCACTTCATCGCCGATGTCGACGAACGGCTTGGCGCCGGGCGAAGGCGCGACATAGAAAGTGCCAACCATCGGCGCCGTCACGACCTGTTCGCCTTCCGCGGTCGCCCGGGCGCCGGCCGGCGCTCCCCCGGCAGTTTGCGTGGCCGCCGCCCGCGCCGCCGCCGAAGGCGATGTTGGTGCGGGCGCATACGTCACCGCGGGTGCGGCCGTCGCGCCGCCGCCCGCGCCCACGGGCGCCTGGCGCGCAATGCGCACCGATTCCTCGCCCTCGCGGATCTCGATTTCGGCGACGCCCGACTCCTCGAGCAACTCGATCAGTTTTTTTATTTTTCGGATGTCCATCGGTCGCGGATCTCCTCGGTAACTTGTTCAGCCCGCCAGCCGCGCGGCCGCCGCGCGCACCGCGAGCTCGTAGCCGATGGCGCCCAAGCCCACGATGGAGCCCACGGCAATGTCAGCGAAATAGGAACGGTGGCGGAATTCCTCGCGCGCGGCCGTGTTCGACAGGTGCACTTCGATGAACGGCAGCTTGACGCCCAGCAGCGCATCGCGCAGCGCCACGCTGGTGTGCGTCAGTCCGCCTGGGTTGAGGATCAGGAACGCGACACCATCGCCCGGTGCGCGCTGGACGGCTTCGATCAGCACATGCTCGGCGTTGCTTTGCAGGGCGTTGACTTCGTGGCCCAGCTGCGTTGCCAGCGCCTTGGCACGGGTCTCGATTTCGGCGAGCGTGACGGAGCCGTAGGTGTCCGGCTCACGGCTGCCGAGCAGGTTCAGGTTCGGGCCATTCAGTAACAAAAATCGGGCCATGGGGGTCTTAGCCACCGCGGTCTTGTCGTTAATTGCGTCGAATTTAGACGAACCCTGCATAGATTGATACGCATTGTCGTCAAATCTGCAGCGATCTGGTAAATCCGCCGCAGCGGCCGGCTGGTTCAATATTGAAACAATACGGCCTATTTTGCCGTTGACTGTTTCGCTCTCGTCGTTGCGAGCTGTTTCATGGTGGCGGCAATCGCGGCCTGGGTGTCGGCCAGGTTCATTTCCCCCGCTTTGAGCCGGCGCATCGCGTCGAGGATCGCGTCTGCTTCATCCTGGTGCAGTTCGCCCACTTTGACAGCCACGATGCGATTCTGGCCATCCGCGAACACCGAGAAGGGCAACAACAGGTCCATGCCGAATTTCTGCGCCGCCTCGAGCCCGGACTCTTCACCGACCAGCGACGTGTAACGCAGCGGGTGAATCTTCAGATAGGCCTTAACCGAGTCGCGAAAGTCGACCGCAATGCCGACGATGCGCAAGCCGTTGCTGGCTTGGGCTACCTGCAGCGTGTTGAGCAGCGGAATTTCCCGGCGGCAGGGCTCGCACCACGTGGCCCAGAAGTTGAATAGCCTCGGATGCCCATCGGTGGACCGCAACGCAACCGTCTTGCCGGCGAGGTCCGGCAGCGAAATATCGGGCACCGTGGCGGGAATGGCCGGAGCTGGCGGCGACGAAGCATCGGTCGCAGCGGCCACTTCGGCCGGCGTGGCTGCCGCCGGAACCGTGATCTGAACGAGACCGGGTGCGGGCATGGAGTGGTCGCGAAACACAAGGAAGCCCGCAGCCGCGCCTGCCAGCGCGGCGGCGAGCAGCAGCACGATCGGCAGCGGCTTCAATGCAATTCAACCGCCGGTCGAAGTGGCGCGCGAAACGACTTGCGCAAACTCCGCGGCTTTCATGTATCCGACCACGCGGTAATTGCTGCGCTCATGGCCGTCCTTGCCGTAGAAGGCGATCGTCGGCGGGCCGAAGATGCCGAAGCGCTTGAGC
>JBEPVS010000109.1:0-8944 GCA_041690875.1 Gammaproteobacteria bacterium
AAGAGACAGGTTCTGGCGTTGCCATGTCGGACACAAACACGGCATTGAAACCGCGAACGCGCGCACTCGCCACGTGGAAGCCCGCGATCGGCGCGGTTGTCGAGGCCGGTTCAGGACGCGCGCCGGTCGGCCATACGAACACATCGATCTGGTGCTTGCCGTGCCGGTACACGAGCGCCGCCACCGCTGTTCGCTCGATGTAGTCGATGCGCGCGCCGAGCAATTCGTCGTCCGGACCGGTTATTTCAGGCACCGGCGGCGAATATGGGAGCCGCGCCGACAGCCAGGGCTTCACGGTGTGATGATCGGAAGACGGCACATCGAGCGGCCGCGCACTCAAATTCGAGCGCACGTAGGCGCCGACCCATTGATCAGCGGCACTCCCGCGCACGCCCAGAATGTGGCCGGCCCAGAGGCCCACGAGCCCCACGACCAGGCTCGCCGCCAATGCGCGCGGCCACGAAACCGCAAGCA
Source organism: Gammaproteobacteria bacterium (assembly GCA_041690875.1). Lineage (GTDB taxonomy): Bacteria > Pseudomonadota > Gammaproteobacteria > Steroidobacterales > Steroidobacteraceae > FEN-1191. The sequence goes on from JBEPVS010000109.1 coordinate 475, forward strand.
TCGAGCGGCTGGGTCGCGCGGCCGGTGCCGGTTCGAGCTGCGCGCGGAGGCTGGCCTCGAAGTCGGCGGGCATGCGATAGCGGAGCGGCGCCGCGTGCAGTCGTTCGCGCAGCGCTCGTCGATCGCGCAGCCAGCCCTGGCAGGTTTCGCAGACCGCGAGGTGCGCCTCGATGCGCACGGTGTCGGCGATGCCGAGCTGCTCATCGACATAGGCTTCGAGGAGCGTGTGAGCTTCGTCGTGATTCACGATTGCCGCGCCTCCATTCGCATGCGGTTGCCAAGTTCATCGCGGGCGCGCGCAAGGCGTGACATCACCGTGCCGATCGGGCAGCCCACAATTGCGGCGATATCCCGATAGGGCAAGTCCTCGAATTCACGCAACACCAACACCTCGCGATACTCCACCGGGAGTGCCGCGATGGCTTGCCGCAGCGTGCGAGCCTCCTCGCCGCTGATGACGGCACGCAACGGATCGGCGCCCAGCAACGCACCGCTTCCGGGCGGCGCCTCGAGCTCGCCCTCATCCTGATGCTCGCCGTCCAATTCGCCTCGCGCGCCAGCCGGCCTGGACTTCAGCCAGGTGCTGGCCGTGTTGCGCACGATCGTCAGCAGCCACGAGCGCGCGTCACCGCCGCGGAAACCGCCGAAATACTGCAGCGCGCGCGCGAACGACTCCTGCACGATATCGCGCGCGTCGGTCTCATTGCGGCAGAGCCAACGCGCGAGGTTGTACGCAGCGGCGCCATGTGGCAGTACCTCCGCGACAAACCGGCTGTTTCGTGGCGCTGGACTGCTGGGCACGTGGTTCGCTCTTGCTATCAGACCGCTGCAACAGGCGGTTTATTCCCGGCGACACGACATTTCTGCCGGCGGGAATAAACCATCGCATGCGTCAGTCTCTTCGGGTATCCGTCAAACACGCAAAGGATACTCCCGATGACACCGGATGAAGACAAGTTGGCTTCGCGCCGCCATGCACTGAAGTGCCTCGCCTACGGGGGCGCGGGCACGCTGTTCACGCTGGCTGGCGGCGTGTTCACGCCAGTGGATCTCGCGCAGGCCGCCACGGACGCCACGCCGCGCGCCGCTCGCGGCATCCCGCTGTTCGTGCAGATCAGCGACACGCACATCGGTTTCAACAAGGATGCGAATCCCGACGTGGCCGGGACGCTCCAGCAAACCATCGAGCTGGTCAACGCGATGCCCGACCGACCAGACATGGTCATCCACACGGGAGATATCACGCACCTGTCGAAGCCCGCGGAATTTGACACCGCGGCGCTGCTGCTTTCCAGGCTGCGCGTCGTCGAGATGCACACGACCCCGGGTGAACATGACGTCGCCGACGCGACCGCGAGCGAGTACTTCAAGCGCTATGGCAAGCCATCCGCCAATCGCGGCTATTACAGCTTCGATCATCACGGCGTGCATTTCATCGGGTTAATCAACGTGCTGCAGTTCAGGTCGAACAGCCTTGCATCGCTCGGCGCGGAGCAGCTCGAATGGCTCGAGGCGGACCTGAAGGGCCGCTCGGCCAGCACGCCGATCGTCGTGTTCGCGCACATGCCGATGTGGAATATCTACGAACCGTGGGGGTGGGGCACTGCCGATGCGGAGCAGGCCATGGGTTACTTGCGGCGCTTCGGATCCGTCACGGTGCTGAACGGTCACATCCACCAGATCGTGCAAAAGGTGGAAGGGCACATCACCTTCCACACCGCGCGTTCCACGGCGTATCCACAGCCGGCAGCTGGCGCGGCCGCCGCGCCGGGACCCTTGAAGGTTCCGGCCGATCAGCTGCCCCGGATGCTGGGCGTCAGTACGGTGTCGTTGCAGCCTCATCCTCGTTCACTCGCGGTCCGCGATCGGACGCTGGCGTGAGCGCGGGGATTCGCATCGCTGCTGCCTGTCTGTTGGCGGCATGCATGATGACGACGCACGCGGCGGACATGGCCGCTCCTGCGGCGCAGGCCGCGACCGTTGAGATCAAGGATTTCATGTACGCGCCGCGTACGCTGACGATCAACGCCGGCACGACGGTTACGTGGCGCAACCTCGACGCGGAACCGCACACGGTGCGCGGAGCCGACGAGCTCGTGCGTTCAGGCGCGCTCGACCAGGACGACACCTATAGCGTGCGGTTCGACAAACCGGGCACCTACCGTTATGGATGTTCGATTCATCCGCAGATGCTGGCAACGATCATCGTGCAATGAGCCTGCCAGGCGCTCGCTACGGCAGCCCCAGCTGGCGCGAGAAATAGGTGTAGTCGCGCGCTCCGGTCGCCGCTTTCTCTTCCAGCGTCGCACCGTCGGAGTGGCCACCCTCGAGCACCTCGTAGAACAGGTACGGCAGGTGCATCGACGCCATCTTCGCGGCGAACTTGCGCGCGTGCTGAGGGCCGACGCGATCGTCCTTGCTAGTGCTCCAGATCAGCGGCAGCGGATAGTGCGCATCCGCGCGCAGGTTGTTGTAAGGCGAGATCGAGGCGAGGAAAGCGCGTTCTGCAGGCACCGACACGCTCCCGTACTCGCCGACCCATGAGGCACCGGCATCGATTTGTTCGTAGCGCAGCATGTCGAGCAGCGGCACTTCGATCTCCACCGCACCCCACAGATCGGGACGCTGGTTGAATTCAACGCCCATCAGCAATCCGCCATTGGAGCCGCCGCGAATACCGAGATGCGGCGGCGATGTGTACTTGCGCGCGATCAGGTCCTCGCCCACGGCAGCGAAGTCGTCGTAGATGCGCTGGCGATGCAGTTTCAAGCCGGCATCGTGCCAGGCGGGACCGAACTCGCCGCCGCCGCGGATGTTGGCGAGCGCATAGGCGCCCCCGCGCTCGAGCCACAACTTGCCGAGCGTCGCGGAGTAGTCCGGTGTCTCGGAAATCTGGAAGCCGCCGTAGGCCTCGAGGATCAGCGGCGTGCTGCCATCAAGCGGCATGTCCTTCGCGTGCACGACGAAGTACGGCACGCGTGTACCATCCTTCGAGGAGGCCTCGAGCTGCTCGACGACGAGGTGCGAGGCATCGAAGCGCGGCGGCAGCGCGCGCACGAGTTGCTGGGTGTTCGCATCCAGATCGGCGAGCCACAGGCTGGCCGGCGTGGTGAATCCGGTGACCTCGAAGAACGCGCGGTTGCTGTGCAGGTCCGTGTCGACGACCGAAACGGTGACGTTCTCGGGCAGCGGCAACGCGCGGCGCGTCCAACCCCCGCCGCCCTTGTCGGGTGAGTAGACGAGCGCGCGGCCGCGAACATTGTCGAGCTCGGTGAGCAACAGCTTGTCGCGCGTCACGGCGGCTTGCCCAAACGCGTGGCGCGGCTCCGGGGCGTAAACCAATGTGGGATGCAGGCTGCCCGGCGCGGCGCGCGCCTTCGTCATGTCGATCGAGACCACGGAGCCGGAGCCGAACACCCTGCCGCCGACCTTCCAATCTTCGCGCAGTTCGACGATCAGGCGATTTGCGAGCAGGCCCACGATACCGCTCTTCTGCGGCAGCGCGAGTTGCGGCGTGCCGTGCGCAGTGAGCAGCCGATACTCGGTTTCAAAGAAAGTGCGATTACGGACGATCAACAGCACTTCGTTGCCATCGCCGTCACGGAGCGATGCCGGCTCTGCGCCGACATCGGTCTTTTCACCGCGATAGACTTCAGTCGCTTCAGCCAGTGGGTGGCCGCGCTTCAGCCGCTTGACGATGTACGGGTAGCCCGAGCTCGTCAGTTCACCCGGTTTCCATTCGCGGCTTGCAAGCAGCGTGTTTTCATCCTGCCAGGCGATGCCCTGCTTGCCCTTTGGCAACACGAATCCGCCTTCGACGAAGTGGCCGCTGCGCACGTCGAACTCGCGCTCGGTGACCGCGTCCTCGCCGCCGTCGGACAGCGCGACCATGCAAACGTTCTCGCCGGGCTCCGCGCATTGCGCGCCGCCCCAGAACCAGTTGGCGTGTTCGCTATCCGACAACGCGTCGAGATCGAGCAGCGGTTGCCAGGTGGCATCGCCACGCATGAAAGCGGTGAAGCCGGTGTGACGCCAAAGGCCATGCGCGTGGTGCTCGTCCTGCCACAGGTTGTAGATTTCACCGCCCCTGAACGCGGGTTCCGGGATGCGATCGTTGGCCTGCGCAAGGTCCAGTGCGGCCGAATGCAACCTGGCATATCGCGGATCGCTCTCCAGCACCGCAGAGGTCCTGGCATTTTCCGCCTTGACCCAGTCCAGCGCGCGCGGCGCGTTGACCTGCTCGAGCCACAGGAATGGATCGTTCGCATCCGCGCTCACGGCTGCGGCGTTTCCGCTCGGCGGACCCACGCCATCCGCCATCGCAAACGTCGCCCAGCAAAAGCTCGCGCCCGCGAGCAACGCATAGCAGATCGTCTTTCGCATCGGAGTGCCCCCGTCGGATGCCGCATTGTGAACCAGAATCACGGATAATTGCAGCGGGGCGACGCTGCCCCGGCACAGCGGCGAGGGTGCGATGCAGAAAGTCACGATCACGCGCATCAACGTGCACTCGGATGCGCGCGGCGCGGTGTTCGAACCGCTCGAGCCGGAGATTCTGGCCGGCTGGCGCAATGTGCATGCCGTCATCACCGAGCCTGGCGCGGTGCGCGGCAACCACCGGCACCTGCGCGGCACCGAAGTGACCGCGGTCTACGGCGAGGCGCTGGTGCGCTACCGCGACGGCGAGGCGACGCGCGAAGTCATCGTGCCGGCCGGCGAAGTGTGGCGATTCCAGTTTCCGCCCGGCGTGCCGCACGCCTTCAAGAACACCGGCACGCGGCCGTTTGTGCTCGTGTCATTCAACACCGAACTGCACGACCAGGCCGCGCCCGATGTCGAGCGCGTGGAGTTGATTGCAGGTTAGCGTCGAGGGGCGTGCTTCAGCTCGCAGCGGCCAGCGCCGCCGCCAGGAACGGCAGGCTGGTGTCCATCCGGTAGTCGATGCTCGAATGGTTGTCGGCGAACTCCTCGTAGCGGTGCGACACGCCGAGGCGCTGCAATTCGCGGTGCAGCCGGCGCGCACCGTAGACGAGATTGAACTGGTCGACGTCACCGCAGTCGATGTAGAGGGCGCGCAGCGCCTTGAGTCCCGCGCCGCGCGTGCGCACGATATTGACCGGGTCCCACTTCGCGAAATTGTCCCAGCGTTCGCGGATCACTTCGGCGGTTTCCATTTCGATCGGCAGCCGTAGCCCGAGCCACGCTTGCGGATCAGGATCGTAGCTCGCGCACATCGCGAGCATCTCGAGCGTCTCGACGTCCTCGTCCTTCACTTTCTGGCGCTTCTCGAATTCCTCGAGCCAGGGCTTGATGCCGCCGGCGCGCGCAAATTCACGCAGGCTGCGGACGAGCCCGGGCATGTAGCAGGTCTCGAACGCCATGTCGCCTGAATGGCAGGCCGCGCCCGCCCAGAAATCCGGATACAGCATCGCGTGCACGATCGCGCCGTAGCCGCCGGAGCTCTTGCCGAACACGCCGCGCCGGCCCGAACCGCCGCAACGGAATTCCTGCTCGACCTGCGGCACCATTTCCTGGATCAGGAAATCCGCCCACGGTCCGGTGGAGGCGCTGTTGATGTACTGGTTACCACCGAGTCGCGTGTAGCAATCCGGAAATGCGACGACGACCGGCGGCATCGCACCACTCGCGATGAGCCGATCGAGCCGCTCGGGAACGTTCTCGCCGAAATTCTTCCAGTTGGTGTGCGCCGGGCCGCCGGCGGTGTAGCCGACGAGATCCACCAGCAACGGTACGCCAGAGCCGTCATGCTCCGGAGGCGTATAGACATCGACGATGCGCGAGCTCGGGTCGCCGAGCAGGTTCGATTTGAGCCGCTCGCTGTCGACCATCATCCGATGGACGACACCTGCGCCGCTGCTCGGTTCACGGCGCATGTCGCCGTCCGGCTAGATCCAGTAGACGAAGATGAACAGGCCGAGCCAGACCACGTCGACGAAGTGCCAGTACCACGCGACGGCCTCGAACCCGAAATGCCGTGTTGGAGTGAAATGGCCGCGCAAGGTGCGCAGCCAGATGATCGTCAGCATGATCGCGCCGATCGTCACGTGCAGGCCGTGGAATCCGGTCAGCATGAAGAAGGTCGAGCCGTAGATTCCGGTGCTGAGCTGCAGGCCGCGGTGCATGTAGGCCTCGCCGTATTCGCGCGCCTGTAGCGAGACGAACAGGAAACCGAGCAGGAAGGTCAGCGCGAGGAAAATCTTCAGCACGCCGCGGTTGCCCGCCTTCAGCGCGTGGTGCGCAATCGTGATCGTGACCCCTGAGCTGAGCAGGATCGCGGTGTTCAGCGCCGGCACGCCGAAAGCCGGAATCACTTCAAATGTGCCGTCAGCGCGGGGACCTAGGTGCGCCGGGCCGTTGGTTGGCCAGCCTGCATCGAAGTTCGGCCACAGGAAAATGCGGTTGAAGACTTTCACGCCCTCGCCGCCGATCCACGGCACCGCCAGCGTGCGCGCGTAGAACAGCGCGCCGAAGAAGGCCGCGAAGAACATGACCTCGGAGAAGATGAACCAGATCATGCCCATGCGGAACGAGCGGTCGACGTGCAGGTTGTAGACGCCCTGCTGGTTCTCATTGATGACGGTGCGGAACCAGCCGATGAACATCACGGCCAGCAGCGCCAGGCCTATCGCGAAGAATTCCGGCCCGTACCATTCGTTGAGCCAACCGGCCACACCCAGCATGGTCGTGAACAGCGCCACCGAGCCGATGATCGGCCACGGCGTGCCGTGCGGCAGGTAGTACTTGCTGGAATCGGCCGGGGCATGTGACTGCGACATGATGGTTTCCTGGAGTGACCGGTCTCTAGCGGGCGGCGACACGCAGCGCCGTGTCGTAGAAAGTGTAGCTGAGCGTGACGCGATCGACGTAAGCCGGCAGCGCGCGGTCGATGAAGAAGTGCACCGGCAGCACGCGTTCTTCGCCGGCCTTGAACGGCTGCGGCGAGAAACAGAAGCACTGCGTCTTGTGGAACCAGCTCGCCGCTTCGCCGGGCGCGATGTTCGGCACTGCCTGCGCGACGGTATCGTGGCCGGTCAGGTTGTGCGCGATGAAGTCCGCTTCGTAGAGTTGGCCCGGATGCACCTGCAACCTCGCCTGCACCGGGCGGAATTCCCAATTTCCGACGGTTGGCAGGTTCGCCATGAATTCCACGGTCACGGTGCGCGCGGCGTCAGCGGCTGCGCTGCCGTCAGCCGCGTTCGCTGCGCGTATCGGGGCCACAGCTTCGGTCAGCAGCTTCTGGTCGCCGAAGCCCGTGACCTGGCACAGCACGCGATACAGCGGCACCAGTGCGAAGGCGAAAGCAAAGCTGCCGGCGACGAACAGCCACAGCTTGCCCGTCAACTTGCGATTGCGTTTGTGCAGCGCGTGTGTGTCGTCGATCGCGGGCTCGTTCGGCGGGGGCGTCATCAACCGTGGCTCCGGTGCACGGTCAGCGCGATGAAGCCGACATAGATCGCGATCGCGACCAGCGAGAGCACGATGGCTGTACGCCGCGCGCGCCGGCGCTGTTCGTCGGTGGCGGTCATGGTCTCAATGCTCGGCACCATGCGCGATCTGCGCCGGAGTCGGTGCGGTTTCCCATGTGTGGTAGGGAGTCGGCGAAGGCAGCTCCCACTCAAGGCCGTGCGCGCCTTCCCAGACCTGCGAGGTGGCTTTCTGTCCGCCGCGGATGCACCGGATAATGATGTACGGGAACAACAGCTGCGAAATCCCGAAACCGAAACCACCGATCGAGGACACCATGTTCCAGTCGGCGAACTGCGTGGCGTAGTCCGGGATGCGGCGCGGCATGCCGGCCAGCCCGAGGAAGTGCTGCGGGAAGAACAGCACGTTGACGAAGATCGTCGATAGCCAGAAATGCACCTTCGCGAGCGTCATGTTGTACATGTGCCCGGTCCATTTTGGCAGCCAGTAGTAGACCCCGGCCATGATCGTGAAGATCGAACCCGGTACCAGCACGTAGTGGAAGTGCGCGACGACGAAATAGGTGTCCTGGTACTGGAAATCGGCTGGCGCGATCGCCAGCATCAATCCGGAAAAGCCGCCGATCGTAAACAGGAACAGGAACGCCAGGCAGAACAGCATCGGCGGCTCGAAGCTGATCGAACCGCGCCACATGGTCGCGCTCCAGTTGAAGACCTTTACGCCGGTCGGGATTGCGATCAGCATCGTCGAGAGCATGAAGAACAGCTCGCCCGCCAGCGGCATGCCGACCGTGAACATGTGGTGCGCCCACACGATGAATGACAGGAACGCGATCGAGGCGGTCGCGTACACCATCGCTTCGTAGCCGAACAGGGGCTTGCGCGAGAAGGTCGGGATCACTTCCGAGACGATGCCGAACGCCGGCAGGATCAGGATGTAGACCTCCGGGTGCCCGAAGAACCAGAACACGTGCTGGAACATCACCGGATCGCCGCCGCCCGAGGCGCTGAAGAAGCTGGTGCCG
>JBEPVS010000110.1:0-8900 GCA_041690875.1 Gammaproteobacteria bacterium
CGGCTGCCCGCAGGCGCTCGACGTCGGCCTCCATCGTTGCGTTCGCGTCGCGCAACGGCCAGGAGCGCCGAGATGCCCGGCACGCAGCGTCCGGCGCGGATGCGCGCAAGCCCCTGCGATACCAGCACGCGATTGTTGGTATCGAGTGGCACGACATCGGCGACCGTGCCGACTGCGACCAGGTCGAGCAGTGTCGCGGTCGAGGGCGCCGAAGTGGGCAGCTGGCCTGCGTTCTCCATCAGCCGCCGGAGCGCCGCGCACACGTAGAAGGCGACGCCCACGCCGGCGAGCGCGCCACTGGAAAATCCATTGCCGGGCACGTTCGGATTGACGATCACGTTGGCGTCGGGAAGTTCGGCGCCCGGCAGGTGGTGGTCCGTGATCAGCACCTCGATGCCGCGCGCGCGCGCGGCGGTGACGCCGGCATGGCTGGAAATGCCGTTGTCCACGGTGACGATCAACGTCGGGGCTCGCTCGGCGGCGACAGCGACGATCTCGGGCGTCAAACCGTAGCCGTACTCGAAGCGGTTGGGGACCAGGAACTCGACCGAGGCGAATCCGCAACCGCGCAGCGCGCGCAGCATCAGCGCCGTGCTGGTCGCGCCGTCGGCGTCGAAATCACCGATGACCAGCACACGCCGCTGCACATGTCGCAGCAACAGCTCCGCCGCCGCGGCCGCGCCACCGAGACTCCCGACCGGCGCGAGCCGCTCGAGCGACAAGTCGAGTTCCTCGCGAGCGCGCAACCCGCGCGCCGCGTACACGCGCCGCAGCACAGGGTGCAATTCCGCACCCAACGCGACATCATCCGACGGAACAGCGCGCCGCTGGATCTTCAGCATCGTCACCTTCATCGCAGCAAAATCTCATACCACGGGTTGGGTCGGCGCAAGCCCCGCCACCCACGCCGCCACCGTCTCAAAGCCGGGAGCGTGATGGCGCGTTCTCCGGCGAGCAGCGTGGCGGTGCTGGTGCGCCCTTGCTGCCAGCGCGCCAGAGCGGGTGCAATCCAGCTGCGATCCAATTGGATGAGCGAATTCCCGTGGGTTGCCGCACCCGTGCCGAACACAACCACGCAATCGCCTGGCTGATCGGGCCCAGTGGTCATGTACGGGCAGCCCTCAGGCGGCGCCTGCACGTCCACGGCACGCAACCTCGCCAGCCCGTCGATGAATAGGTCCTCGGCCCAGGCTCTGGCGGGCGGGTTGGAACGCATGGCGCAGGTCACAGCCGTCGCCCCGCCACCCCACAGCCACAACGCATTGGCGACGAGTTCGCCGCGCGCGGCGCGCGCCTGGTTGACCGGATGCTCGTGCAGCCACATTTCGATCTCGGCACCGAGACGGCGCAGCTCCGCGGCCTGCGGGCCGGCGGGAAATCCCTCGCGCGGATCGGCGCCCAGCCACATGGCCGGATCGCTGGTTCGAGTGCTGTTCGGCGCGACCGGCGCTCCGCCCGCCAGCAGCATTTCGCGCCGTCCGGTGGCGTGCAATGAAAAGCCCGAACCATTGAACACGCGCGCGAAATCCGTGGCCATTTGTCGCTGCGCGTCGGCATCGATCTCCAGCAGGCCGGCTGGATGAAGCCGCACTGTGTCGAGCCCGGCGACGAAATTTACCGGCGTCGCGAACCACAGCGGTTTGCCGGCCGGAAGGTTCGGCACGGCCGCAGCCGCCACCGCGGCAGGCACGAACGAATCGGCACCTCCATTCGCGTTCGGCGCCAGCGGTGACTTCAGCGCAAATTCGCGCCACAGCCAATCGCGCCAACCGCCCTGGGAAGGAGCGATGTCGCCGCAGGCGAGCCAGCGCTCGAGCGACTGCAAGCGCGGCAACGCGGCGAGCGCCGCGCGATCGAGGCGCGCGGGATAGAAGTCGCAGAGCACAAGGATGAGCCGGTTCACGGTGGTATCGTAACGGTCGTGCGCCTCGTCCTCGATACCGATGCTGAAATTCTCACGGTACGCCGTTACGTGCCCGGTGAGGTCGACGTCGCCGGTACGCTGCTGCGCGCGCCATTCATCGTCAGTCCTTCAAAGTTGGTCAGCAATTGGCAGGCAAGTTCCCTCGCCGCGCTCAATTCCGCAGCCCTCGATGCGGTGTTCGAGTTACGCCCTGCCATCGTGCTGATCGGGAGCGATGCCGTCGATGAACCGGCGAGCCGCCGCTTGCGCCGGATGATCGCAGCGCGGGGCGTCGCGTTCGAATGCATGGGCCTGGGTGCGGCCTGCCGCACGTACAACGTGCTCGCGCAGGAGCGTCGAGAGGTGGTCGCGGGTTTATTCCCTTAAGGAACCCGCAGGAAGCGGACCGGGAGAAGACACAGGGCGGAAAGATCGCTCAACCAACCAACTATCCGAAGCTGACAGAATCGAATAATTGTCACTGCCTTGTTTTTGTTTTTCGAACTGTTTTTCTTCTTCTCTGGACTAATCAGCTCTTCCCCTAATGCCCTGTGTCTTCTCCCGGTACGCCTGCCCGGTCGAGAAAGTGTCGGAAATCGCCGACAGGTGCAAAGATACTAGCCGTGCGCTTCGATCGTTGACAAGTCGGATAATTATATCTGTCCTTTTTCAATGTCTTACAGCGTATATGTGAACATAATTCAAGGCGGCTACCCGACGCCGCCGACCAGCGGAACAAAGCTTACGGCGCCCAGCACGCTCTGCTCGAGCCCCTCTTCGCGCCGCGTGATCCGCAGCAACTGCTGCTTGCCCTCGGGACCTGCGGGCACGATGAGCCGGCCGCCCAGTGCGAGCTGCTCCGTCAGCTCTTCCGGCACGACCAGCGGAGCAGCGGCCACGAGAATCCCGTCGAACGGCGCTTGCGAGCGCCAGCCCTTCGAGCCATCGCCGACCTTGAAGCGCACGTTGCGCACGCCGAGTTCCTTGAGCCGCACCCGCGCCCGTTTCTGCAGTCCGTCGATGCGTTCGATCGTGTAGATGCGTTCGACCAGTGGCGCAAGCACTGCGGTCTGGTAGCCGCAGCCGGTACCGACCTCGAGGACGTGTGCGAGAGGCGGTCCTTCGAGCAGCGCCTCGGTCATGCGCGCGACAATGTAGGGCTGCGAGATCGTCTGCCCGAATCCGATCGGCAGCGCGGTGTCTTCATAGGCGCGACTTGCCAATGCTTCATCGACGAAGATGTGCCGCGGCAGGTTGCGGATGCGATCGAGCACCGTCAGGTTCTTGATGCCCTGCTCGCGCAGTCGCTGCACGAGCCGATCGCGCGTCCGGAGCGAGGTCATCCCGATGCCGGAAAAGCGCGGGTCGGTCATGCGAGCTTCACGCCGCCGAGCCATTTCCCCAGTTCGGGGAGTGCGGCGTGGCGCGTCAGGTCAATCGAAAGCGGCGTCACGGACACCCAGCCGGTAGCCACTGCATCGAAGTCGGTGCCCTCGCCCGAATCGGCGCCGGCGCCTGCCGGCCCCACCCAATACATTTTCTCACCCTTCGGGTCGCGCACCGGAATCGCGGGTTCCGAGCGATGCCTGAACCCCAGGCGCGTGGCCTTGAGTCCGCGTAGTTCTCCGAGCGGCAAGTCGGGCACGTTGATGTTGAGGATCAGGCGCGGATCGAGCGGCCGGCCGGCCATCCCTGCGACGATGCTGCGCGCGATCGCCGCGCCGGTCGTGAAGTGACGCCCGCTTCCGGAGCGCGTGCACAGCGAAACGGCCAGCGTTGGCAACCCGAGGAAGCGTCCTTCGATGGCGGCCGCAACCGTGCCGGAATACAGCACGTCGTCGCCGAGGTTCGGGCCGTCGTTGACGCCGCTGACCACCATGTCGAAGTCATAATCGAACAGGCCCGAAACCGCCAGGTGCACGCAGTCGGTCGGCGTACCGGTGACGAAATGGACACCGGGCTCGGATTGCGTGACCCGCAGCGGCACGTCGAGTGTCAGCGAATTGCTGGCGCCGCTCCGATTGCGGTCCGGTGCGACGACCGTGACCTCGGCCATAGCGGCGAGCGCCGCACGCAGCCGCACGATGCCCTCGGCGTGGTATCCATCGTCGTTGCTGACCAGGATTTTCATTATTCTTGCATGCGATCCCATGAACCCGACGGCGCGCCAATATACTGAAAGCCCGCGCCCGGAGGAATGCAAGTTGACAGGCGATGACGACGATCGCGAGGAGTTCCGCCGGGCCATGCGCGGCGTTCGTCCACTGCCTCGCGCGGAGCGCGCCGCGCCGCCACGCCGCCGCCCCTCGCCGCGTGCGCGCTTCAGTCGCGCCGAGCGCGCTGCGGTTTTGCGCGAAAGCCTGGATCCTCCAGATCCCGAGCTCGATATACAGCCCGGCGACTCACTGCAGTTCCGCCAGCCGGGCGTGCCAGAAACCGTCTTGCGACGACTGCGGCGCGGAGATTACCGCATAGAATCCGAGATCGACCTGCATGGCCTGACGGTCGTCGAGGCTCGCGCGCAATTGCGCGAGTTTCTCGCGGCGGCCGCTGCGCGGCGATTGCGCTGCCTGCGCATCGTGCACGGCAAGGGATTGCGCTCCGGCACGCGCGGGCCGGTCCTGAAGGCGGCCGTCTACAGCCTGCTGCGACGGATGCAGCTCGTGCTGGCCTGCACCTCGGCGGCAATGCGTGACGGCGGCACCGGCGCCACGCTGGTGCTGCTGCGCGATGCGGGCAACCCTTAAACCGAATCGATCAGCACGGTGGCCATGCCGATCAGGCCTTCGTTGCGGCCGGTGAAACCCAGGTACTCGGTGGTCGTCGCCTTGATGTTGACGTCGGTCACTGCAAGTCCCAGCAACGTCGCGACCGAGTGACGGATCTGTTCGCGGTGTGGGCCGAGGCGCGGTGCCTGCGCAACCAGGGTCAGGTCGGCATTGATGACGCGCAGCGAGCGGCGCGAAAGCATATCGACGACGGCCTTGACGAACTGTCGACTGTCGGCGCCCTGCCAGCGCGGGTCGCTGTCCGGGAAATGTTCGCCGATATCGCCCAAGGCCGCGGCGCCCAGCAGCGCGTCGACGAGCGCATGCAGCAGCACATCGCCGTCGGAGTGCGCGACCACGCCGTGGCTATGCGCGATGCGCACGCCACCGAGCACGACCGCATCGCCCGGCCCGAAGGCGTGCACGTCAATTCCTGATCCTATACGCATTGCTGTCCGCCTCTGCTTCGCTCGGCAAGTATGGCTTCAGCCACGGCCAGGTCCTCGCGATTCGTGATCTTGATGTTCGCGTCCGCAGCCTCGACGAGCAAAGCGGCACCGCCTTGCCATTCCATCGCCTGCGCTTCATCGGTCGGCATGCGCCCCGACTCGCGCGCAGTGCGCAGCGCGGACTGCAACGCGCCGAGACGAAACATCTGCGGCGTCAGCGCGCGCCACAACCCGGCGCGCTCGACAGTGCGCTCGCAAAGACGGTTCGCGTCGGCGTGCTTCAGCGTATCCGCGACCGACGCAGCCAGCAACGCCCCGTCGCTGTGCGCGGCGCCGGCCAGCAGCAGGTTATCGAGGTCGCGCGCACTGAGGCAGGGACGCGCCGCATCGTGCACCAGCACCCAATCGGACGCGGCGGCGCGCGTGGACGCGTTCGCTCCGGCACCCGCGGCACCCGCGGCACCCGCGAGCGCCTCGAGCCCGTTCAGCACGGAATCCGTTCGCTCCGTGCCGCCGGCGACCGAGACGACCTTGGCCGGCAGGCGCGAACGCAAAGATGTGTCCCGCATCGACTCCATATCGAGCGCCAGCGCGATCGCGGCGCAGCGCGAATCGGCAATGAACGGCTGCAACGCGACTTCGAGCACTGTGCTCGATGCCAGCGGCCAGTGTTGCTTCGGCAACGCGCCGCCAAAGCGCCGTCCGGCGCCCGCGGCCGGAATGACAACCCAGTAGCGCATGGTCTTTGGGGCTGACTGAAACAGCGATCGACCGGCGTTCAGCGCGCGGCAGTATGCGTCGGAGGGCCTTCGGCGTCGGCTGGCGCGATTGGCGCGAGCGGCGCTGCGCCGCTGTCCGGCGCAGGCGCAGACGCAGCCGAAGTGGACCCTGAGGCGACCTGGAAGAAGGTCTCATTGCGCCCGATCATGCCGAGGTCAGTACGGGCCCGTTCCTCGAGCGCCGCGTAGCCCTGCTTCAGGTCGCGCACTTCGGCGGCGAGCTGGCGATTACGCTCGGAGAGCCTCTGGTTGTCGCCTTCCTGAGCGGTCACGGCGCTTCGCAGCCGGAATACTTCACTGGCGCCGGCGCTGGAAAACCAGATGCGATACTGCAGCAGCAACAGCGCGGCGATGAGCGAAGCGGCGAACCATTTCACGGCGCGAACCCCAGTGTCGACGCAGACGGCGCGATCATAGATCAGATTCGGATCGGAAAGGCTTCGCGGCCCGCATATTTCGCCTTCGGGCCGAGGGCCTCTTCGATGCGCAAAAGCTGGTTGTACTTCGCGACGCGATCAGAGCGCGACATCGAACCGGTCTTGATCTGAGTGGCCGCGGTGGCGACCGCGATATCGGCGATGGTGCAGTCTTCCGTCTCGCCGGAGCGGTGCGAGACTACTGCGGCGTAATGAGCCTGATCGGCCATGTCGATCGCAGCCAGTGTTTCGGTGAGCGTGCCGATCTGGTTGGGCTTGATCAGGATGGCATTCGCGATGCCGCGCGAGATGCCCTCCGCCAATATCTTCGTGTTGGTGACGAACAGGTCATCGCCCACCAGCTGGAGCTTGCGCCCGAGTTCCGCGGTCAGGTGCGACCATCCGGCCCAGTCGGATTCGCCCATGCCATCTTCAATCGTGATGATCGGATAGCGCGCGGCCAGGTCGGCGAGGTAACGCGTAAATTCGGCCGACGAAAAACTGCGGTGTTCCGCGGCGAATTCATATTTGCCATCGCGGAAGAATTCGGAACTGGCCACGTCGAGCCCAAGATAAATATCCTTGCCCGGCTTGTAGCCGGCCTGCTCGACCGCCTGCAAAATGGTTTGCAGCGCGGCTTCATTCGATGGCAGGTCGGGCGCGAAGCCACCTTCGTCGCCGACTCCGGTGCTGAGGCCCTTCTCGTTGAGCACCTTTTTCAGCGTGTGGAAAATTTCCGCGCCGTAGCGCAGCGCTTCGCGAAACGTGGGCGCACCGACCGGCAGGATCATGAATTCCTGGATGTCGAGGCTGTTGTTCGCATGCGCACCGCCGTTGATGATGTTCATCATCGGCACCGGCAGCAGTGCCTCGCGCTTGCCACCCAGGTAGCGGAACAGCGGCTTGCCTGCTTCGCGCGCTGCCGCGTGCGCGTTGGCGAGCGAGATCGCCAGCAGCGCGTTGGCGCCCAGGCGGCTCTTCGTCTCGCTCCCGTCGAGCTCGATCATTGCCGCATCGAGTCCCGCCTGATCCAAAGCATCGCGCCCGACCACCGCCTCGCGCAGCACCGTGTTGACGTTCCTGACCGCCTTCAGCACACCCTTGCCGCCGTAGCGCTTCTTGTCGCCATCGCGCAGCTCGACCGCCTCGCGCGAACCCGTCGAGGCGCCCGAGGGCACCGCGGCGCGGCCGAACGCGCCGCTCGCCAGCGTAACTTCGGCCTCGACCGTGGGATTGCCGCGTGAATCGATGATTTCGCGGCCGATCACTTCGGCAATACGGGTCATAGAGAACTTTCCTCGAAGGGACGGGACTTGGCGGCGTGATCCAGCTCCTGGAGCGTGGCCAGCAGGCTCGCCATGCGCGGCAACGGCCACGCATTGGGGCCATCGGACAGGGCCTGTTCGGGGCGCGGATGCGTTTCCATGAATACGCCGGCGACACCGGCCGCCACGGCGGCACGAGCCAGCACCGGCACGAACTCGCGCTGTCCGCCGGACACGCCGGCGCCCGCACCCGGCAGTTGCACCGAGTGCGTGGCATCGAACACGACCGGACAACCGGTGGCGCGCATGATCGACAGCGCGCGCATGTCCGTAATCAGGTTCTGGTAGCCGAAGCTGAAGCCACGCTCGCATACCATGATCGACTCGTTCCCGGTCGAGCGCGCCTTGTCGACGACCTGTTGCATTTCCCACGGCGAGAGGAACTGCCCTTTCTTGATGTTCACCGGCTTGCCGGCACTGGCGACCGCACGAATGAAATTGGTCTGCCGGCACAGGAAAGCCGGCGTCTGCAGTACATCCACGACGCTCGCCACTTCGTTGAACGGCGTGTCTTCATGCACGTCGGTCAGGACCGGGACGTTGAACCTACTACGAACGTCGCTCAACACCTTGAGTCCGGCTTCGAGTCCAGGACCGCGAAAACTGTTGCCCGAGGAACGGTTTGCCTTGTCGAACGAAGCCTTGAAGATGAACGGCATGGCGAGTTTTTTAGTCAGCTCGCACAGATGCCCGGCCACTTCCTCGACGAGCGCGGCCGATTCAATGACGCAGGGTCCGGCGATCAGGAACAGCGGCCGATCGATGCCGACCTCGAAGCCAGCCAGCTTCATGCGTTCGCGGCGCTGGGCAGCTGCGCTGCGCGGCAGGCACGCGCGGCTCGCACGAAGCCGCCGAACAGAGGGTGGCCATCGCGCGGTGTCGAGGTGAATTCCGGATGGAATTGCGGCGCGACGAACCACGGATGCGAGGGCAGCTCGATGATTTCGACCAGGTCATCGTTCGACAGGCCCGAAAAAACCAACCCCGCGCGCTTGAACGCGTCCATGAACGTGTTGTTGAACTCGAAGCGGTGACGGTGCCGCTCCATGATTTCGTCGCGTCCGTACAGCTCGCGCGCGATGGTGCCGCTGGCGAGACGCACGGCCTGGGCGCCGAGGCGCATGCTGCCGCCGAGTGCCGACGCCTCGTCGCGCTGCTGCGCACCACGCGCGTGGTCCTGCCACTCGGTGATCAGGCCGATGACCGGATGGGTGCTGGCGCGGTTGAACTCGGTGCTGTGTGCGTCGGCGAATCCCAGAA
>JBEPVS010000111.1:0-8883 GCA_041690875.1 Gammaproteobacteria bacterium
ATGCTGGTCCGCAGGTTGCCCGGCAACGGTTAAGATTGACCGAATAAAATTGGGCTGGCCTGAACTGGTGACCGAGGCACGCGCCTTCCATCACCGCGCCAAGATCCTGGTGCTTATATTCGCGCAGCTCGGCCTGCACATCGTGGCTATCTGGATGTTCGCCGTAGCCGCTTTTGCGTTGACCCGCTGGCTGGGTTTTGGCGCGATCCTGCCCGTGCCCAGCGGGGGCTACCTGGACTACGTGTATTTTTCAGCAATTACCTACACGACCGTCGGTTTCGGTGATTTTGTGCCCGCAGGTCCAGTCCGGTTCCTGTCCGGCATGGAAGCACTGACCGGCTTCGTGCTGATCACGTGGTCGGCATCGTTCACGTTTCTCGAGATGCAGCGCTACTGGGATCGCGACTAGGAGCGGCCATGTTGCTGATGCCCAGCACAGCGTTGCTCTCGTCTACGGCCGCAGCTTCCCGCTCCAAATTGAACGAGCGCGATAGCCACAGATAAACGCCCGCGGACACGATGAGTCCCACCAACCAGCCGATGTCGATGCCGTCGAGGGCGCGCGCCGCGGGACCGACGTAGTAATTCGGCAGCACGAAAAAGGGCATCGTCGACGCGAAGCCAATGCCGTAGGCGGCAAGCCCGCGCACCGACCAGGCGCCATAGAGGCCGTGCGGCGTGAACAGCTGCGTGATCGCGTAGCGGCCGCGGCGCACGAAGAAATAATCCACCAGGTTCACGGCGGTCCAGGGAACGAGCAGGTAGAGCATCATCGTCAGTACTGCATAGACCAGTTCGATCGCATCGCCGGTGACCGTGAACGAAATCGCCAGCCACACGAGCGCGAGCATCGCGATGGCCATGACCCGCAATCGCGCCGTGGGCTTAAGCTCGACGAAAGAACTGAGTCCCGTGATGATCGTCAGCATGCCGCTGTAGGCATTGAGTCCCATCGTCGCGACCAGCGCGATGACCGATGCGAACGCCAGTAGCGTGCCAAAGCCGGGCGCGAGCGACTCGCCCGCATCGTGCAACGCCACGAGGCCATCGCTCGCACCCAGGTGCGCGGCGAGCCAGGCGCCGAGTGCGATGAGCCAGATGGCCGAGCTCGCGGCGCCGGTAAACACGGCCGCAATGATGTTGCGCGGCCGGGTGTCGTAGGGCAGGTAGCGCGAATAATCCGACACCGACGGCGCATACGTGATGTTGTAGCTGGCGCTGGCGGCGAATTGCGCGGCGAATGCCACCCAGGTAAACCCGAGCGCGCGCGGGTGCGTCGCCGGCACGCGTCCGAACACAATGGCCAGCGTCAGCACTGTGTACAGCGGCAGCCCGAGCGCGAAGCACCAGCGGAAAATGCGATGCAGCCAATCGTGGCCATAGATCGCCAATATCGCGGAGGCGATCGCCGCGACGATCGCAACGATTCGCCCGTCCCAGCCGAACATGCTGTGCAGGCCGTTCGAGGTCAGCACTGTGTCGGCGACGTTGAAACCGATGAACGTGAGCAGCGTGCCAATCAGCACGATCGTCACGCCGCGATAGCCGAACTGCGCGCGCGACTGGATCATCTGCGGCAGGCCGAGCTCGACGCCCTGCGAGGCATGGAATGCAACGAACACCGTGCCGAACAGGATGCCGAGCGCACCGGCCAGCGCCGTGTAGCCCCAGCTGAGGCCCATTGCCGGCCCGACGAAGCCGATCGCAATCGTGAAAAAATGAAAGTTGCCGAGGAACCAGAACGGCACCTGGTCGACCACGCGCCCGTGCCTTTCGCCACGTGCGACGTAGTCGATGGACTTCGATTCGATCGCCACGCGCCCTCCCGCCCGGCGGAACGGCTAGAACATCCCTACTACGTTGCCCTTCGCATCCAGGTCGATATTGTTGGAGGCCGGCGCAGCCGGGAGACCCGGCATCGTCATGATGTCGCCACAGATCATCACGATGAATTCCGCGCCGGCCGCCAGCCGTACTTCACGGATATTGACGACGTGACCACGCGGGGCGCCGCGCAACTTCGGATCGGTCGAGAACGAGTACTGCGTCTTGGCCACGCACACCGGGTAGTGGCCGTAGCCGTTTTCCTGCAGCGATTTGATCGCCGTGCGCACCTTTGAGTCGGCCGTGATGTCGGCGGCACCGTAAATCTTCGCCGCGATCGTCTTCATCTTGTCCCACAGCGGCAGGGTATCTTCGTACAGCATCTTGAACTCGTTGGGCTGCCCGCAGATGCGCACGACTTCTTTCGCGACCTCGAGCGCACCGGCGCCGCCTTCGGCAAAATGCTTCGCCGAGATGACCTTGACGCCCTGCTGCCCGGCCCGCTCGATCAACTGCTGGATCTCCGCGTCGGTGTCCTCGGCGCGATGATTGATCGACACGACACACGGCAGGCCGAAGCGATTGCGCATGTTGTCGATGTGCCGCTCGATATTTGTAATGCCCTTCTTCATCGCCTCGACGTTTTCGCGCGGCAGGTCCGCCACTTCCACGCCACCGTGATACTTGAGCGCGCGCACCGTCGCGACGATGACGACCGCAGCGGGCTCAAGGCCCGCCTTGCGGCACTTGATGTCGATGAATTTCTCGGCGCCGAGGTCGGCGCCGAAGCCGGCTTCGGTGACAACGTAGTCAGCCAGCTTGAGCGCGGCCCTTGTTGCGATGACCGAGTTGCAGCCGTGCGCAATGTTGGCGAACGGACCGCCGTGGATGATCGCCGGATTGTTCTCGAGCGTCTGCACCAGGTTCGGCGCCAGCGCATCCTTCAGCAGCACCGTCATCGCACCGTGCGCCTTCAGGTCGCGCGACCGAATCGGATTCTGCTCGCGCGTGTAGCCAACGACGATGTTCCCGAGACGCTCCTTGAGGTCGGCGAGACTGGTCGCGAGGCAAAAGATCGCCATCACTTCGGAGGCCACGACAATGTCGAAGCCATCCTGGCGCGGATATCCGTTGCCGGGACCGCCGAGCCCCACGGTGATATCGCGCAGCGCGCGGTCGTTGACATCGACCACGCGGCGCCAGGTGATGCGCCGCACATCGAATCCCAGCGCATTGCCGTGATAGACGTGATTGTCGATCAACGCGGCGAGCAGATTATTCGCCAGCGCGATCGCGCCGAAATCACCGGTGAAATGCAGGTTGATGTCTTCCATCGGCACGACCTGCGAGAACCCGCCGCCGGCCGCTCCGCCTTTCATGCCGAACACCGGCCCCAACGCCGGTTCGCGCAGGCACACCATCGCCTTCTTGCCGATGCGATTGAGCGCGTCGCCGAGACCGACAGTGGTCGTCGTCTTGCCCTCGCCCGCCGGAGTCGGCGAAATCGCCGTCACCAGCACCAACTTGCCGTCGGGACCGGACTTCAGCGAGTCGAGGTACGACAGTGAAATCTTGGCCTTGTAGCGGCCGTACGGCTCAAGCTGCTCTTCCGGAATGCCGAGCCGTTCCCTGGCCAACTGCAGGATGGGGCGCATCTTCGCGCCTTGCGCGATCTCAATATTGCTTTTCAATTTCACTGTCCTCGATGTTCCGGCGGCGAAGAATATCGCAACGTCCAGCGCGCAAGCCAATCTAGAAGTTCGATGCACGCGTGGCGAGCGCCCTTGGGCAAGGTATGATCCGTGCAAGCTGCAGCGCGAGGATGTAAATGAGCAAGTCAGTGACGCTTCTGGTAACTGCCGCGATTGTCTGTGCCGCTGCCCATGCTGCGCCGGGCTCGCCCGCCGCCAAGCCAACGCCCCGCCACCATGGCACGCTCATGCTGATTGGCGGCGGGCTCGACGACGACAACCGCCCCGTATACGAGCGCTTCCTGACGCTCGCTGCAGCGCATGGCCCACCCCACATCGTGATTGCCACCGCGGCCAGCAGCGACCAGGACATCGAGGCAATCGGCAAGACCGAAGCATTGAGAACCTGGGCGCCGCGCGTTGAAGTCGAAGTCATTCGCCGCGAGATGAACACCGTGGCGACGGTTGCCGCCATCGACCGGTCCAGCGCGATGTTCTTCACCGGCGGCGACCAGCAACGCATCACGGACCGCTATCGGCCGAATGACAAGCCGACGCCGGAGTGGGAAGCGATGCGCCGGTTGCTCGCGCGCGGCGGCGTGATCGCCGGCACGAGCGCCGGCGATGCGATGATGGGCGAGATCATGTTCCACGGCGGAGGAAGCGCCACTGCTCTGGGGGCCAAGCCGGGACCCACGATGTCAGCCCCGAGCGAAGACGAGGACGATGAAGACCCGTCGCAGCTGGGGCCGCGGCTCGGGCCGGGCATGCGTTTCCTGCCGGGTGCGATCTCGGACTCACATTTCTTCGAGCGCGATCGCATCGGACGCCTGGTGGCGGCGCTCGAAAGCAGCGGCAAGCGCCTCGGCATCGGTGTCGGCGAAGATGCAGCCGTGGAAGTGGATCTCGACAGCGGTGAATTGCGCGGCGTGTCGGTGTCCGAATCATTGATCGTCGACATCAAGCGGCTCAAGCACGAAGGCACCGAGCGCACGGGCATCATGGCGCGGCTCATTATGCAGGGCGAACGCCTGAAGCTCGCGGAATGGCCGACGCATCGCGCGCCGGTTGCTGCGCCCTCAGTCGAGGCGATGCACGCGATTCCGATCGTCGAGCCGGGCCAGAACCGTCAGCTCGCGGCCTGGCGCCTTTTCCGGCAGGCACGCGATCCGGCGAGCCCGCCGATTCGGCAGCACCTGCAAGGTTATATCCTGACCGTGTATCCGGCCGGCAGCGGCGATGTCGCCCTGCAGATCAGCACTGCCGACTGCGCCACCTGCTAGTGCGCGATTTGCCCGCGCGCGACCTGCTGTTGCGCGGCCAGGTCAAAAGTGTGCGTCTTGAACATTTCATAGGCGGTCTGGTAATACGCGATCGTCAGCTCAGTCATCGCCGCATCGACGGGCACTTCGTTGCTGTAGAGATCGGTCGCGGCATCGTAGCGTTTATGCAGCACGCTCTTCTGCAATCCCAATATCGTCAACTCGCCGTCGCGTAGCATTGCAACATCATGGTTGTGGTTGAAAAATGCAACGCGTCCCTGCTCCGCGCTATTTAACGCGTCCTGGCCAAACCAGGGCGCCGTGTAGGGCAACCCCAGCAGGCCCAGCAGAGTCGGTGCAATGTCGATCTGCGTCATGAGCGAATCCACGCGCCGCGGCGCCAGGTTGCCGGGCGAATAAAACAGCAACGGAATCTCGTAGGTGCGCAGCGGGATTTCCTGGCGCCCATAGACACGCGCGCCGTGGTCGGCCACGATGATGAAGATCGTCCGACCGAACCACGCATGTTTCACCGCTGCGCGCAGGAAGTAGCCTTGCGCAAAGTCGGCGTAGCGCACGCCTGATTCGCGTCCGCCGCCGACGGGCTTGATGCCGAGCGATTCAAGTCCGGTGCGGAACGTGAACGGCTTGTGGTTCGACGTGTTCATGATGTGTATGAAAAACGGCTGGCCGCTCGCCGCGAGTTCATCGGCGTGCGCGAGCGCCATGTCGTACAGGTCCTCGTCGGCAACACCCCAGATGTTCGCGAAGCGCGGCGTGCCGTGCAGGTCATTGCGATCGCGCACTTCGTAGCCGTTGCTCGAATAGAACGCATTCATGTTGTCGAAATAGCCGTAGCCGCCATATAAAAAGCTGGTGCGATAGCCCTGCTGGCGCAAGACCGCGCCGAGCGTTGCGATGTTCTCGTTGCCGGGCCGCCGCACCACCGATTCGGTCGGTATCGGCGGAATCGACAACGTGATCGCCTCCAGGCCGCGCACCGTACGCGTGCCCGATGCATAGGTGTGTCGGAACCAGAGCGACTGCCGGGCATAGCGGTCAAACTCAGGCGTCCAGTCACGATCGGATCCATACAAGCGGCTGAATTCGGCGCCGAAGGATTCGCTCGATATCAAGATCACATTGAGCTTGCCGAGTCCGGTCGAGCGCGCCGCGAACGCGCGATCGAGGCGAGCTGCGCCCGCATTCGCAAAGCTGCCGCCACCGCGGCCCAGTTGCGAGACCAGCAACATATGGTTGGCCGCGCTGTCGCGCGTCGCGTACAGCGCGTGGTAGTCGATCTCGCTGGTGCGCAGCGCGCGGAAAAAGCTCGACGACCCGTTCGCGGCCAGCTCGTTGGCGACGCGATTTGCCGACCAACCCAGGCTGTTGGTCGAGAACAGTGCGATCGACAGCGCAACAACGGCTGCCAGCAGCAAGAACGGCCGCGTGCGGGCGCCCAGGCGCGCCACGACACGCGTACCGACCGTCAGCACGTCGCGCAGCAACCAGGTCATCGTGCAGGCCAGCAATGCGGCGATCAGGATCACGCGCCCGACCGGATAGGCGGCCCACAGGTCGCCGGCCACCTCGGTGGGATAGATCAAATAGTCGACCGCCACGAGGTTGAAGCGCGAGTCGAACTCATCGAAGAAATAGAATTCGGTGACGGCGCTGAAGATCATGCCGAACATCCACAACGCCGTGCCGACGAGCAGCACACCGCGCATGACGGCGCTGCGTTGCCATCGATCCGGGCACAGCCACAGGAATAGCGCCAGCGGCGCGAGCAGATACAGGTTTTCGATGGCGTCCGCGACGATCCCCGCCGGGATGATCCACGCCAGCGAGCCCGCTTCCACCTGCGCCGCGTGCCCGTAAGCCCACCACAGCGCCACGCGGGCGATGGGGCCCAGGGCGATGTACCAGAGCGCAAGCGTCCACCACGGCGCGAAACGGCGCAGCGCGCCCGCGGCAAGCAGGTTCATCGGCATGCGTAACTACCCTCCATCGTCGGGAATGAGTATAACTCCGCCACGCGGCGCCCTTGCCGCCGAACACAAAGGCCGAACCTCGATGCTCAGCGTGTCCGCGGCAATCAGGCAGCGCATGTCGGTGCGCTTGTTTCTTTCGACGCCTGTGTCGGCAGCACAAGTCCGTGACTTGCTCGACACGGCGCGCTGGGCGCCGTCGGGCGGCAACCTGCAGCCCTGGAAAGTGATCGCGATTGCCGGTGCGGCACGCGAGGCGGTCATCGAAGTGGCGCGCGGTGAACTGGCGAAAGCTGCCGATGGCATTCCGCGCGAACAGGGCTCCGACCTGGTCTATCCACAGAAGCTGTGGGAACCATACCGCACGCGGCGTTTCCAGGTTGGCGAGGACATGTACGCGTTGATGGGCATCGCGCGCGATGACCGCGCCGGCCGGCTCGCCCATGTCGCGCGCAACTTCGAATTCTTCGGCGCGCCGGTGGCGTTGTTCTTCGTCATCGATCGTCGCATGGGCCGCGCGCAGTGGGCGCACCTTGGCATGTTCATGCAGTCGCTCGCGCTCGCCGCCGTCGAGGCGGGGCTCGGCACGTGCATGCAGGAATTCTGGGGCACGATTCGCGAATCGTTGCACGCGCATTTCGCGCTGGATGAAAACGACATCGTCTATTGCGCCATGTCGCTCGGGTACGCAGACCCGAAGGCGCCGGTCAACCAGTTGCGTTCAGCGCGGGCTCCGGTCGACGAATTCGCCTCGCTGCGTGGTTTTTAGAGTAGAGCCGCTTCGATTCTCGCGCGCGCGGCGGCGCGGATTTCAAGCCTGCGCTCGTTGTCGGCGCGCGTCCATTCGGTGATCTCGGCAATGCTGCGTCCGCAGCCGACGCAGACGCCCTGCGTATCCAGCTGGCAGACATCGCGGCAAGGCGATGGCACGGTGGCGCGCGGCGGTTCGCTCATGCCGGCTGTACCCGGGCGGCCCAGCGCACGAAGATTTCGTGCATGCGCGCAACTCCGTCGGTGAGCGCTGCAGGGCCGGGCTGCAGGATTTCCGGCGATTTGATCTCGTGCAATTCGCCACTGCGA
The DNA here is from genome assembly GCA_041690875.1 of Gammaproteobacteria bacterium. Classification (GTDB taxonomy): domain Bacteria; phylum Pseudomonadota; class Gammaproteobacteria; order Steroidobacterales; family Steroidobacteraceae; genus FEN-1191. The sequence goes on from JBEPVS010000111.1 coordinate 7,849, forward strand.
ACGGCCGGGATTTCGCCCCAGCCTTCGCGCGTCGCGACGCGTTCGGGGCGGAAACGCTTGCCGCACCATGAACCCAGGATCACGTCAGGCTGCGCGCGCACGACCTCGAGCGCGTCGGCGATGATGCGGTCTTTTGCGAGCGGACATGTGGCGCGCTCGGGAAACACATCGACGCCGCCAGCCACGCCGATCAGTTCCGACACCCACGCGATGCCGCTGATCATCGGTTCGTCCCATTCCTCGAAGTACACGCGCGGATGGCGCGGCAATGCGGCTGCGGCCGCGCGCAGCCGCTCGAGGCTTTGCTCAAGTTGTTGCGCGTATCGCTCCGCGGCGTCGCTCGCGCCGACCATCGCGCCGAGCCGGCGCACGTAGCCAATGATGCCGGCGATTGTGCGGTGGTTGCTGATCCAGACCTCGATGCCGTTGTGAATCAGCTCGCGGGCAATGTCGGCCTGCAAGTCGGAAAAGCCGATTGCGAGGTCAGGCTTGAGCGAGAGGATGCGGTCGATCTTCGCGCTCGTGAATGCGCAGATGCGAGGTTTCTCGCTGCGCACGCCCGCCGGACGCACCGTGAAACCGGAAATGCCGACGATGCGCCGCTGTTCGCCCAGCGCGTACAGCACTTCGGTCGGCTCTTCGGTCAGGCAGACGATGCGCTGCGGATACATCAAACGCCGCGGCGGTACTGGCCACCGACTTCGTACAGCGCGTGCGAAATTTGTCCCAGCGAACACACGCGGACCGCCGCGAGCAGTGCTTCGAACACATTGCCGTCGTCTGCCGCTGCACGCTGCAGCCGCGCGAGCGCCGCCGCGCTGTGCTCGGCATTGCGCGCCTGGAAGCCGTGCACGGCATCGACCTGGTGCTGCTTCTCGGCTTCGGTCGAGCGGATCAATGCAACGGCGGCATGGCTGGCCGCGGCGTCGGTTTCAGCAAGGAAGGTGTTGACGCCGATGAGCGGCAGCGATCCGTCATGTTTGCGGGTCTCGTAATACAGGCTCTCTTCCTGGATCTTGCCGCGCTGGTACATCG
>JBEPVS010000112.1:0-8777 GCA_041690875.1 Gammaproteobacteria bacterium
GCTGTGGACGGCTCGCGGGCGGGGCCAGTCGCATTCGCAACAACTCACCGTGCAACAGGTAGTCGAGCGTGATGCGTCCATCGGCTTGCAGCGCACCCGACACCGACAACGCACGCAGCGCGCTTCGTGCATTGGACGGATGCAGTTGCAGCGGCAGGTCATGGAACTCACGAATGGCGGTGTCGTGCACGGCTGGCAACGCTACGCAATTGCGCCCCGCTGCGCAACGCGCCGCGTGCAAGTTCGGATGCGCACACCCGCTCCTGCATTCAATGCGCAGCCGGCGCTTCGGCCGACGCCGGTGAGGACGCAGGCGTCGACGCCGCATCCAGGCGTGCGCGCGCGATCGCCGGGCGCGCATCCGGCTGGTAGTTCCACGGCACCGTGTGCAATCGCGCGAGCAGCGCGGCGACGAAGCGATTCTGCCGACCGCGCGCCGTCGGCACGGGCACTCCATGGTTCAGGATCGCGAAATACACGGTGCCCCGATCGCTGGTCGGTATCGCGCCGATCAATGCGCTGGCGCCGTAGTCGCCAAATGTGCCGGTCTTGCCGACGACGCGGCCAACCTGATCCGGCGCATTGAAGCGATCGTGCAGCGTACCCGCATCGATGCCGGCGACAGGCAAGATGTCCACGAGCTGGTGACCGCTGTGCACGAGCTCCAGCTCCAGCGCGCGCAGCAGCTTCACCGCGACGCGTGGACTGAGGCGATTACGTCCGTCGGTGCCGGCGCCATCGCCGAGCGTGATCTCATCGCGCATCTCATCCGGCACGGCGCTGCGCGCCAGTGCTTCGACGGCTATTGCGCCGCCGGCCGCATCGGCCAGCGGCTTGAACACATTGTTGGAGTAGTCGTTCAGTTGCTTGGCGAGTTCCAGCAGCGTTTGCGAGTGGTGCACCAGCAGCGATTGCGGCGACGTGGCAGATGCTGCGCCTGAAAGCGCCCCATCGAATCGTAGCGCCGGCGGCGCCGCGCTGTCGCCCGCCAGTTGCGCCCGCACCGCGTCCCATGCGGGCTGCGGCGCGTGGCCCGACATGGCTTGTTGCAGGCGCTCCCCGCGTTCATCGGGTTGCCAGTCGAACGTGAGCGTCGCCTGCGGACGCAGGTTTCCTGTCACGTGGCGCAGCCCCAATTGATTGAGCCGCGCCGTCACGAGCAACGCATTCTCATCGACGAAATACGGATCGCCGTCACTCGTCACCACGAGATCGCCATCGAGCGTGTCGTCGTACAGGCGGCCCGAGGCGAGGAAAGTCGTCGTGAAGCGGTGGTCGGGCCCGAGCTTGCGCAACAACGCCAGCGTCGTCGGCACCTTCGACACCGAGGCTGGATGCACGGGTTTGTCGGCGGCCTGCGCCAGCAGCACGGTGCCATCCGCGGCCTCGACGTAAACGCCCTGGCCTGCGCCCAATACCGCGTGGGCGAGATGCGCCAGCGTAGGTTGATGGGCCGCAATGGCCGAGTCGGGCGCGCCACCGACAGCCGCCCACCCGGCAAACAGGACTAGGGCGGACAGCCGTGGGTACAATGTACGACCAGTCATTGGGGGAGTATCGCATGTCGATCAAAGCGCTGGCCTGGACCGCCATCTCATCTGCCGCGGTCGCAGTAGTCTCCATCGCAGCTGCCGACACCCCCCCGCCGGCGACCACGCCCGCCGCGATGTCTGCACCGCTCACGGCGAACAACCCATTCGCCGCGCCGAGCACGCTGCCGTATGGCATGCCCGACTTCAAACGCATCAAGGACGACGATTTCCTGCCCGCATTCGAGGCGGGCATGGCCGAGCAGCTCGCCGAGATCAAGTCAATTGCCGAAAACACAGCGCCGCCCAACTTCGAGAATACCAGCCTCGCATGGGAGCGCTCCGGAGCATTGTTGACGCGCGTGCACGAGACCTTCACGAACCTCAACGCTTCGAACAGCGACGACGCTCTCGACAAGATCGACGGCGAAATCCAGCCGCGCCTCGCGGCCCATAAGGATGCGATCAATCTCGACCCGGCGTTGTTCGCGCGCATCGATACCCTGTACAAGGACCGCAGTCACCTGCTGCTCGATGCGGAGTCGTACCAGTTGCTGATGCGCCAGCATCAAATCATGGTGGCCGCCGGGGCGCAGCTGCCCGACGCCGCGAAGGCCCGCTTGCGCGCCTGCAACACCGAAATCGCCGAACTGATGGCGAAATTTCGATTGAGCCTGTTGAAGGCGAACAATGAAAGCGCAGTCGTCGTCGATGATGTGAAGCAACTCGACGGCATGAGCGCCGCGGAAATCACTGCGGCCGCCGATGCGGCAAAAGCACGCGGCCTTGCAGGCAAGTGGCTGCTGGTGCTGACCAACACGACGACACAGCCCTTTCTCGGCGAACTGCGCGACCGGGCATTGCGCGAGCGCTTGTATCACGCCGCCGTGGACCGCGGCGTCGGCGGCGCGAACGACACCACCGAAACCATTGCAAAACTGCTGCGCGTGCGCGCCGAGCGCGCGAAGATCCTGGGATTCCCGAATCATGCCGCCGCCGTTATCGCCGAAGAGACCGCCGGCACGCCGGCCGCGGTCGATGCGATGCTGCGCGACCTCACGCCACCGGTGCGCGCCGCGGCGATGCGAGAGCAGACGGCGTTGCAAAAATTCATCGACGCGCAAACGACTGCGAATGGCGCGCAGCACGTCAAGCTCGAGCCCTGGGACTGGGATTTCTATTCCGGCCAGTTGCGCAAGGCTTCATACGATTACGACGACGCCGAGGCCGCGCCGTATTTCGAGATGAATCGCGTGCTGCAGGACGGCGTGTTCTACGCCGCGCACGAGCTCTATGGCCTGAGCTTTCGCGAGCGTACCGACCTGCCGGTGTACCAGGCCGACGTGCGTGTGTTCGAAGTGTTTGACGCGGACAACAAGCCAAAGGCGTTGTTCCTTGCCGACTATTTCGCGCGGGGCAACAAGCAGGGCGGCGCCTGGATGGACAACTTCGTCGACCAATCGCACCTGCTGGGCACGCTGCCGGTGATCGTCAACAACCTCAACGTGCCGAAGCCGCCGCCGGGCGAGCCGGTGCTGCTGAGTTTCGATGACGTAAGTGGCATGTTCCATGAGTTCGGCCATGCGCTGCACGGCATGTTGTCAAACGTGCAGTACCGCAGCCTGTCGGGCGTCAACACACCAAACGACTTCGTCGAGTATCCCTCGCAGTTCAATGAAATGTGGGCACGCGAACCGGCCGTGCTGGCGCACTACGCGCACCACTACAAGACTGGAGCGCCGATTCCGGAGGCGCTGTTCAGGAAGATTCTCGCGGCGCAGAACTTCAACCAGGGCTACAGCTACATGGAACGGCTCGAAGCTGCGGCGCTCGACATGGCGTTGCATGAAACCACTGCGGAACAAGCACCGGCGGCGAAAGACATCGGCGCGTTCGAAACCGCGGCGCTTCGCAAGCGGGGCCTTTACCTCGAGGCGGTGCCGCCGCGCTACCACGCTACCTATTTTCGCCATGCGTTCGGCGACAACTATTCAGCCGGTTACTACGCCTACACCTGGGCGGAGGTGCTGGCGCGAGATACCGGCGAATGGATGCACCAGCACGGCGGCCTGACGCGCGCCAACGGCGCAGTGCTGAGCGACATGATCCTCTCGCGCGGCCGAACCAAAGAGCCGCACGAATTGTTCAAGGAGTTCTACGGAAAAGAACCCACGGTCGGTCCGTTGCTCGACTACTACGGGCTGCGGCCCGCGACTGCGCCGGCGAAGCCGGGCACAAAGCCCGACTAACGCTTGCGTTCGCGCCGTTCGCCGGGGCGGCGCTTTTCGGATGAAACGGCCTTGGGAATGCCGAAGCCGCTGTCGTCGCTGCGGCGCAGTTCGCCGCGCCGATCCGACAAATGCCGGTACGTGCACTGGCATTTTTCCCGCTGGTCGCAATCCGCCAAGGGGAGGCGCGGTGCGTCACGGTTAAGGAAGCGCTTCTTACTCGCGGCCCGGGACGCAGCGCAAGCGCCCTCTCCAGGTGTAACGCGTACCGCGCGCCATGCGGCTTTCGGTGGAATGGTCATCGCCGCCTCCCGATTGTCACTGCGCCTGCAGTTTGGCTACCGCCGAGCGCAAATCGGCCAGCTCGGAGCGAAGCGCGCGTAACTCCAATTCTAGCTGTACGAGCCGTCCATCGCCGGTCAGCGCAGCCTGCGGCGTATCTTGCGGGGTCAATTCAGTAGTCAACGCCGGCGCTAGCTCACCGCTGAGCAGATGGGCATAGCGTGCCTCGCGTCGTCCGGGCTGCCGCGGCAGGCGTTGCACCAGCGCGCCGTCAGCGCGCCCGGCAAGCGATTCGAGAATGCGCTCGACTTCAGCACTGTCCACGAATCCGGCCATTCGCGCAGCGCGGCTACGCAGCTCTCCCGGGGTCTGCGGACCGCGCAGCATCAACTCACACATGATGGCGAGTTCCTGGGGCGTAAACTTCAGTGCCGAGAACTCGGTATTGCAGTAGCAATGCTGGTATTTCGGGACGCGACTGCCAAAGCCGCTGCGCTCCATGACCACATGCTTGCGCACCAGCACATCGACCAGCATTTGCACTTCGGTTTCGCTCAGCGCCAGTACCGGATCGCGATTGCTCTTCTGGTTGCATGCATTGATCAATGCATTGAGCGAGAGCGGATATTGGTCGGGAGTCGTGACATGTTTCTCGATGAGGCAGCCCACCACGCGTGCCTCGGCTGGAGACAGTACGATTCTCAGAGTCATGTGCGCTTGAATCGCACTACCAGGTGCCCTCATTAACCATCGACGTCCACGGATCCTGCGGCGGTTTGGCGGCGCCGCGCTGCAGTAGCTCGATCGAAATATTGTCGGGCGAGCGTACGAAGGCCATGCGCCCATCCCGCGGTGGACGATTGATGGTTACGCCATGTTCGCGCAAGCGCTGGCACGTCGCGTAGATGTCGTCTACTTCGTAGGCCAGGTGGCCGAAGTTCCGGCCGCCCGAGTAGTTTTCCGGATCCCAGTTGTACGTGAGCTCGACCTGCGCCGATTCATTGCCAGGCGCGCTGAGGAAAACCAGTGTGTAGCGGCCCTGCGGATAGTCCTTGCTGCTGATTTCCGTAAGGCCCAGCGCGTCGCAATAGAAGTGGCGCGCGGCGCTCAGGTCGCTGACACGCACCATCGTATGCAGGTATTTCATTGACCTGCCGGGGCTGACGCCTACTTCGTGCCGGTCGAATCGGCGGGAGCGGCCGGCTGCGCCGGTGATGCTGTCGACGCAGGCGCTTCGGGCACCGCCGGCGTCGCGGGCGCGGGCGGCGGAGCCTTGGTGATCTTCATCAGCTGCACCTGGAAAACCAGTGTCGAACCGCCCGGTATGGCCGGTGGACGACCGTTTTCGCCGTAGGCCAGCTCGGGCGGGCAGACCAGCGTCGATTTTCCGCCGAGACGCATGTGTTGCACGCCTTCCGTCCAGCAGGGCACGACGGCGTTGAGCTTGAAATCGGCGGGCTTGCCGCGCTTGATTGAACTGTCGAACACCGTCCCGTCGATCAACTTGCCCTCGTATTGCACTTCCACTTCATCGTCGGCGGCAGGCGAGTCGCCGGTGCCGGCGCTGATTGTATTGATGATGATGCCGCTGGGTGTCGTGACGGCACCTTTCGCTGCCGCGGCCTTGGTGCGATAGGCCTTGCCCGCGGCCTTGGTTTTTTCCGTCGCCGCGGCGACGCGCGACGTCAGGAGCGTTTGGATCTTGGGACGATACACGTCGACGTCGACGACGCTTTGCTTGCCGCGCAAGCCGGCTGCAAAACCCGCCTGCACCTGCCGCATCTCCGCTTCGCGCAGCGCAAACGGCTTGACGCTGGCGCTGAGAATCTCGCCGATCGCGAACAGCGTCTTGTCCTCATCCGACATCGCGGAACCGGCTGGCTTTGTCGCCTTCTCTACCGCGCTCGTTGCCGAGGCGACGGGCGTGCTCGCGGGCGCGGCGCTGGCCGCAGCGGTGGGTGACTTACCCGGTGCGTCGACGGCAAAGGCGCCGAGGGGCAGTGCGCAGAGCAGCAGCAGGACGGGCGTGCGACGCATGGACAATCTCCTGGTGGGATGCAGGCGCTATTCTATCGCGCATGCAGACCGCAGTTTCGAAAAACCCGACCCGGAAAGGTTGCGGCTTGCCGGGCGCACGGCCGCTCCGGCTCACCGGGGCGGACGCAGTGGCACGCCAACTGGAGCAGGCCATCTCTGCGGGCGATGGACTCGCAGGTGCGCATTGCATCCACGAATTGTGGATGCGCGGCGCGCTCGCCGTAAACATCGAATCCGCGCTCGAGCGCTTATGGAAAAGCGCAGCGGCGTCGATTCCCGCTTGGTTGCCGATGCGCCACATCGAGTGGCTCGCGCTCGCTTACGAAGTGTGCGCACGTTTCCTGGCCAAGCGGCGCGGGCGTTCCAACATTTATCTCGTGCTGCTCGACTACCGCGACAGCCGGCCGGATGACTTTGGGCTCTATGTCGGCGAAACGCGCTATCCCATTGCGACGCGTTTCGAGCAGCACAAGGCCGGAATTCGTGCAGCGGGCAGCGTCCTAAAGCGTGGACTCGAATTGCTGCCGGGCCCGGTGCTGCATCTGCAGAACATTTCACGCGCCGATGCGCTGGATATTGAAGAACGGCTCGCCGAGGCGCTGCGCGCCGCGGGCTTGCTGGTGCACGGCGGCCACTGAGAGAGAGGACGCCGCTTTAGCCTGGCGCACTCGCTATCCGTCGGCGGCGCGAGCTGACAACAGCTAAGATAGCGGCTGCGCGGCAGAGGGGTCGCGCGGCAATGGGGTAGTTCGAACGTGTCATTCCAGCCTGTGACGCATGCAGCCGGCGCCGACACATACCCGGACCTGCACCGCTCCCTCAAGGGCCTGCTCGAAGGCGAGCCGGACTTCATCGCCAACTGCGCCAACTTTGCCGCGCTCGTCTACACGACGCTGCCCGATTTGAACTGGGCCGGTTGCTATCTGTTGCGCGGCGAGGAATTGGTGCTCGGGCCTTTCCAGGGAAAACCAGCCTGCGTGCGCATCGCGCTGGGCCGCGGCGTGTGCGGCACCGCGGCCCAGCGGCGCGCGAGCATGTTGGTCGACGACGTGCATGCGTTTGCCGGCCACATCGTCTGTGATCCGGCCTCGCGTTCGGAACTGGTTGTGCCGATGATCAAGGACGACAAGCTGCTCGGCGTGTTCGACATGGACAGCCCTTCGCCGAATCGATTCGACGGCACGGACGTGGCGGGTATGGAGGCGGCCGTTGCGCTGCTGATGAACGCCTGCCAAGCCTGATACGCGCGACGTGACTGAATCGACCGGCAATCGCGCCGGGGTCGCGCTGGCCCTGGCTGCGATCTACATCATCTGGGGCACGACCTATCTCGCGGTAGCACTGGTGCTCCGGACGATCCCGCCGTTCGCGAGCTCGGCGCTGCGCTACACCTTCGGCGGCGTGTTGTTGTTCGGATGGTTGCTGCTGTTCAGGCCGCAGGCGTTTCGCGGCCTGCCGCTGAAGCGCCTCGCTGCGGCGGGAATGCTGCTGGTCGCGGGCGGCAATGGATTTTCAGTGTGGGCGCAGCAGGGCGTGCCCTCCGGCATCGCAGCGCTCCTGATCTCGTCGGTGCCGGTGTTCGTCATGCTGCTCAACTGGCTGTTTTTCGCGCGCCGCGCGCCCGATGTGCGTTCCATGACCGGCATGCTGGTCGGCCTGTGTGGCGTCGCGTTGATCGTCTCGCACATGGAATCGCTGTCGGGCACGGTGCGCGTGCCGTACATCGCGGCATTGCTCGCTGCGATGCTGTGCTGGAGCAGCGGTACGCTGGTGACGCGCGGGCTGGTTTCTGCCGAACAGGTCGCCGGCGCCACCTGCGTGCAGATGCTGGTCGGTGCATTCCTACTCTCGCTGATGGCGCTCGTGCATGGCGATTGGCACCGGCTCCATCCCACGCAGGTGTCGCTCGCTTCGTGGGTCGCGCTCGCCTATCTGACCGTGTTCGGTAGCATCGTCGCGTTGAGTTGTTTCCTGTGGCTGCTGACGCAAGTGTCAGCGCAGAAGGCGACGACGTACGCGTTGGTGAACCCGTTGATCGCGCTGCTGCTCGGCGCGGTTTGCCTGGGCGAGAAAATCACCGCGTACGTTGTGCTCGCCGTGGTGCTGATTCTCGCCGGCGTGGCACTGGTGCTGTTCCAGCGGCCGGCGCGGGCATAATCAGGCACAACCTTTTCATAACGTCCGGCGGATGCTTGCGTTTACCGCGCCGCAGCCAATTATCGTGAGCACCGACAAGGAATTGGTGCACTGCGAACCGGCATGCTTTGCCCCATGGAAACCAAAGACACTTTCATGCGCTTCGTGGTCATCGGCTCCATTGTCGCGGTTGGCGCACTGGCGCTCATCGTGCGCATGCACGCTTAAGACCACTTTGCCAGCGCCATTGCGCCGCGCATAGAACTTTCCCGCCCATTCGAAGCTCTTATACTAGAGTGGTGCCTGATGCGCCGCGTTCGCGGCTGGGAGAGAATCATGACGATCCGCAAGCTTGTTCCGGGACTGGCCGTTGCCATGGGCGTGGGTCTGCTGGGCGGTTGTGCGCTCCAAGCGCGCACTGATTCCGACCCCCGGGCCTCCTTGGCCAGCTGCCATAGTTATGCTTTCGCCGATTCCATGGAAAGCCACCCCGAGGCGGCCACGGCATTTGGCAATCCGCTCAACGAAAAGCGCCTGCGTGACGCGATCGCGGGCGGACTCACCT
>JBEPVS010000113.1:0-8679 GCA_041690875.1 Gammaproteobacteria bacterium
TGCACGGAAAAGGCCGGAAGGATCGTATGGTTCCGCTCTGGCCACGCACCGCGATCGCTCGCGCGGCACGCGCGGCTTCCTCGAGCGCTTGCGGCTGGATCTCGTCCGAATACGCGAAGCCGGTGCGTTCGCCGGCCAGCGCGCGCACGCCGACGCCCTGCTCGATCGAGGAACTGCCTTCCTTGACGATGCCGTCCTCGAGCGCCCACGACTCTTCCTGCGAGGCCTGGAAATACAGGTCGGCGCCATCCACCTTGGCGCCAAGAGCCAGGTCGAGTGCGTGCGCGAGCAGGCCCTGGTCGAGGCCGCCGGGCACGAGCAGCGCCTGCTGTGCGAGTTGCAGGGGTTCCGTGTCGCTCATGCACTTAGCCCCAATGATGCGACGCGATGCGACAGCGCTGGAAATTTTCGCCGCGCGTCGGCCTGCGCCGCCAGGTCAATTGGCGCGGTGATGACGCCTTCGCCGTCGGGCAACTGCGCGAGCAAGCGGCCCCAATGATCGATGATCAGGCTGTGTCCCCAGGTGCGGCGTCCGTTCGGATGCACCCCGTACTGCGCGCTCGCCACTACATGGCAGAGATTTTCGATCGCGCGGGCGCGCAGCAACGGTTCCCAATGCGCCTCGCCGGTCGGCGCGGTGAATGCGGCCGGCACGACAAACCATTGCGCGCCGGCGGACTGCAATCGCCGGTAGAGCTCGGGAAATCGCACGTCGTAGCAGATGGACAAGCCCAGCTTGCCGGCAGGCGTGTCGACGGTGACCACTTTGCTGCCGGGCGCCATGTGCGCTGATTCGCGATAGCTTTCGGCGCGATCGGGCAGTTCGACATCGAACAAGTGGATCTTGTCATAGCGCGCGGCGCGAGCGCCGTCGGCGCCGTATACAAGGCAGGACTGCGATATGCGCTCGCCCGCGGCGTTTGCGATCGGCACCGAACCGGCGATGATCCACAACCGCAAGCGCTGCGCGGTTTGCACGAGGAAATCCTGCACGACACCTGCGCCATCGGGCTCGGCGAGCGCGCGGCGGTCCGCATCGCGCTGCGCCATGATCGAAAAATTCTCCGGCAACACGGCGACGCGTGCACCCTGCGCGGCGGCCTGCTGCAGCAGGCGTCCTGCCGTGGCGAGATTGGCATCGCGATCGCCCCCCGAGCACATCTGCACGGCGGCGACGTGGCAGGGCTGCAAAGCAGCATTTTCCGGCGTCGCGGACATAGGTCGCTAGGCTAGCACGATGTCGTACTGATCGACGCTGTAGAGCGCGTCGGACTGCAACCGAATCGGCTTGCCGACTCGCAGCTCGAGGTCGGCCAGCACCGGCGCCTCCTCGTCGAGCAACCGCTCGACCACCCCGGGATTGGCCAGGATCACCATCTCCTTCACCTGCAATTGCGCGCCCTGGCGCAGCCCCTCGCGGTAGATCTCATGGCAGACCGTCTCAATGCTGCGCACGAAGCCGCGCCCCTCGCATCCCTGGCAGGGTTCGCACAGCAGGTGCTCGAGGCTCTCACGCGTGCGCTTGCGCGTCATCGCGACGAGTCCCAGCGGTGTGCCCTCGGCGATCTGCGTCTGGGCGCGGTCTGGCGCCAGCGCCGCCCGCAAGGCCTCGAGCAACTGCGCGCGATGCGCTTCGTCTTCCATGTCGATGAAGTCGATGATGATGATGCCGCCGAGATTGCGCAGCCGCAGTTGGCGAGCAATCGCTATTGCCGCCTCGAGATTGGTGCGAAATACGGTTTCTTCGGGATTTCGATTGCCGACGAAGGCGCCGGTGTTCACGTCGATCGTCGTCATCGATTCGGTCTGATCGAAGACGATGTAGCCGCCGGATTGCAGTTGCACCTGCCGACCGAGCGCACGATTGATTTCCGCATCGATAGCGTGCAGCGCAAACAGCGGCCGCGCTGCCGCGTACAGTTCGATGCGCTCGACTGCCTCGGGCATGAACGCTGCCGCGAACTGGCAAAGCCGCGCGAACTCATGCGGATCGTCGACCAGCACGCGCCGCACGTCTTCGCCCAGTTCATCGCGCAACATGCGCGCGCCGAGCGGCAGGTCGGCATGCACCAGCGAACTGGTCGGCACGCGTAAATGTTCCTGCCGCACGTGTTCCCACAATCGCGCCAGGTACATCATGTCGGCGCGCAGCGCTTCCGGCGGCGCGTCATTGGCCGCGGTGCGCACGATGTAGCCGCCGGTGCCTTGCTGCAACTCAACCATGTCGCGCACCAGCGATCGCAACCGCTCGCGCTCAGGATCGTCGGTGATGCGTGATGAGACACCGACGCCGCGACCGAATGGCATGTAGACGAGGAAACGCGACGGGAGCGAGACGAAGGTCGTGAGCCGTGCGCCCTTGCTGCCGAGCGGATCCTTCAGCACCTGCACGAGGATGTCCTGCCCTGGCTGCACCAGGGATCCGATTTCCTCGACGGGCGGCGTGCCGTTTTCGGCATCGGCGGGCACCGCACGCGCGATATCGGCGGCGTGCAGGAAGGCGGTGCGCTCGAGCCCGATGTCGACGAACGCGGCCTGCATGCCCGGGAGCACGCGCGACACGCGTCCCTTGTACAGGTTGCTCACCAGGCCGCGGCGGCTGGCGCGCTCGATATACAGCTCCTGCGTCGCACCGTTCTCGACCAGCGCAGCGCGCGTTTCGCGCGGCGTGACGTTGATCAGGATTTCGCGCATCAGCGCACCCACCGCGGTACGCCGGCGGCATCGAGGAGTGAGGCGGTTTCGAACAGCGGCAGGCCCATGACGCCGGTATAGCTGCCGCGCAATTCGCTGACGAACACGGCCCCGAACTGCTGGATCGCGTATCCGCCGGCCTTGTCGCGGCTTTCGCCTGTTGCCCAGTAACGCTCAAGCTCCGCGGCCTCGATTGCGCGGAACCGCACTTCACTGCGACTCACTCTCACGTCGTGCCCGCCTGCAGTGAGCAAGGCGATCGCAGTCAGCACTTCATGCGTGCGGCCCGACAGGCGCGCGAGCATCGCAAGAGCCGCGCTGCGATCGTGCGGTTTGCCGAGCATCACCCCGTCGATGACGACCGCCGTGTCGGCGCCGAGCACCGGCAGCGAAGCCATCGTCAGCAGGCGTAAGTCTTGTTGCACGCGCTCCGCCTTGGCGAGCGCCAACCGGCAGACGCACTCGTCCGGCGTTTCGTCGGCGAGCTGTTTTTCATCGATGGCAGCGATCGCGACCGCATGCGCCACGCCGATCTGCCACAGCAGTTCGCGCCGCCGTGGCGAGGCCGACGCCAGCACTAGCACGGCCGGTCGCTCCGACAAGGGTTGGGGCGCTGACATGGCTACTGCCGATGGTACGGGTGGCCGGCCAGCACCGTCGAGGTTCGGTACAGCTGTTCGGCCAGCAACACGCGCACCAGGGCATGCGGAAAAGTCAGCGCCGACAGCGACCAGCGCAGCTGCGCTCGCTTGAGGACGGCCGCATCGAGCCCGTCCGGCCCGCCGATGATGAAACTGACCGGATCGCCCGCCTGGCGGCGCTCGGCCAGCCAATCGGCGAGTTGCAGGGTCGCGAACGAGCGCCCGCGCTCATCGAGCGCCACGGCGTACTCGCGCGCGCCGAGCAGCGCGAGGATGCGTTGCGCCTCGGTGGCCGTCGCGCGGGCGCCGTCGCCCGCCCCACTGCGCCGCGCGACCGGCACTTCGATGAGCTCCAGCGCGTCGGCGCCGCGCAACCGGCGCGTGTAGTCGCTCCACGCGGACTGCACCCATTCGCTCATGCGCGTACCGACGGCGATCACGCGCAGACGCATGGTGTCCCCGCGGGCTGCAATCGCCAGCCTTTCGCTTCAGGCGCGGCGCGAGCGCGCTTTGCCGACGGCGCCTGTTGATGCAACGTCCGCACCCGCGGCGGCGCTGCGGCGCTGCGCCTGCGGCGCTTCCCACAGTTGCTCGAGTGCGTAGAACTCGCGCACGCGCGGCAGCATCACGTGCACGAGCACATCCTGCAGGTCGATCAGCACCCATTCCCCGTCCTGGCGGCCCTCGGTGCCCATCGGCCGGCGGCCGGCCTGCTTGGCCTTGATCACGACGTTTTCGGCAATAGAACGCACGTGCCGGTCGGAGGTGCCCGAGGCCACGATCATCGTGTCAGCAATATCGGTGAGGGCGCGCACGTCGAGCACGCGGATGTTGACGGCCTTCATGTCTTCGAGCGCTGCGAGCGCCAGTTTTTCCAGTGCCACCAGCTCGCTGCCGCGAGGCTTCTTCGCTGGCCTTGGTGATGCGGTCGGAGACTTGCTCGAGTGCGGCCTGGATGGAGGGGAGGTCTTGCGCCGGCTGGGACGCGGGGTGCGGCGGGTTGTGCTCATGCGTGCTGGATTACCTCTGTGCCCGAGCATAGCACCCGGACGTGGCAATGATCTGGCACACCGCTTCGGGCACCAGGTAGCGCAGGTCGCGGTTGGCCACGATCAGCGAGCGCAGGTCGGTGGACGAGATCTCGAGCTGTGTGACCGCGTGCACGAAGATGCGTCCGGCCGGCGCGGCGTGCAGGTCGCGGATATTGCCGGTGCCACGGTCCACCATCACCTCGCCCAGCGGCCCCGTAATGGGGGCCTTCCAGCCCGGGCGGTGCGCGACAATGACGTGCGCGAGGTCGAAGATTTCGCGCCAGCGATGCCAGTGCGGAATACCGAGGAAGGCGTCCATGCCCAGCAGCAGGCACAGCGACCGGTCGGGAAATTCACGCCGCAGGTCAAGCAGCGTATCGACGGTGTAGGAAGCACCGCTCCGACGCATCTCGCGGTCGTCGACGACAAACGCCGCCTGGCCGGCGATCGCCGCGCGCACCATCGCAAGGCGCAGCTCGGGCGGCGCCAGCGAAGCCTCGCGATGCGGTGGGTTGCCGGTCGGCAAGAAACGCACCTGCTCGAGCCGCAGCAATTGCCACAATTCGAATGCGGTGCGCAGGTGTCCGTAGTGGATCGGGTCGAAGGTGCCCCCGAACAGGCCGATCGGCTCGCTCATGCGGGCGGACGATGCCACAGCGCCGTGAACCGCGGTAGCGGAAGAGTACGCCGCCCGCACATTTCGGTGCACAGCAGTGCGAGTTCGTCCCAGGCGTCGCCGTGGCTCTGCCCTTTCGACACGCGATCGACGCGCGCGGCACGCGCGATGAGCCGCGCCATCGGCACGATGCGTTGCCGGTTGTTGGGGCTGCGCAGCGCGCGCACCAGCCACCACAGGATGCGCACCGGCTCATCGCCCTCGGCACGGAGCCCGGACAGCACACGCAGTGCGCGCGCCGCGTCGCCATCGGCAATCGCCTGCGTGAGCCGCATGACATCGTAGCGCGCGTTGTTGGCGAATGCGTCGGCCAGTTCCGCGAGCCCCAGGCGCTTGTCGCGCCCATAGCGGAGCGCCAGTTTTTCGATCTCCTGGTGCGCGGCGAGCAGGTTCCCTTCCGTGGCCGCGGCCAGGAGCGAGAGCGCATCGCCCGATATCGAAAGACCCGCGGCCTGCGCGCGCGCAGCGAGCCAGCCCGGGAATTGCGCGGCATCGACCGGCCGTACGTTGATCCACGCCCCGCTTTCCTGCACTGCGCGTACCCACTCCGCGCCCTGCGTCTCGCGCTCGAGTGCGCCGGTGGCGATCAACAGCAGCAGGTCATCGCCCGCAGCGGCGATGAGTTTCAGCAGCGTCGCGGCGCCATGCCCGGGCTTGCCGCCCGGCATGCGAATTTCGAGGATGCGCCGGCTCGCGAACAACGACCGCGATTGCGTCGACGCCAGCGCGTTCTCCCATGTCGCGGCGCTCTTGTCGATGAACGCCTGCTCGCGCTCGTCGAGGCCCTGCGCGCGCGCCTTCGCTCGGATCGCATCCATTGCTTCGGTGGCCAGGAGCGGTTCGTCGCCTGACACCAGGTATACGGGCAGCAGGCGAGCGGCGAGGTGCTCCTGAAGTCGGTCGGCGTTCAGCTTCATGGGTGGGCAGGGTACCTGATTGCGCGGCCCGCGCGCGACTTGCCCCGGCACCGGTGAAAAGCCTAGGCTGCGCCCATGCCGACGCTGTTCGAACGCATCATTTCGGGCGAATTGCCGGCGGATGTCGTGTACCGCGACGAGCGCGTCACGGCCTTCCGCGATATCCATCCGCGCGCACCGGTGCATATCCTGATCGTGCCGAACAAGGCGATTCCGACCGCCAACGACATTGCCGATGCCGACGAAGCGCTGATCGGGCACTTGTACACGGTGGCACGCGACCTGGCCAAGCGCGAGGGCATCGCCGAGGGCGGCTACCGGCTGATCATCAACTGCAACGCGAACGGCGGCCAGGAGGTGTATCACCTGCACGTGCACCTGCTCGGCGGCCGTCCGCTCGGACCGATGGTGGCGACATGAAAACGAAATCCGCGCTGTATCCGCCGATCAAGCCTTACCGCAAGGGACGCCTGCGCGTTTCGCCGGTGCACGAGCTGTATTTCGAGGAGAGCGGGAATCCGCGCGGCAAGCCGGTCGTGTTCCTGCACGGTGGCCCGGGCGGCGGCACGAGCCCGTCGATGCGCCGGTTCTTCAATCCGCGCCGCTATCGCATCGTGCTCTTCGACCAGCGCGGTTGCGGCAAGAGCCGCCCGCACGCCTCGCTCGTCGCGAACACCACGTGGGATCTTGTCGACGATATCGAACGGTTGCGCGAGCACCTCGGCATTCGGCGCTGGCAGGTGTTCGGCGGATCGTGGGGATCGACGCTCGCGCTGGCCTACGCGCAGCGCTATCCGCGCCGCGTCACCGAACTCGTGCTGCGTGGTATTTTCCTGCTGCGCCGTTCGGAACTCGAATGGTTCTACCAAAATGAACTGGGCGCTGCCTCGATGTTTCCCGACCTGTGGGAGAAATTCGTCGCGCCGATTCCAAAGCGCGAACGCGGCAACATGATGCGCGCCTACTATCGACGGCTCACCTCACGGAGCGCCACGACGCGCGCCCGCGCCGCCTATGCATGGTCAGTGTGGGAAGCCGCCACCAGCTACCTGCGCGCCAGCGCGAGCGACATTGCGCGCTACGATGACACGGATACAGCAGCGGCCTTCGCCCGCATCGAGTGCCACTATTTCGTCAACCGCGGTTTCCTGAAGCGCGAAGACCAGCTGCTGCGCGACGTGCGCAAGATCCGCCGCATTCCCGCCGTCATCGTGCAGGGCCGCTACGATGTCGTCTGCCCCGCGCGCAGCGCCTGGGCCCTGCATCGCGCCTGGCCACAGGCCGACCTGCGCATCGTGCCCGATGCGGGGCATTCAGCGTTCGAGCACGGCAACATCCGGGAATTGGTCGCGGCGACAGATCGGTTCTCGAGGCTCGGCGGGCGCCGAAAATAAGCGGCAACGTAGCATTGGACGCGGACACGCGCGTCCGCGTCATGGTCGGGCACGTCACTTAAAACCGAACAGCGGCGGAAACAGCACGACCACAAGAGCCGCCCACACCGAATACATTGGCAGGTAGCCGGTCTGCCAGTGCTCCAGCGCAGCGAACGAACCGCGCCGGCGTAGGAAGCGAGCGTACAGCCACGCCGATCCTGTCAGACTGATCAGCAGGATGAGATTTTCGCCGAGAGCCGCCACCCGGTTGGGCGTGAACCCGAATCCGGAGATACGGGCGGAGATGGCCGACAACGCCATCGCATCCGCCACGAGCGCGGTGACGACCAGCAGCAGCTGCAGCGCGTCGAAAATTCCGGGCGGCGCGTCGCGATCGCGCGCCGACACGGCGTAAAGCACGAGGCCGACGACCAACGCCAGCAGCAGGTCGAAGGCAATCAACACCTCCCGCTTGAGGTCGATGGGATTACCCGTCCACGCCATTGTGGCGAGAAATACCAGCAGCACGATGGTGAACAGCGGCGTGAACAAGCGTGTCAGCACCGGCGCCATGTTTTCGATGACGCCCTGCTTCGCTTCCACAAGCCAGGATCCGACGATCACGGCCCCCATTGAGCCGCACGGAATCAACCATTCTTGAGCGACCCACTCGGCGTTCATTCCGATCGACCTGAACATCATCTGCGTGAATGCCGTGAGCAGGCCGCCGCCGAGCGCGATCAGCACGTAGTAAATAAACAGTTCGCCGGAGAACCTGACAAAGTCCATGCGCCGGCCAGTGCTGAACCAGTGGCCGCCGACATAGGCGAAGCCGACGATGAGCCACACAGCGATCGGCAGATGCACGGCAGTCAGCATCTGCGTGTAGCTGTCTTTCCCAAACGGGTACACATTACAGAAGATGGCCGCGGCCACAAAGCCCAGCACCAACCATGCGCCGCTGACCCGATCGAGCCGGCGCTTCCAGGCGAAGTAGCCTGTCAGCAACGGCAAGACGAACAGGCTTGCGTTGCGAAGATAGAACGGCGCGTTGCCTTCGCGGAACGCGACGCCAAACAGCGCCGGCAGCTTGATCGCCAGCGCTGCGGTGATGGCGAGCACGAGAATGACGAAGATTTCGGCGCGCGCGGACTTTGCCGAGTCGTCTTCCGACTGGTCGGCAATGACCAGCTGCTTCCACATTCGCTCGGAATGCTCGCGCGCAAATTCGCGGGAGAGCGCGTCGAGGTTTCCGATTCGCTTGACCGCGATCAGGAAGGCCTCGTCGCTCGCGAGGCCCGCCTGCGTGAGTGTCGCCAGTTGATTGCGCAGATGGTCTTCCAG
>JBEPVS010000114.1:0-8617 GCA_041690875.1 Gammaproteobacteria bacterium
CCTGAAGCGTTTCTTCGCCGGCGACCCCTCCGCGGGCGCATTCATGAGCGGATTTTTCCCTGTGATGATGTTCGGCCTGCCGGGGGCTTGCCTCGCCATGTATCGCGCCGCGCGCCCGGAGCGCCGACGCGCCGTCGGCGGATTGTTGTTGTCGATCGCGCTGACCTCGTTCCTGACCGGTGTCACTGAGCCGATCGAATTCACCTTCATGTTCCTGGCCCCGGCGCTGTATGTAGTGCATGCGTTGCTCACCGGCCTCGCGATGGTGATCATGCACGCGCTGGGCGTCCACCTCGGATTCAGTTTTTCGGCGGGGCTGTTCGACTATCTGCTCAATTTCTCGCTCGCCACGCGGCCGTTGTGGTTGCTGCCCATCGGCATGGCCTATTTCGCGCTCTACTACATGCTGTTTCGCTACGGCATCGTTCGCTTCAACCTCGCAACGCCGGGTCGCGGGACGAGTGAAGTTGCCGACGATGATGCAGCCGCAAGCGCTGCGGGGGCCGCCGTGCCGCGAGCCGTCGCGATAATCGAAGCGCTCGGCGGCGCATCAAATCTGACTTCGGTCGATGCGTGCACGACACGGCTTCGTTTGACGGTCGTCGATGGCACACGCGTCAATGCAAAAACGCTGGCGAAGCTCGGTGCGATGGGCGTGGTGCGGCCCGCGCCCACCGCAGTGCAGGTCGTACTCGGACCCATTGCCGACCAGGTTGCAGGCGAGATGCGCGCGCAACTGCGCAGCGACGCGCTTGCAGCGCCGCATGCGGCGCTGCCCGCAACCCCGCCTGGAATCGCCGCAACGAGCGCCCCGATTGCAGCGGTTTCGATTCCCGCGCTCCTGGCTGCGCTCGGCGGCGCGAGCAACATCAGCATCGTTGAAGAGCGGGCAGGGCGAGTGGTTGTCGGTGTCGCGCAGCCGGAACTCATCGACGCCGCCGCACTGGATGAACTCGTCCTGCGCGGCACGGCCGTGATGCCGACAGGCACAGTGCACCTCTTGTTCGCTGGCCAGAGCGCCGGGGTAGCGGCGGAACTGCGCAACACCATCGGCTCCTAGAAGCCAGTTCGACCAATCCTGCGCCTGGCCTGTAGCGGCACCCCGCCGGCCTATTGACGTTTCTTTTTAGTGGTATTATATTGGCCCTTAACTGGTGTTGGGCGGGGTATGCATTTATCACACCAGTCATAAATTTTCAGGAGTCAGGGCAATGAATCGAATCACTTTTGCGGTCAAGTCGGCCTTGGGCCTCGCGATGCTGGCGCCTTCAGCGCTGGTATTGGCGCAAACCACCCCGGCCGCGCAGAGCAGCGGGCTGGAGGAAGTGGTAGTGACTGGTATTCGCCACTCGCTCCAGGCATCGCTGGACGCGAAGCGCGCGGCGGACGAGGTTGTCGAGGTCGTCACAGCCGAAGACATCGGCAAGATGCCAGACAAAAACGTCGCCGATTCGCTTTCGCGCGTATCGGGCGTCACAACCAGTTCAGCAAGTGCCAACGAAGGCGGATTCGACGAGAACGACCGCGTCAGCATGCGTGGCACGAACCCCAGCCTAACGCAGACACTAATTAACGGGCATGGCATCGCGGCCGGCGACTGGTTCGTGTTGAACCAGATCCAGCAGGTCGGCCGCAGCGTCAGCTACACGCTGCTGCCCTCCGAGCTGATCAGCCAGGTGGTCGTGCACAAGAGTTCGCAGGCTTCGCTGGTGGAAGGCGGTGTCGCCGGTTCCATCGATATCATTACCCGCAAGCCGCTTGAGTTCAAAAATGAATTCACGTTCCAGGCCTCGGCCGGTGCAGTGAACGCCAAGCAGCCATCCAAGACCGACGGACAATACAACGCGTTGTTCAACTACAAGAACGACAGTTTTGGCGTCATGGTGCAGGGGTTCTGGGAATCGCGGCACCTGCGGCGCGATGGCGTGGAGTTGCTGGGTTATGAGCAGTTCGCCGCCGGTACGCCGGTCGTCGCTGCACATCCGGACCTGCTGAATGTCTGGTATCCAAAGTTAATCGGCGCTGCGTTCTTCGAACAGAAGCGCGAGCGCAAGGGCGGCCTGATCGATTTCGAGTTCAAGCCGAGCGACGATGTGACAATCGATCTGTCAGCCTTCGCCTCGAAGCTCGAGGCCTCGAACTACAATCGCAACTACCTGCTGTGGCTGACCCACTTCGTCAACCTCGGCAATGGGCAGGGACCGGATGCCGGTTACACCGTCACGAACGGCACGCTGACGCAGGCGAATTTCTCCGGCGTCGGGGGCACGCTCTACGGCGTGTACGACCAGATCTCGCGCCCCGATGAAAGCGCGAGCTCGCGCTTCGTCAATCTGGACGTCAGCTGGCGCAGCAGCGATGCGCTGACCTGGACGGGACAACTCGGCACTTCGAAGGGCGATGGCAAGACGCCGACGCAGGATGTGTCGGAAACCGATCCCGGCACCGGCAACGGCGCGGGTTACTCGCTGCATGGCATTGGCAGTGGTCCGGACTTCAACCTGGGCGCGACTAACAACACGACGCCGTTCCCGAATGGCGCGCCGGTTGATTTCAACTGGATCTTCGGTGCGCAGAACATCGACGTGAAGGACAAGGAGACCTGGGCGAAGATCGACGGCGACTTCAAGATGAACAGCGACTCCTGGACCAATCTCAAGTTCGGCGCCCGTTACCAGTCGCACGAGCGTTCATCGCAGAACGCGCTGGCGCAGGGCCCGACCTTCTGGGCTGGCGGCGGTGCCGATAAGGCGAGCTATCCATCGACCTGGTCGAACTATCCTTCGAACTTCAATACCTTCGGCGGGTCGATTCCGACGGATATCTGGTTCTGGACGCCTGCGCAACTTGCCACCTACAACACGCCGTGCTCCCTGCCGCTCGTGTCTCCAGCCCCGTTATGCACCACAGGACAGACGCAGCGCAACCCGACGGAGCGCGCCTACTACCAGTACTGGTTCGGCGTGAAGGAGAAGAACACGGCCATCTATGGGCAGATGGACTTCAAGGGCTCCCGCTGGTCGGCGAACATCGGCGTGCGTGCGGTGCGCACGCAGGAAGAAGCCACGACGTACACGCAAGTGCCGGCCAATTATCCGGGCGTGATCACGGGTTCCCTGTTCGGCAACTTCGCCGGCATTCCGGTCGAGCACACCTACACCAACGTGCTCGAAAGCGCGAACCTGAAGGTGGATTTGCGACCGAACCTCGTGGCGCGCTTCGCCGCGGCGAGCACCATGACGCGCGCGGACTACTCGGCGCTGGCCGGATTCACAGACCTGTCCCCCCCGGCCGTGGCCGGCGGCACCGGCAGCGGTTCGGGCGGCAACCCCGAACTGAAGCCGATCCTGTCGAACAACCTCGACGCGGGCCTCGAGTGGTACTTTGCACCGCGATCGCTCCTGTCGGCCACGTTGTTCTACATGGACCTCGAGAATTACGTTGGCTTTGGCTCGCAGACGCTGAACTACTTCACGATCGACAGCCAGCATCCGCAGGGTGCGATGGTGCCGTACCAGCTCACCGTGCCGGTCAACGCCACGGGCCGCGTGCAGGGACTTGAGCTGGGCTACCAGCAGGCGCTGGGGCAGAACTTCGGCGTCGCCGCAAACTACACCTACTCCGACGGCAAGCAGACCTCGCTCGTCACGAACGGAGACGATCGGCTGGTCGGCACATCGAAGAATACGTACAACACCAGTGCCTATTACGAGGACGCCCACTTCAGTGCACGCGTGACGTACACGTATCGCTCCGCGTTCTTTAGTGGACTCGATCGCAACACGGCCTTCTCGCAGGATGGCATCGGCGACCTGGCCGCCTCGTTCCAGTACACGCTCAACGACATGCTCTCGTTCTCGCTCGACGGGCAGAACCTGAACAATGCCACGCTGAAGTACTACGCGCTGAACACCGACCAGCCGCGCGCGTTCTACAAGAACGGACAGCAGTACTACTTCACGGTGCGCATGAAACTGTAGCGACCGCACTGGCTGCGTCGGCCCACCCCCGGCCGGCGCGGCCAGTGAACTTCCTGGTCGACGGTGGAGCGATCATGCGGATGAGCGCATGCTAGCGCCGTGACTGCCACGCTCTTCAACTCTTCCACGACTGCGGCCGCCGACCGCGCCCGCGGCTCTGCGCCGCACACCCCGTGCCCGGTGCGCAGCATCGCAATTATCGGCGGCGGAACGGCCGGATGGATGACGGCACTGACGTTTGCTCGCTCGCTCAAGGGACAGGGCGTCGCCATTACAGTGATCGAGTCTCCTACAGTAGGAATCATCGGCGTCGGCGAAGGCTCCACGCCGTGGTTGCGCGGATTCTTCGACGCACTGGGCATCGAAGAGAGCGAGTGGATGCCCGCCTCCGATGCGACCTACAAGTGCGGCATCACGTTCGATGGCTGGTCTACGAAGCCGGGCTTCGGCAGTTACTTTCATCCGTTCGCGTCGATGCTCGACAACCTGACAATGACGCAGTTCGTCCACAACGCCGAGACGCGCGTAAAGGGAGCGAACGTCGAGGCGCATCCCGATCGCTTTTTCATCGCCGCAAGGCTCGCGCAGCGCTCGCTGGCGCCCAAGCCCGCGGAGAATTTCCCCTTCGATGTCTGGCACGGCTACCACTTCGACGCGACGCTGCTCGGGCAATTCTTGCAGAAGAAGGCCCTTGAGCGCGGCGTGCGCTACCAGTCATGCCATGTGACACACGCAACGACCGATGCCAAGGGCAACATCGAGGCAATCCATGTCCGCGATGGCGACCCGATTCGCGCCGACTTGTACGTGGATTGCAGCGGTTTCGCGGGACTGTTGATCGACCAGACGTTGAGCACGCCATACGCCAGCTTCTCATCGAACCTGTTCAATGACGCGGCCGTGGCGATGCCATCGCCGATCGACGGACCCATTCCGTCGCAGACGGTGTCGACGGCGCTGAAACACGGTTGGGCGTGGAGGATTCCGTTGACCCGCCGCTACGGCAACGGCTACGTCTACAGCAGCCGCTATTGCTCGGCCGACCAGGCTGAATCGGAGTTGCGTGAGCGCCTTGGCTTGCTCAATGCCGACGTCCCGGTGCGCCACCTTAAAATGAAATGCGGCAGGGTGACACAGCACTGGAACCGCAATTGCCTCGCGATCGGTTTGTCGCAGGGTTTCATCGAACCGCTCGAAGCGACCGCGTTGTATTTCGTGCAGCAGGCAGCAGAGTCATTCGCCGCGGTGCTCTCGCGCGGCGACATGGGCGATGCCGCGCGGGCGCAGTTCAACGACCAGGTCAACGCCCTTTTCGAGGGCACGCGCGACTACATTGTCACGCACTTCAAGACCAACACGCGGCGTGACACGGATTATTGGCGCGACAATGCGGCGAACCTGGAGATTTCCGATCCGCTGAAGAAGCTGTACTCACTGTGGATGGCGGGCAAGAGCATCGCGGCCGGCGTGCGCGAACAGGCGATCGGCAAGGGTTATCCGGTGTTCTCGTGGTATTCGATCATGGCCGGAATGGGCATCTTTCCCGATGCAACCGACTTGCGCGCGCCCACTCCATCCGAGGCGCGCTACCACATGCCCGAAATCGACAACCTGCTCGATCGGAGCGCAGCGAATTTTCGCGATCATCGCGAAGTGCTCGGAAACATTCCGGCACGCCGTCGCGCTGACGCCCTGCAGATCTATTTCTGGTGACCGCAACCATGCCTGCGCCTATCGCTGAGTTCGCCGGGCTCGATGACGCGGCTGTACGGGAGCAGGTTCTCGCATCGCAGCGGCCTGCCGTACTGCGTGGCCTGGTGCGTGACTGGCCAGCAGTGCATGCGGGCGCGCGAACGGCGGATTCGCTGCTGCAGTACTTCAAGCGCTTCGACAGCGGCACGGCGGTCGATGCGATCCTGATGCCGCCGGAAGAGGAGGGGCGCCTCTCGTATAACGCCACGATGAGCGGTTTCAATTTCATCCGCAACCGACTTCCAATCGCAGCGGTCGCCGAACAGATCGTACGGTACGCAAATTTCGAGCGGCCGCCCTCGGTGGCCGTGCAGAGCGCGCTGATCCGCGATTGCCTGCCTGGCTTTGCCGCCGAAAACCGCCTGACCGTATTGCCCGAAACTGTGCTGCCGCGCATCTGGCTCGGCAATGCGATCACGACGCCAACGCACCTGGATGAGTGGCACAACATCGGTTGCGTCATCAGCGGACGGCGCCGCTTCACGCTGTTTCCGCCCGAGCAGGTCCCGAACCTCTATATCGGGCCGCTCGATTTCGCGCCGACCGGCGTGCCGATGAGCCTCGTTCCGCTGCACGCACCCGACCTGGATCGCTACCCGCGATTCCGCGAGGCCTGGGCCGCCGCGATGAGCGCCGAGCTCGGTGCCGGCGATGCAATCTACATTCCGCCGCTGTGGTGGCACCATGTCGAATCGCTCGACAAGATGAATGCGCTTGTCAACTACTGGTGGCACGGACAAGCAGGTGAAGCCGCCGGCAGCACGTCTTCGTTCCTCAGCCTGCTGCACGCCGTGTTGAGCGTGCGGCAACTGGCGCCCGAGACACGCGAGGCCTGGCGCGCGCTATTTGAACACTATGTGTTCGGGCCGCAGCCTGACGTGACGGCGCATATACCGCGCGAACGCCGCGGCGTGCTCGGCGAGCTCTCGAACGAAGAACTGACGCGCGCGAGAGCGCAGATCCTGCAGCAGATGAAGTAGCGCGGGCCGCGGCCCCAGTCAGCCGGACTGCGTATTTTTTGGCGCGCCGAGGTTGCGGATCGATTCGTCGGCGAAGAACCGCCGCATCATCATCGCCTGCTGCAATCGACCCTTGCGCACGTAGACCTGGTAGAGCAGGTCCTTCGTGACTTCGAGCAGCACGCCGGCCAGCTGGTCATCGAGCGTTGGAAAATTCGGATGTGGATCGTTGTCGCTCCCGAAGATGACGCGCTTCACGTCGATGAACGTCGGGCTGTCCAGATCGGCCATCGCGCGCACGTCGTTCAACTGGTCGAACACGCGAAGCTTCCCGGCCTCGCCCAGATCGACGAACGCGGCCTGCATCGTGCGCCGGCACATGCTCGCGAAAGCGTTGTAGCTGGCAGTTGAATAGCAATCGAGCGCTTCGCGGAACAGCACCTCGACATCCTCGGGCAGGTACGTGTATCCGAATCGTTCGCGCGGCCGTTCCACTTCGCTGAACTGCGCGCCCAGCTCGACGCGGTTGTTGCCAAACATCTTGACCGGGAAGCGAAGGAAAATCGGCGAGTTGCAGGAGTCGCAGCGATACACGACGCCGACGGACTTGGGACGGTGCGAGACCAGCTCGTCGAAGGTGGGCACCGCGATCGGGGTGATATGCGAGAGCACCTGGCAATGCGGGCAGGTCAGGGCCAGGTTGGCTTCCTGTTCGTGATGGAGCCGTCCGCCGGCATCGATATGTGTCGACATATACGCCCTTGTCATCCCGCGCGGCTTGTTCAATTCCCCTTACGGCAGCCGTCGCGGTGACCTTCAGTGTAGCCCATCGACCGCCTCGCGCCACCGGCTATTTTCTTCAGGGAACGCCGGGGGTTACATAATCTCGCTCAGGTCGAATCTTAGGCGCTCACCCGGCCAGGCGTTTGTACTTCACGCGATGCGGCTGGTCCGCGTCATCGCCTTTACGGCGCTTGAGATCGGCGACGTAGTCCTGGTAGTTGCCTTCAAACCAGACCACCTCGGAGTTGCCCTCGAAGGCGAGGATGTGCGTCGCGATGCGATCGAGGAACCAGCGGTCATGCGAGATGACGACGGCACAGCCTGGGAAATTCACCAGCGCTTCTTCGAGCGCGCGCAAGGTTTCGACGTCCAGATCGTTGGTCGGTTCGTCTAGCAACAGCACATTGCCGCCGTTGCGAAGCACCTTGGCCAGGTGCACGCGGTTGCGCTCGCCGCCCGAGAGTTCGCCGATCAACTGCTGCTGTTGTGTGCCCTTGAAATTGAATCGCCCTACGTAGGCTCGCGATGGCGTCTCGTAGTTGTCGACCTTGATGATGTCCTGTCCGCCGGAAATTTCCGCCCACACCGATTTCTTGTCATCGAGCGTCTGGCGCGACTGGTCGACGTAGGCCAGCTTCACGCTGCCGCCCAATTTGATCTCGCCGCTGTCGGGCTCCTCGGCGCCAGTCAGCATGCGGAACAACGTGGTCTTGCCGGCGCCATTCGGGCCGATGATGCCGACGATGCCGCCGGGCGGCAGGCTGAAAGACAACTTGTCGATGAGCAATTTCTCGCCGTAGCCCTTGCTCAGGTTCTTCACGACGATGACGACATCGCCGAGCCGCGGGCCGGGCGGAATGTAGATCTCGTTGGTTTCGTTGCGTTCCTGGAATTCCTTCGAGGCCAGTTCCTCGTAGCGCGCGAGGCGCGCCTTGCTCTTGGCCTGGCGAGCCTTCGGATTGGTGCGCACCCATTCGAGTTCTCGCGCCAGCGTCTTGCGCAGTGCATCCTGCTCGCGCTCCTCGAGCGCCAACCGCTGCCCCTTCTGCTCGAGCCACGAAGAGTAATTGCCCTGGTAGGGAATGCCGTGGCCGCGGTCGAGTTCGAGGATCCACTGCGCGACGTTGTCGAGGAAGTAGCGCT
>JBEPVS010000115.1:0-8602 GCA_041690875.1 Gammaproteobacteria bacterium
GTATAAGAGACAGGGTCCGAAGAGCGCACAGCGCATGGCCTTTCATTTGTTGCAGGACGCACGCCCCGCCGCGCAGGCGATGGCCGACTCGCTTGAGCGCGCGCTCGCGCGCGTGGGTCGCTGCCGCCAGTGCCGCATGTTGACCGAGGCCGAGCTGTGCGACATCTGTTCCAACCCGCAGCGCGATGCCGGGTTGCTGTGCGTGGTTGAATCGCCGGCCGATGTCGTTGCGATCGAACAGTCGGGCGGATACCGCGGCCGCTATTTCGTGCTGATGGGCCATCTGTCGCCGCTCGATGGCATTGGGCCGGAGCAGCTCGGCAGCGTGGAGTTTGACGCCTTGCTCGCGGCGGGCGGAATCCGCGAAGTAATCCTGGCCACAAATTCCACCGTGGAAGGCGAGGCCACGGCACACTTCCTGTCGCAGCTCGTGCAGCAGCGCGGGCTGCGCGCCAGCCGTATCGCGCATGGCGTGCCGGTCGGCGGCGAACTCGAGTACATCGACAGCGGCACGCTCGCGCACGCGCTCGCGGGCCGGCAGTTGATCTAGGTTTTAGCGCCGCGAGTGCGGGATGCGCTCCAGCAACTGCTCGCGCAGTCGCCGCAGTCGCCGGTAGCTTTCGTAACGGCGGGCGCTCACCGCCCCTGAATCGACGGCGGCGCGCACCGCACAATTCGGTTCGCGCAGGTGAGCACAGTCGGCAAAGCGGCATTGCGGCGCGAGTGCGGCGATTTCCGCAAAGCCCAGCGATGCCGGATCGAGCATGTCGACCGCCGGCGCGAAATCGCGCACGCCAGGCGAATCGATCAATGCACCGCCGCCCGGCAACGCATAGAGCTGCGCGGCGCTCGTCGTGTGCCGACCCTCATCGTCCTTCAACAACTCCCCGACCGCGGCCTGCGAGCCGGGAATCAATTGCCGCAGGAGCGATGATTTTCCGACGCCGGACTGGCCGACCAGCATGACGGTCTCGGCACGCAGGCGTGATCGCAGTGCATCGATTCCTGCACCGCTCCGGGCGCTGCAACGCAGGGTTTCGCAGCCGCAGGCCTGCAGTGCGTTGACCTCGTCGCGCGCCGCGGTGTCGAACTCCTGATCCGCCTTGTTGGCGAGCAGGAGCGATGCGATGCCGGCGCTGGCCGCGGCCGCCAGGTAGCGGTCGACGACAAACAGATCAGGCTCAGGTCGCGGAGCGATGACGACGACCAGCAGCGTGACATTGGCCGCGACGAGTTCCGCGCGCCCGCGCGCATTGCTGCGATAGAGCGCGCTGCGCCGGGGCATGATTTCGCGCAGCTGCCATTGCGCGTGCTGGCCATCGCTTACGCATATGACTTCATCGCCGCAAACACATTGCATGCCGCGCCGCGCAGGGGTAGCCCGGACTTCCGCGCCATTGTCGAGGCGCACGCGCGCACTGGCGCCGTGAGCCACCAGCACCAGCGCTGATTGACGCAGCGCTGTCGTGGCAGCATCGGCGGAGGGCTTCTTCACCCTGCTATGATGCCTCAAACCGTTTGGAGACCCGAAGCACTTGAGCAGCAGCGAGCGCCTGATCTGGATCGATCTCGAGATGACCGGGCTCAAGCCCGAGCAGGACAGCATCATCGAGATCGCGACCGTAGTGACTGACCGCGACCTCAACGAAATAGCCTCGGGCCCTGAACTGGCGATCCACCAGGAAGAAGCGGTACTCGCGCGCATGGACGAGTGGAACCAGACGCAGCACGGCTCCAGCGGCCTGGTGACGCGCGTGCGCACGAGTCTTGTCGATGAGTCCGAGGCCGAACGCCAGACACTGGCATTCCTGGCCAAGCACGTGCCGGCGGGCGCGTCGCCGATGTGCGGCAACAGCATCTGCCAGGACCGCCGCTTCCTAGCGCGCTGGATGCCGGCGCTGGAAAAATATTTTCACTACCGCAACCTCGATGTCAGCACGCTGAAGGAACTGGCCACGCGCTGGTATCCGCAGCTCACCGGGTCGTTCAGCAAGCGATCGGCGCATCTGGCGCGCGCCGACATCATCGAATCGATCGCCGAACTGCGTCATTATCGGGAACGGCTGTTCATCAAGCCGACGTGACGCAGGTCGCGGTCGCTGCAGCCGGCACTGGTGGTCCCGACTCGCGTGCTATATTTGGAATCGTGATTGCTGAAAGCAACCTGATCGTTTCGTGGCGCACACGCCCGCGCGGTTTTGCCGCGCTGATGGGCCTGTACGAGAGCAATTACCAGCGCCTGGCGGAGCTGGCCGGCAACCTGGCGACTCTGGCGACGAGCCGCATTTCGGATGTGGCCGGCGATTGCACGCTGGTGCTCAACGTGGTTGGTCGTTCCCGCTATACGTCGGAACTGCAACTGGGCTACCTGCTGCCCGCGCGCGGCGCAGCGGCGGTCCTCGAGCGGGTGCCGGATCTGCGAATGCGGGCCTATCACGACGCGCGCGTGCTGGAGGCCTGTCCAGCCGAAGGTTCCAGCGCAGATCGTGAACTGGATCGGCGCTGGACCCGCAACATGATGGTAAACAAGTGGCTTGAATACTGCGCCGAGCGCGGCCACAGCTTTGCCCGCGGCGGTACCGATCCACAAACCGGTTAATACGGACCTGCCATGCGCCTGGTTGCGCAATTAGTGAAACGTCTCCGCCAATTGGGATTCGTGCGCATGGCGTTCGGCGAGGGCCGCGATGCGGTGCCGGACGAAGGTCGCGTCCTCCACCTGTTCCGAAACCGCATCGAGCTGAAGAAATCCTTCAGCAGCGCGCAGGAAGAAGTCCAGCGGCTGAAAGATCGCGTCAAGCAGCAGGAAGGCGCCACGGCGCGCGTGCAGGAATTGATGCAGGGGCTCGAAGCGCGGCTGGCGCAACCGGCCACCGCCTACCAGGCCATGGTCTTTTACCAGCTACGCGAGATCTGGACGCTCGGGCAAAGCCTCCTGCAGGAGTTCGTCACCGAACTCGAGACGCAACAGATCGAACGCGAGCGCCGCGGCTTCTTTGCCGAGTTCAACCGCCGCCAGTTCGACCGCCGGCAGAGCGTCGATGCGAATTGCCAGGCAGCCGAGGAGGCTGCGATCGCGGTCCGCGCGCGCGTCACCGAACTCGAGAAATACCTCGCGGGGATCCAGCGCTTCTGGCATTACTTCCATCGCCGGCGCGTGCGCCAGGAATTGCATTCGGCCAGTATCCAGTCCTTGCTGGCCGAACAGACGCTGAATGAGGCGCGCGCCGAGCGCGCGGTGCTCGATGCCGAGCAACCAAACTTCACCGGCTTGTCGGTCGAATCGCGCCGCGCGATCAACCTCGCGGCGGTGGCCTACGGCCAGGCATTGCGCGAACGCTTGTCACGCACCGGGCTGTACGAAGCGACGTACCAGGCCAGCGGACGGCGCGAACCTGTGCCGGGCGAATACGGCGAGCGCGACCGCTGCGTGAAGTTGATGGAACAGATCCAGGCGGCGCGCACTGTGCTCGAGGAAAAGCGCGAACTGCTGGCCGACGTCCGCACGCGTGTTGACGGCTTCCGCAAGATCGCGCGTTATCGCGACGAGGGCGACGTGGTGCCCGATGCCGCGAGCCTCGCGCCCGATGACAGCGAGACGTCCTCGGTGGTGTTGTCCGAGGATTGCTGGGAAATCTACCGCGTACTTTTGCGCTAGCGACTGCTGGCCGAGGCCGTAGTCGTGTTGCCCGCGGGCGTGGTGGCCGAGGCCATCGCCAATTGCGCGGTGATGCGCGCCGCCTCCGCCATGAGGACATCTGGCTGTTCATCGGTTGGTGAATCACTGAGTGATTTCAGCGGCGTCAACCCGTCGGCCGTGCGGCGCGCATTTTCGCGCGCCAGGGCCTGCTCGTCCTGCACGGTGCGCTCGTGCTGCCGTTCGGCCAGGTTCAGCGACAGTGAATGATCAGCTCGGTTTTGCTCGAGCGCGGCGAGGGCGCCGACCAACCATTGGTAATCGGCATCATGTGCCACGTGTTGTGTCTGCTCCTTCGCGATGGTCTGCGCCACCTCGCCAAGCGGCGCGTCGGCGCGGAAGGCGACCGGCGCGATGCGATCCCAGGGGAGCGGTGATTCGAGCGCCCCTTCACCGACGTCCTTCGTGTTGATACGCGCTGGCAATTCGATGTCCGGTTGAACGCCATGCAGCTGCGTGCTCTCGCCGGTGATGCGATAGAACTTCAGGAAAGTGACATTGAGCTGCCCGCCAGTCGGTGCCTGCGACCAGCGGCGATCGAGCGAGATCACTTCCTGCACGGTTCCCTTGCCGAAAGTAGTCTGGCCGAGCACAAGGCCGCGGTGATAGTCCTGAATTGCCGCGGCGAAGATTTCAGAAGCCGATGCGCTGGTGCGATCGACCAGCACGGCGAGCGGGCCGCCATAAGCCACGCCGGGATCGGTATCGTCGAGGTGCTCGATGCTGCCGTCCGTGTTGCGCAGCTGCACAACCGGCCCCTGGTCGATGAACAATCCGCTGAGCGAGATCGCCTCGGGCAGGAAGCCACCGCCGTCGCCGCGCAAGTCGAGCAGCAAGGCGTCGATCGGACCCTTCGCCTGCAGTTCGCTGATGGCGCGGCGCACGTCGCGCGAGGTCGTGCGGTAGTTGGGGTCGCCCGCGTTGCGCGCGTCGTTATCTTCGTAGAAACCGGGCACCGTGATGATGCCGACGTGCAGCGTGCGGTCGCCCACCGTGATCGCGCGCGCCTCCTGCTTGACCGCCTGGTTTTCCAGCGTGATCTTGCCGCGCGTCAGCGCGATCGGCTTCAGTTCACTGCCGGGCGCCGCGCCGGCTGGCAGGACCTGCAGGCGCACGATCGTGCCGCCCTTGCCGCGAATCAGCTGTACGACATCGTCCAGGCGCCAACCGACCACGTCGGTAAAAGGCCCGTCGCGTCCCTGGCCCACCGACATGATGCGATCGTTCGGCTTGATCGTGTTGGCCGCTGCAGCGGGGCCACCGGGCAGCAGGGAGCCGATCGTCACGTAGTCATCGACGAGCTGGAGCGAGGCGCCGATGCCTTCGTAGCTCAGGCTCATCTGGATGCGGAATTCCTCGGCGCTGCGCGGCGCGAGATAGTTGGTGTGCGGGTCGTATACAGCCGCGTAGGAATTCATCAGCGACTCGAATACATCGTCGGCGCTCACCTGGCCGACGCGCGAGAGCACGCGCTCGTAGCGTTTGCGCAGGATGTCGGCGGTCTCGGGCCAGGTCTTGCCGGTGAGCATCAGCGACAGCGCATCGCTCTTGACACGTTGGCGCCACAACTCATTGAGCTCAGTCACGTCGCGCGGCCACGGCGCCTTGTCGCGATCGAAAGTGTAGCGCTCGTTCAGTTTCCAGTCCGGCTCGGTGGACAGCAGGCTCAGCGCGTACTGAATGCGTTCGCGATTGCGCTGCTGGAGCTTCGCGAACATCATGTAGGCCGGCTCGAGCGCGCCGGTGTGGATCATGTCATCGAAGCCGGATCGCCACTGCGTCATCTCCGCGACATCGGAGGCCATGAAGTAGCTGTGCTGGCCGTCGAGCCCGTCCAGGTACCGGTCGAACACCTGCGCGGAGAACTCCTTGTCAATCGGGCGGCGGCTGTAGTGGTAGTGTTCGAGGTTGCTGGCAACCTGCTGTGCGATTTCCTGTTGCCGCGGCGTCGGTCGGATCGCGCCCTCGGGCAGATGCACGCTGGTGACTGAACCGGTCGAGGCGGTGGCTGCGAGCAGCAGTATGCAGGCGCCGCCTAGCGCGGTGAAGGTCAGGAACTTGCGAACGCGGCTTTCAGCATTTGGCATGCGGGAGCGACTCCAGGGCGTCGAGTGGACAAGAGTCTGACAGCTTTGGCGGCAGCAGGGCAGTCATCGATTCCAGAAACTGTGGATTCAGGCTAATTAAATCAAGAGTCCTACACTTTGAAACCTTTGACCGTGCTGTTGGGAATCGTTCTGGGATCGGCCACCGCGATGGCCGTTTCGCTGACGATGACAGGCATCGTTTTCTTGTTGTTGCCGCAGTACTCGGCACGCCTGTCGCCTGAAAAGCTGCCGCTGCTCACTGCGCTCGCGTGGTCGTGGTCGCTGACCGGTGCGGCAGCGGCCGGATTCGTGGGCGAATTGAAAGATCGAACATGGCGGCGGCCCGCCCAGGCAATGGTTGCCCTTTTGCTGGTCGCGCTCGCATGGCGCTATTGGCCGGCCTGAGCAGGCCTAGCGGGGGCGCCTGCCCCAGACGCCACCCGGGTTGCGGCCACGGCGGCTGTCGTAGGGATCGCGACCGGCGACGTCCTCGGCAAGCGCTAACTGAGTCGTCAACAGCGAGCGGCCGATGCGCTGGAAGGTTTCAACGCGCACGTTCGGCGTATCGGGGCCTGCCGTCGCCGCGGCCTCGTTTCCCGGCGGTGGATTGTTCTGTCGTAGATCCATGCTGCCACGGACATTGCCTGTTTTAGCGCGGCGGCAGAAGGCGCGTACAAGGGCCCCTGGAGGCCAAAATGTGACGCAGTCGGCAATTTCGGGGGTGGCTCTTAGCGGCGCATCCAGTAGCGCGCGCCGCGCAGCATCCACAGCGTTGCATAAGGCCCCAGAGCCACCAGCCAGAACGCCAGGGAGAGGTGTACCAGGGCCACGACATAATCGCGCCACAGTGCGAGCAACCCGCCATTGGCGTACGGTCCCAGGCGCGATGAACCGACCAGGTAGATCAGGATCGGCATGACGGTGACGCCAATCACGAGGCAAAAGCCGAAGCCGACAAGCTCGTGCTGCATTCCGCTCGTTTGCCGGTAGCGTCGCCAGTATTTCAGCAGTGATTGCATGCGGCCATAATACCGTCCATGGACAGGCTTCGCGTAGCGGTTGTCGGCGTGGGTTACCTCGGGCGCTTCCATGCGCAGAAGTACGCCGCGATCGCAGCCTGCGAGCTGACGGCGATCGTCGATGAGAGAGCGGATGTCGGTAACGCGGTGGCGGCCGAACTTGGCACGCGGGCGCTCACCAATTATCGCGAGTTGCTGGGCAAGGTTGCCGCAGTCAGCATCGCTACGCCCACGGCCTCGCATTACGAAATTGCGCGCGCCTTTCTCGAAAACGGCGCGCACGTGCTGGTTGAAAAACCGATTACCGAAACCGTCGAGCAGGCGCGAGCGCTGGTGGCGGCGGCACGGGCGGCCGGGCGCGTGCTGCAGGTGGGCCACCTGGAGCGTTTCAATCCCACCATCATCGCCGCCGAGCCGCACATGGGCACGCCGCGATTCATCGATTGCCAGAGGCTGGCGCCGTTTCGCGAGCGCGGCACCGATGTCAACGTCGTGCTCGACTTGATGATCCACGATCTGGATATCGTGCAGAGCATCGTCGGCAGCGAGATCGAGCACATCGATGCGGTCGGCACTCCGGTGTTTTCCTCCGAGATCGACATCGCCAATGCGCGCATCCGTTTCGCGAACGGCTGCGTCGCCAATGCGACGGCCAGCCGTGTCAGCCTGAAGACCGAGCGGAAGTTGCGCGTTTTCCAGGACGACGCCTACCTGTCGCTCGACCTGCAGCAGAAAATCCTGACGGTGATTCGCAAACGGGCGGTCGCAGCGGGGGAGGCCAATCTACCGGTCAGCATCGATGAGCAATCCTTCGAGCCCGGAGACGCACTGCGCAGCGAGATTGAGGCCTTCCTCGCGAGCTGCCGCGGCGAGCGTGCGGTGGCCGTGAGCGGCGAGGATGGCGCGCGTGCGCTGCAGACGGCTGTCGCGATCGCAGCGGCAGTCAACAGTGCCGCGGCACGGGCGAGTTGAATGCAGTGCATTATCACAACTATTTGCGGCACCAACAGTAACGAAACTATACTTTTGGGATAGCCGCCTGCGCGCGGCGCGCGCGGGGTCTTACGATGGTGGCAGCGGCAGTGATCGAGCGTTCGAGGACGACACCCGCCAAGGCGCGGACCACTCCGCGTCGACCACTGAAGCCACCCGCCGAACGGCCGCGCGATGCGCGGGTCCACCTCGGATGTTTGCCGCGGCTGCTTGGATTCAACCTGCGGCGCGCGCACCTGTGTTCCTGGCGCCAGTATGTCGCCATCGTCGGCGAGAACAACATCCGGCCCGGCCTGTTCAGCCTGCTGGTGCTGGTCGGTTGCAATCCCGGTATTGCACAGATCGAGCTTGGCACGCACCTCGGGATCGACAAGGCCAGCATCGTCGCGTTGCTCGACAAGCTCGAGAAGGAAGGCATGCTCGACCGTCGCCGCTCGACGCGCGACCGGCGGCGACAAGGCATTTACCTGACGGAGCGCGGCGCGGTGGCGCGAGAATCGCTGATCTTGCAGGTGTCGAAGCTGGAGCGGCAGATGGCCAGCCGCTTCACGCGTCCAGAATTCGAGCAGTTCATCGCTTACCTGCAGCGATTCTATTCATAAGCTGCGCCAGTTCAGCCGAAAGCGGTTTCATGAACCAGCTTGATGCTGGCATGGCACTGACGGTTGCGCCGCGCTCGCGCAACGCTTCGGCGACCACCGGCCCGACCGCGGCGACTTGCGTCGCCGCGCGCGCCGCCAGTACCGCACCGGGTTCCGCCACCGCGCACAGCCGCGCCACCGGTGCCGTGCTCGTGGAGGCGATCG
>JBEPVS010000116.1:0-8598 GCA_041690875.1 Gammaproteobacteria bacterium
GAATTGCAGCCATTCTTGCGCGCCGCATAATCCCCTGCCTCGATGTGCGCGACGGCCACGTCGTCAAGGGCGTGCGCTTTCGCGACCATCGCGTGGTCGGCGCCATTGTCGAGCTGGCGCGCCGCTATCGCGATGCGGGCGCCGACGAGCTGGTGTTCTACGACATCACGGCCAGTCCGGAGCAGCGTAGCGTCGATCGCCGCTGGGTCGGCGCAGTCGCGCGCGAACTCGACATCCCGTTCTGCGTCGCCGGCGGCATCGACAGCGTCGAGGAAGCCGAAGCAGTGCTCGCCGCGGGCGCGGACAAGATTTCGGTGAATTCACCGGCGCTGCGCCGCCCGCAATTGATTGACGAACTGGCGCACCGTTTCGGTTCGCAATGCGTGGTCGTCGGTATCGATAGCCTGTCGGAAGGCGGCCAGTATCGCGCGCAACTGTTCACCGGCGATGCCCGGCACATTTGCGACAGCGGCCGGACCACATTCGAGTGGCTCAGGGAAGCGCAGCATCGGGGGGCCGGCGAGATTGTGCTCAACTGCATGAACGCCGATGGCGTTCGCGCCGGCTTTGACATCGGGCAACTGCGCGCGGCGCGCGGGCGCTGCACCGTGCCACTGGTCGCATCCGGCGGCGCAGGGAGCGCGGCCCACTTCGCAGACGTCTTCATCAAGGCGAGCGTCGATGCGGCGCTGGCCGCGAGCGTATTCCACTCGGCGCAGCTGGATATCGCGACATTGAAGGTCAGCCTGCGGGCGCAAGGCGTCGAGGTACGCTCGTGATCGTGCACGCGGCAGACATCGAATCACTGGCGTGGGACAAGCAACAGGGCCTCCTGCCCGCGATCGTGCAGCACGCCAACAGCGGCGTCGTGCTGATGCTGGCGTACATGGATCGCGAAGCGCTGCGCGCCACACTCGAGCGCGGCGTCGCGGTGTTCTACAGCCGCTCGCGCCAGCGCCTGTGGGAAAAAGGCGAGACGACCGGCAACACGTTGCGCGTCACCGGCATCCACTGCGATTGCGACCGCGACACGTTGCTGTTGACCGCGATGCCAACGGGAGCCGTATGCCACGAAGGCACCGCCACCTGCTTTGGAGATGAACCCGCGACGGCCGCCGGGGTTCTTTCATTCCTGCCGGAGCTCGAGCAAATCATCGACGCGAGAATCACCGGCAACGATTCCGAAGCCAGTTACACCGCAAGAGTGCATGCAAAGGGCCCGCGGCACGTGGCGCAGAAGGTCGGGGAGGAAGGCCTCGAGGTGGCGCTGGCCGCGGTCGGCGAATCCGACGCCCGTTTGGTCAGCGAATCGGCTGACCTGCTTTTCCACCTGCTGCTCCTGCTGCGAGGCCGCGGCCTGGGACTGAAGGACATCGCCGCCGAGCTCAGCGCGCGGCACACGCATTCTGTCAACTCAAGGTCCGGCGATGCGCGCCGTTAACCGCTTGTCATGGCACCCGTCACGGAACAGGCTTCGCCCCATCCGAGCCGCTCCCGCGCACAGCCAGCCTTCGCGTGGGCCCTGCTGGCGGGCGCTCTCGCCGCGCTAAGCGCCGCGGATTCCAGCGCGCAACTTCGCGCCGGCGCACCGCTGAGCGTCAGTGCCACCGTCAGCCCCTTCGCACGCATCGAACTCACGCCACCCGCGCCAATCGCGATCAGCGCCGCCGACGTGGTGCGGGGCTTCGTCGATGCGCCGCGGCCATTGCGCATGCGCGTGTTCAGCAACAGCCGCGCCGGTTTCGTTCTGGATGTCGTCACGCAGAGTCCATGGTTCACTGCAGTCGCGATCAATGGCCTCGATGGCAGCGTGACGATCGGCGCCGACGGCGGCGCGATCGTGCAGCGTTGGCCGGGCATGACTTCACGCGCCATGGCGCTGCGTTTGCGCTTCAAGCTCGCTGACGGACTCGCACCCGGCCTGTATGCGTGGCCGCTGCAAATGCGCGCGCGGCCGCTGTGAACTTGCGGCTCCTTCGCAGCAAGTTCAATAAGTGATCGTCGCCACAATCGTGTCGGAGTAGCGATCCGTCCGTTCCATTGCCAGTCTGCCGACGACGCCGCACTTTTTCAGAGGACCAATTCCACCGCCGGCGAGCGCATGTTGTAGCTGGAACTCATTGCGCGCCCGTAGGCGCCGGCATTCGCGATCAGCAGCACGTCGTTCTCGAGCGTGGGCGGGAGCAGGCGATCGTGGCCGAGCACGTCGGCCGACTCGCAGATCGGCCCGACGATGTTGACCAACTCGGTGGCCGCTTCATCGAGTCGTGTCAGGTTGACGATTTCATGCCAGGCGCCATACAACGCCGGACGGATCAGCGAGTTCATGCCGGTGGCGACGCCGACGTAGTGCACGTCTTCCTTGGTCTTCGTCTGCGTGACGCGCGCGAGCAGCACGCCGGCGGCAGAAACCACATAGCGGCCCGGCTCGAGCCACAGTTCGATGTGCGGCGCCTGCGCGCGCACCGCGCCCAGCGAGGCGTCGAACTTCGCGAGTTCGAGCGCCGCCTGCTCGCGCCGTTCCGGCACGCCCAGCCCACCGCCGATATTGATGATCCGCACGTCCGGGAAGCGTCGCGCGGTGGTGAACAGGATCTCGGCTGTTTCGATCCAGTTCGCGATATCGAACACACCGCTGCCGGTGTGCGCGTGCAGTCCGATGATGCGGCAGCGCGCGGCCTGCGCCAGCCGTACCACCTCGGGGAGCTCCGCAAGCGGCACGCCGAACTTGGAATTCACGCCGGCCGTGCGCACGTGATGGTGGTGTCCTCGGCCGGTGCCGGTGTCGACGCGCAGCAGGACTTCGCGGTTCGCGAACAGCTGCGGCCAGGCCTGCAACACGTAAAGATTGTCGATCGTCAGGATGACTCCCCGATCAATCGCCCACGCATACTCCTCGCGCGCGGCAAAATTGGGCGTGAACAGGATGCGCTGCGGCTGGATACCCGGCACCGACGCGAAAACATGATCCAGCTCACCACGTGACACGCATTCGAAACCTACCCCGGTGCGCTCAATTATGCGTAGCAGTGCGGCGTTTGGGTTTGCCTTCATCGCGTAGAAGACCTGTGCAAAGGACTTCAGCGCATGCAGGTCCTGCGCGGCGCCGCGCACCATCGCCCCGTCATAGACGTACGCGCAGTCGTGCTCGGTAGCAACGCGCAGAAGGTCAGCCCGGCGCGTGTACCACCAGGGCTGCTGTGCGGCTTCGCTTCGCTTCGTGACGCCGTACAGGTCGGCCCAGGTCGGTCCGAGCACCGTGTCACCCGGCACCGGCTTGATCAACAAGTCGTGCAAGCCCTGCACCAGTCGATCGCCCTGCACCTCATCGACGACGAATGTGAAGTTCAAATCGTTCGCGGCCTGACTGACCATGTAGATGCGCTGGTCCGTAAAAAGCTCGAAGGCGGCGCCGAGCTGGTGCAGGATCGCGCGGATGTTGCGGCCGACGAGACTCACCTGCGCACAAGGCCCTATCACCTGCACGCGGCACAGTTGATTCAGGTCGGCGACCAGCGCGTCGAGCGCAGCCTGTTCGAGATTGTTCGCGGCGGGGTCAAGCGACACGGTGACGCTGGTTTCGGATGTCGAGACCTGATCCACCGACATGCCGCGCTGCCTGAAGATGCGGAACGCATCGGCAAGGAAACCGACCTCGTGCCACATGCCTGGGCTGTCGAGGGAGACCAGCACGATGCCTTTCTTGATGCCGACGGCCTTGACCTGCGCGGTACCATCGCCGCCACTGGCGCTGACGTGCGTGCCTTCGAGTTGCGGCGTCTGCGTCGCGTAGATCCACAGCGGAATCTGCGCCACGCGCGCCGGCATGATGCAGCGCGGATGCAGGACCCTGGCGCCGCTACTCGCAATCTCCTGCGCTTCATCGTAGTGCAGCGCGCGCAGCAGCCGCGCCGCCGGCATCGTGCGCGGATTCGCGCTGAACATGCCCGGTACGTCGGTCCAGATTTCAAGTCGAGCGGCGCGCAGCTTGGCCGCGAAGTAGGCGCCCGAGGTATCGGAACCACCACGTCCCAGCAGCACCGTGTCGCCGGCTGCGTTGCCGGCGATGAAGCCCTGCGTCAGCACGACGGGCTTGAGCTGCTCCAGCTGCGCGCGCAAGACAGCATCGGTGGAGAAATCGCACGTCGCGGAAAGGTACTGCGCCGACGCCGGTGCACTCGCACGCGGCACGGATTTCAGGCCGCTGCGCGCGTCCCACCAGTCGCAGGCGATGCCCTGCGCGTTAAGGAATCGCGCGCCCATTTCGGTGGCCAGCAGTTCACCGCAGGCCATGATGCGCGCGCGGTCGCGGTCGTTGATCGTGCCCTGCCGTGCCGCGGCGTCGAGCATCGTCGCGAGTCCTGCCAGCTGCTGCTCAAAATTGGCCGAACTGCCGATCTCGAGTTCATCGGCGAGGCTCCGGTGGCGCTCTTCGAATGCAGCGAGCAGCGGCGCATGCGTACCGATCAGCGCGGCAGTGATGAGTTTTTCAAGGTTGTCGGTGACGCCGCTCAGCGCGGATTGCACGATGAGCACGCGTGCACCGCTGGCGCGCCGTGCGCGCACGACCGTGGCGATGTTGCGCCAGTTCGAAAGGGTTGAAACGCTCGTGCCGCCGAATTTCAGCACTATCCAATCGGCCGCTGCCCCTGCGCTCATCTTTCTCCCAACCAGCCCGGGGCCGGGCTATTCTTCGTCGAACAATTCGCGCAGGTCTTTTTCGAGCTTGCGGTCGGCGAGCACTTCTTCGAGCTTGCTCCAGGCCGCCTTGCCCTTCTTGCCTTGGGTGCGCACGCGCTTGTCGACGCGCGCGAGCAGGCCGTCGTAATCGGTGCTGTCTTCGACCTCGGCTACGAATTCTTCGTCGATATCGAAATTTTCACTATCGCGCTCAGGCATGGCGTTTCTTGCAAATAACTTTACGGATCAGCGAGTTAAGCAGGAATTTGGTATCACGGGGACGGCGAACTATAGCTGATTTGCGCAGCTATTCAACTCCGACCCAAAAACGTGGAAAAGGTGCCCCTCAAGGAGGAGCCGCGGCCGGTACGCCCGCCGGCTGGGCCGGCGGCACCGTACCCGGCATCGCACCAGGCTCCGCGGCGGGTAACGCACCCGGCGCGTCGGCCTCGAGTCCGACCGTCGCGAGCACGCCATCCGCCCTCGCCAGCACCTCGCGCGCGTAGTCCCAATGAATGGCCACCGTGCTGTCGCCCACCGCCTCGCGCAGCAGCTCGGAAAACTTCTCCACGTCCGGCTCGTAGATCTGCCCCAGCGCGTCGACCGGCGGGTGCGCCTCGAGCAGCAGCTCGCCATCGACCCAGGCGACTTTCACCGGCTCGTTGACGATGGTGACCTTGGTGCCCACCGGGATCATTTCGTACAGCGCTTCGATGTCTTCCGGATACATACGGATGCAGCCGTGCGTCACCGCGAGCCCGACCGCGATCGGATTGTTCGTACCGTGGATCAGGTACGTGCCATGGCCGGCCGCGAGACGCAGCGCGCGATCGCCGAGCGGATTGTCCGGCCCGGGCGGCACGCGCGCGGGCAGGATGTCGCCATCCTTCGCGTGTTCGGCGCGCACCGACGCGGTCGGAGTCCACCACGGGTTCTTCTGCCGGGCGATCACCTGCGTCACGCCCAGCGGCGTGTGCCAGTCCATCTTGCCGATGCTGACCGGATAGGTGATCACCTGCTGCGGCTGGTGCCGCTTGGGCTTCGGGTAGTAGTAAAGCCGATGCTCGGCGATGTTGACGACGATGCCCTCGTGCGGACCGGGCGGCAGGATGTGCCGTCCGGGAATGAACACAGTCTGGTCAGCGCCCGGAATCCACGGGTCGAGGGCGGGATTGACGCGGATCAGCTCATCCGACCCCAGGCTGAAATGACGCGCCATGTCGTAGAGCGTGTCTTCGTAGACGGTCTGGACCTGCTGATCCTCGCCAAACACGCGCTGCGCGGGATCGGTGAAGTCGTACACCGTCGCCGCACAAGGGCCACTGGCGGCTGCCAGGAGCAGTGCAATATGAATTTTTGTCTTGAGCATTGTTTTGACTGGGAAACAGCAGATACAAGCCTAGCACGGACAAACGACCGACTTTAAATCGATACCAGACAAATGTATGGTATCGGTCATGTATGCCGCTTCCACCGAACCCACTCCCCGCCAGCGCGCGCTGCTGGAAATGATCGAACATTACCTGG
The DNA here is from genome assembly GCA_041690875.1 of Gammaproteobacteria bacterium. Classification (GTDB taxonomy): domain Bacteria; phylum Pseudomonadota; class Gammaproteobacteria; order Steroidobacterales; family Steroidobacteraceae; genus FEN-1191. The sequence goes on from JBEPVS010000116.1 coordinate 6,208, forward strand.
CCCGCCACGGCCGGCCGCCGACGCGCGCCGACCTCGCCAGCGCCATGAAATTGCGCAATCGCCAGGGCATCGAACAGCACCTGCGCGCGCTTGAAAGCAAGGGGCTCATTGCTCTTGAGCCCGGCGTGTCGCGCAACATCCGCTTGTTGCAGCCCTCGTTCGCGCTGACACGCCGGCTGCCGTTGTATGGCCGCGTCGCCGCGGGCCTGCCGACGCTGGCGCAAGGCAACGTCGAGGACGAACTGATGCTCGATCCCGCGCTGTTCCGTCCGCGCGCCGACTTCCTGCTGCGTGTGCACGGCGCGAGCATGATCGAGGCCGACATCCGTGATCGCGACATCCTCGCGATCCACCGCACGACCCAGGCGAGCAACGGCCAGATCGTCGTCGCGCGCTTGGGCGATGAAGCCACCGTCAAGTATTACCGCCGCAAGGGCCACCTGCTGCGCCTCGAACCGGCGAACGCCGCCTTCCAGCCGATCGAGGTGGACCTGCGCCACCAGCACTGCACCATCGAAGGCCTGGTCGTCGGGCTCGTGCGCAGTGGCGTGCTCCAGGCGCGGAAATCATGACGGATCAGATGTTGTATACGCTGGACGAAGAGGCTGTTCCCCCTTTTTCGTCGCTCCCCGTAACTCGCTTTGGAAAAAGGGGGAACAGCCTCTCCGCCCAGCACGCACAGCCTTTGAGCCATGATGAGTTGCGCGCAAGGCTGGAGCACATGGGCCGGGGCGCCCACGCCGACGACCCGGCTCGGGCGGCCGTGGTGCCGACGGGCTTTGCTGAGCTCGATGCAGAACTCCCCGGCGGCGGATGGCCGGTGGGCGCGATCACCGAGCTGATGCCCGAAGCGCAGGGCATCGGGGAACTCTCGCTGCTGATGCCGGCGCTCGCACACTTGAGCCGCGCGGGACGCTATCTGGCGTGGATCGCGCCCCCCTGCCTGCCCTATCCGCCCGCGCTTGTGCAGCACGGCCTCGCGCTCGAGCGCGTGCTGGTCGTGCAGGCACATGATGCGCGTTCCGTGCTGTGGGCCGCCGAGCAGGTGCTGCGCTGCGCTGCCATCGGCGCGGTGCTCGCGTGGCCCGAAGCGCTCCTCGATGACCGGCGCGTGCGGCGGCTCCAGCTCGCGGCCGAAGCCGGCGGCAGTTGCGGATGGCTTTACCGCCCGCCCGCCGCCGCGCAGCAACCCTCGCCCGCCGCGCTGCGGCTCAGGCTCAAGTCGATCGAGGGCGGGCTACACATCGACATCCACAAAGCCCGCGGCAGACGCGCGCATGCTCTGGTTGTGCATCCTGCTGCCGCGCTTTGCGCGTGAGGCCGCGGCCGGCACCGGCGCAACGACCGGCGCGCTCGACGCGCTGGCGCTGTGGGCGTTGCAATGGAGCAGCCAGGTCAGTCATCGCAGCGAGAGCGACGATGCGCAGCGCATCGCTGGCGCGCAAGGCGCTGCGCTGTGGCTCGAGATCGGCGCGGGCCGCGCGCTGTTCGGCGATCACAGCTTGCTGCGCACACGCATTGCCGATGAACTGAAGCAGCTCGGCTACAGTTTCCGGATCGGCATCGCAGCCACGCCACAAGGCGCGACGATTTTGGCGCGCGCCGGGCTGGGCACGGTCGCCCTCACGCAGACACTGCTACGCCAGCAGCTCGAATTGCTGCCACTCGCGCTGCTTTCGCTGCCGGAGGAACAACTGGCAGCGCTCCGCGATGTTGGCCTGCGGCGCATCGGCGAATTGCTGTCGCTCCCCGCGACGGCGATTGCGCGGCGTTTCGGTCCTGCTGCCAGCCTTTATCTCGAACGTTTGCGCGGCGCCGCGCGCGAACCGCAGCGCAACGTGCAAGCGCCGGCGCGCTTTGCCACCCGCTGCGAATTCGCCGGCGCTGTCTCCGATACCACCGCGCTGCTGTTTCCCCTGCAGCGGCTGCTGGCTGCGTTGCAGGGTTACCTGCGCTCGCTCGATCGCGCCGTGCAGCGCTACACGCTGTGCCTTGAGCATCATCGCAGCCATGCGCCGCGCATGACACGCCTCACCATTGGCCTCGCCCGCCCCGGCCGCGATGCCGCGCAATTGCTGGCGGTGGCGCGCGAACGGCTGGCCACGACGACGCTGGCCGCGCCGGTACTGGCATTGATTGTCGAAGCCGACGAGTTGCTGCAGCCGCTGGTGCTGCAGGGCGATCTGTTTTCACACGCGGCGCAGCAGGCCGAACAACTGCAGCATTCGCTCGACCGGCTCACCGCGCGCTTGGGGTCAAGCGCGGTGCAATCGCTCAAAAGCGCCGAGGATCATCGCCCCGAACGCGCGTGGCATCCCGCCGCGGTGCACATCGCCGCGCCGGTCGCACGCGCGCAAATATCGTCGGTGCCGGACCGCCCCTGCTGGTTGC
>JBEPVS010000117.1:0-8480 GCA_041690875.1 Gammaproteobacteria bacterium
GGTGTGGGAGTGGGCCACGACGACGCGGAGCGGCGACCTGTCCGAAGTCGCCGCGCTCGGTGAGTCGCATCCGCTGCGCGCGCAGCTGACCAGCACGCGCGAAGCGTGCACGGGAGTTCGCTGCGCGGAGTTCTCCCGCTGTCATGTGTTCGCCGCGCGCCGCGCCGCCCTCGAGGCCGACCTCGTCGTCGTCAACCACCATCTGCTGCTGGCCGACCTGGCGCTGAAAGAGGAAGGGTTCGGCGAACTGTTGCCGGGCGTCGATGCGCTGATCCTCGATGAAGCGCACCAGTTGCCGGATCTCGCGGCTGAGTTTTTCGGCATCACCTGCTCGAGCCGCCAGTTCGATACGCTCCTGCATGATGCGCGCGCGGAACTGGCGGCGCTCGCCGTTCCATCCGGCGCCATCGCGAAGGTGTCGCAGCTACTGGAGCTTCCGTTGCAAGCGTTGCATGTACGCCTCGGCCGCCAGGAACGGCGCGTGGCCTGGCAGGAACTCGGCGACGCTGCGCGCGCCGACTGCGAAGCGCTGCATGATGCGCTGTCAGGGTACGCGGACGCGCTCCAGTCCCACGGTGATTCGGCCGGTGTCACGCAGTGCGCGGCGCGCGCACGCGCATTGGCCGCGGACATGGCGCAAGTCATGGCCGAGCCGGAACAGCCCGAGTCCGGGGGCGCGCGCAGCGTTGCGGTGACAATGCGCGGTTTTACGCTGAGTTTGCTGCCCTACGACGTGTCGGCCCGTTTCCGGGGTCTCATCGACCAGCATCCGAGCGCGTGGATCTTTACTTCCGCCACCCTCGCACTGGGCGGAAACTTCAAGCACTTTTCATCTCGCCTGGGACTCGACGAAGCCGAGACGCTGTGTCTCGAAAGTCCCTTCGACTACGAACGCCAGGCGCTGCTGTACCTCCCGGAAGGACTGCCGGATCCATCCGCACCCCATTACACCGACGCCGTCATTGAGTGCGCGCGCCCGTTGCTCGAGGCCAGCGACGGTGGCGCTTTCCTGCTGTTTACAAGCCACCGCGCGCTGCGCATCGCCGCACAGGCGCTGCGTGCGCAAAACTGGATCGGCGACTGGCCGCTGCTGGTACAGAACGATGCCCCGCGCGAATTGCTGCTGAGGCGATTTCGCGAATCAGGCCGCGCGGTGCTGCTGGGCACGGCCAGTTTCTGGGAAGGCGTGGATGTGCAGGGTGTCGCGCTGCGGCTCGTCGTCATCGACAAGCTCCCGTTTGCTTCCCCGGAAGATCCGCAGGTGCGGGCGCGTGCGCAGTACCTGCAGTCGCAGGGCGTCAATGCTTTCCGCGACTACCAATTGCCTGAAGCTGCGTTGGCGTTGAAGCAGGGCGTGGGGCGCCTGATCCGGAGCGAGGAAGACCGCGGCGTTGTCATGATCTGCGATCCGCGCTTGCTGACGCGCGGCTACGGCCGCGCGCTGCTCGCCAGCCTGCCGCCGTTGAAGCCAACGCGCGACGCAGCCGAGGCGATCGCGCTGCTGCGCGACAGTGCTCGAGAGTTGGAGGTGGCATGAAGCTGCTGGCGCTGGACGCGGCAAGCGACTACTGCAGCGTGGCGTTGTGGGCTGACGGCGCGTTGCTCGACGCGCACGCGCGCGCGGAACGCGGACACGGCGACCAGTTGCTGGCGATGGTCGGTGCACTGCTCGCGCAATCCGGCATCGCTTTGGGCGCGCTCGATGCGATCGCATTTGGCCGCGGGCCCGGCGCATTCACCGGCCTTCGTCTCGCCGCCAGCGTCACGCAGGGGCTCGCGTACTCGAACGCCCTCCCAGTGATTCCGATTTCCGATCTGCGCGCGCTGGCCGAGCGCGTGCTCGGTGGTGCAGCGGCGGGCACACGCGCCATCGCCTGCCACGACGCGCGCATGGGCGAGGTGTACTGGGCGGGGTTCAACGGCATCGAGGGGCACGCGGCCGCGGCCACTGTCGAATCCGTGGCGAAACCGGACGCAATGCTCAAGGCCGCGCAGGCGTGGCTGGATGCGGTGCCCGGCGCGCCCACGGCCGGCGGCATCGGCACGGGTTTCGCCGTATATCCGCAGTTGGCATCGCTCGCCGCGCGGCTCGCGCCATTGCTGTCCGACGCACGGCCACGCGCCGCGGAGATTGCCGTGCTGGCCGCGAACGATGGATTGAGCGCGGCCGTGGCGCCGGAGCTGGCGTGGCCGGTGTACGTGCGCAACGACGTGGCGATTGCATCGGCGGCGCCGGGCACATGACGACGCTCTCCGCAGCACAGACCGCGGCGCTGCTGCCGCACGCGCCGCTCGTGGCCGCGCTGCGCGATGCCGCGCTTGAGCTCGCCGCAGGCAAGATCGCGTGTCCGCAACGCCAGGTGCTCCCGATGGGCGAGGGCGGTGTGTTGCTGTCGATGGTCGCGGTCGGTGCGGACTTGGCCGTGCACAAGCTCGTAACCGTCGTTCCAGACAATCGCGCGCGCGGATTGCCAACGATACAAGGCCAGGTCAGCGTCGTGCGCTCATCGACCGGCGAATGGCTGTGTTCGCTCGATGGCGCCACGGTGACCGGTCGGCGAACCGCGGCACTCTCGATGCTGGGCGTTGCGACACTGGCCGCCGCGCCGCCGCATTCCGTGCTGTTGTACGGTACCGGCGTGCAAGCCCTCCATCACCTGCAGGCGCTCGCCGCGCTCTATCCGGGAGCGTGCGTGCGCGTCATCGGACGCACGCTCGCCGCGGCGGAAGCTTTCTGTCGCGCAAATGCCGGCACGCACGTTGCGGTTTCGCCGGCGTCGGCGGAAGAAGTTCCCGGTGATCCAGATGTGGTGATCACGTGCACGACGAGCGCTGAACCGGTGTATCGCGGCGCCGCGCATCGCCACGGTCTTATCGTGGCCGTTGGCACGTATACGCCGGGCGCCGCAGAAATCGATGCGGCGACTGTGCGGGGCTGCTCCTTATATGTGGACGACATGGCCAACGCTCAGCACGAAGCCGGTGACCTGATCCGTGCCGAAGTCGATTGGTCGCAAGTGCGCCCCATCGCGGCGGCCCTTGGTGGGCCTGGCACCTTCGGTTCTGGTCGCGCATTGGAATGCGTACTCTTCAAGACTGTCGGCAGTGCGGCCTGGGACCTGGCGGCCGCGCGCGTCGCTGTAACAAATCTGTCATGAGGCGCCGCTAACTTGGCGCCGCCGAACGGTTTCTCATCTATATAAATGTCGCCCAAGCACATCCTTGTCGTCGAAGACGAGCGGCCGATCCGCGAGATGATTGCTTTTGGCTTGAAACGGGCAGGATTCGACGTTCGCGAGGCGGAAGACAGCCGCTCCGCGCGCTCGGCGATGGCCGACCGCCGGCCCGACCTGATCCTGGTCGACTGGATGCTGCCCGATACCAGTGGGCTGGAACTGACCCGCTCGCTGAAGCGTGAGCGCGAGACTCGTGACCTGCCGATCATCATGCTGACGGCACGGGCCGCCGAAGCCGACAAAGTGGCCGGCCTGGACGGAGGTGCCGACGACTACCTGACCAAGCCCTTCTCGCCTCGCGAATTGCTGGCCCGAGTGAACGCTTTGCTTCGCAGGGCATCTGGCCATGACGAGGGCGAGGAAATTACGCGTGGCACCCTGTTGCTTGACCGTGCCGGACATCGCGTAAACTCCGCGGGACGGCCGGTTGTCATGGGACCAACGGAATACCGCCTGCTTGAGTTCTTCATGCTGCACCCCGATCGCGTATACAGCCGCGAACAGCTCCTGGATAGAGTCTGGGGAGGCAACGTCTACGTGGAAGAGCGCACGATTGACGTTCACATCCGCCGACTCCGCAAAGCGCTGGAAGAATTCGACTGTGACCAATATATCCAGACCGTGCGTGGCACCGGCTACCGTTTTTCTGTCCGGGTAGAGGAATAGGCGACGGCACGGCCCGCCGCACACCCCATTGATATCCAAAACATGGATGGCCGTGGCCGCTCGGGTGGCCTTCGTTGCCGCCGCTGGCATGGCGCTTGGTGCGCTGTTTGGGCGGCCTGCAACCGTGGCGGCCATAGCGCTTGCACTCATCCTGGCGCGCGAACTGCAGCAATTGCACCGCCTGCAGCGTTGGCTCCGCACCGACCACCTCGACGCGGCGCCCGATGCCGGCGGGGTCTGGGGCGACGTGGTGGGCATGATCGCGCGGCTCCATCGGCGCAAGCAGTATCACAAGCGCCGCTTGTTGCGGCTGCTGCGGGAGCTGCGGCGTTCAACGGCCGCGATTCCCGACGGCGTCGTACTGCTCAACCCCCAGGCTGAAATCTTGTGGTTCAACCGTATGGCCGCGCGCTTGTTGACGCTTCATTCGCGCACGGACCTGGGTCTGCGCATCGACAACCTGGTGCGCCAGCCTGAATTTGTCAGTTATCTCAGTGGCGGCACATTCGCGCAACCTATCGTACTGCGGTCGGGGACCAACGGCGAGCGATTCCTGCAGCTGCATATCGTGCGCTATGGCGCCGGACAGCTGCTCCTCCTCGTGCGCGACGTGACGCGACAGGAGCAGCTCGAGACGATGCGCAAGGAGTTCGTCGCCAATGCTTCACACGAACTGCGTTCGCCGCTGACGGTGATCGCGGGCTACCTCGAGATGTTCTCCAACGAAACCGCACTCGATGCTGCGCAGGCCGGTCCAGTGCAGGAGATGCGGCGCCAGGCGGTGCGCATGACCGGAATCATCGAGGACCTGCTGGCCTTGTCGAGGCTCGAAGCTGACGAGGGACCGGTCGAGGGAATCGACATCGACGTGGGGCACATGCTGGAGCAGCTGCGGCGTGACACGCTGGCCCGCAGCAGCAAACCGCCGGATCTGCAGCTGCAGATCGACTCGGTGAACCCGCTGCGCGCCGACGTGGCACTGGTGCAGTCGGCGTTCGCGAACCTGCTCGACAATGCAGCCAAGTACACACCGGTCACGGGCACGATCGTCGTGCGCTGGTGGACCGACGCGGCGGGCGCGCACCTTTCGGTTCAGGACAACGGCATCGGCATCGCCGCTGAACACCTGCCACGGCTCACTGAACGCTTCTATCGCGTCGACGCAGGGCGGAGCCGCGCCACCGGCGGATCCGGACTTGGGCTCGCGATCGTCAAGCACGTCATGCAGCGGCATGGTGGAAGCCTCGAAATCATCAGCGCGGAAGGACACGGCAGCACATTCATCTGCCACTTTCCACTTGAGCGCGTGCGTGCGACCGCGGTTGCCGCGTGAAAACGGGAGCGCGCCGCTTGCGACGTGCCTCACAACTTTTGACGGCAGCTGCGCTATATTAGTCGCATGGAAGCAGCAGACCTTTCGCATCACACCTCGCGGCGTTTCAACGAAGACCTGGAACGCGTGCGCAGCAAGGTGCTCGCCATGGGCGGCCTGGTCGAGCAGCAACTCACCGGCGCGCTCGGCGCACTCATCGACGGCGACAGCAAGCTGGGCAAGACGATTGCCGCCAATGACTACCAGGTCAATGGCATGGAAGTTTCGATCGACGAGGAATGCAGCCGCATCCTCGCCACGCGCGCGCCCGCGGCCGGCGACCTGCGCATGATCGTCGCCACGATCAAGACGATCACCGACCTGGAGCGCATCGGCGATGAGTGCGAGAAGATCGCCCTGATCGCGGCGCGACTCGCCAACGACGAGCGCCCGGCCGACCACTACCGCAAGGTCAAGCACCTCGGCTGGATCACGCAATCCATGGTGCACAAGTCGCTCGATGCCTTCGCTCGCCTCGACGCCGAGCTGGCGCTGTCGACGGCACGTGAAGACCGCGTTGTTGACGAAGAATACGAAGCGATCCAGCGCCAGAGCATCACCTTCATGATGGAAGATCCGCGCTCGATCCGCCGCGCGCTCGACGTAATGTGGGTAGTGCGCGCATTCGAGCGCATTGGCGATCACGCCAAGAACGTGTGCGAATACGTAATCTACATGGTGCACGGCAAGGATATCCGCCACACCTCGCTTGAGCGCGTCGAGCTGGAGATCAGGAATCGCGCCGCCCGCGCGTGAATTCACCCCGGCTGCGATGCTGACCCGCCGCAACCTGAACCTGCTCGGTTTCCTGGCCTGTGCGGCGCTGCTTGCCTATGCGCTTTACGTGCAGGGCGTGCTGAGAATCGATCCTTGCCCCCTCTGCATTTTTCAGCGCATCGGCATCGCGGCCTGTGGACTGGTTTTCCTGCTGGCCTGGATACACAACCCTGCCGCCTGGGGCGGCCGCCTGTATGCGGCGTTGATCACGGTGGCTGCGCTCGCCACAGCTGCCGTGGCAGCGCGGCACGTGTGGATCCAGCACCTGCCTGAAGACGCGGTGCCATCGTGTGGCGCGGGGCTGGGCTTCCAGCTTCAGGAATTTCCGGTGACGGATGTGATCCGCAAAGTGCTCACCGGCTCGGGCGAATGTCACCAGGTCAATTGGGTATTTCTCGGCCTTTCCATGCCAACCTGGGTGCTGCTCGTCGCCGTTGGCCTGGGGGCGCTGGGCGTTTGGGCAAACCTCGCAGTGCGTCGACGCTAGGCGTTCAACCCAGCAATATCCGCAGCGCTTCCACGTAGATCGCGTGCAGCGCATCGATGTCGGCGATTCGAACGCATTCATCTACCTTGTGGATGGTTGGGTTGGGAACGCCCAGTTCAACGACCTCGGCGCCCATGCGCGCAATGAAGCGACCGTCCGACGTACCGCCGCTCGTCGACAAGCTTGGGCTTCGCCCGCACACGGTGCGCACTGCCGCCAGCACGCCCGCAAGCAATTGGCCCTGCTTCGTGTAGAAGGGTTCGCCCGAGTCGTACCAGTCGAGCGTATAGCGCACGCCGTGGCGGGCCAGAATTTCCTCGACGGATTTCTTGAGGCCACCGATCGTCTGCACGGGCGAGTAACGCAAATTGAAGCGCGCGCGTAGTTCGCCCGGAATGACGTTTGGCGCGCCCGTTCCGGAGTTGAGGTTCGACACCTGGAAGGACGTGGGCTGGAAGTGCTCATCGCCTTCATCCCAGCGATGCGCCGCGAGTTCGGCCAATGCGGGGGCGAAGCGGTGGACAGGATTTTCCGCGAGCTGCGGATAGGCGATATGGCCCTGCACGCCATGCACGGTGAGTTGTCCGGAAAGCGATCCGCGCCGCCCGATCTTCAGCACGTCACCGCTGCGCTCCAGGCTCGAGGGTTCGCCGACGATGCACCAGTCGATGGATGCGCCGCGAGTGCGCAGCGTTTCGACGACTTTCCTCGTGCCATCGACCGAAGGACCTTCTTCGTCACTGGTGATCAGAAAGGCAATCGTGCCGCGATGGTCGGGGCGGTCGCGAACAAACGCTTCTGTCGCCGTGATCATGGCGGCCAGGCCAGTCTTCATGTCGGCGGCTCCGCGACCAAAAAGGGTATCGCCGCGGATTTCGGGCGAGAACGGATCGGAGTGCCAATCATCCAGTGGTCCGGGAGGAACGACGTCGGTATGCCCAGCAAAGCACAGTGTCGGGGCGCCTTGTCCACGCCTGGCCCAGAGGTTGTCGACGTTGCCGAAGCGCAGGTTTTCAATTTGAAAACCCAGCGCCGCCAAGCGGGCACCCATGGTTTGCTGGCAGCCGCCGTCTTCAGGGGTCAGGGATTTTCGGGCGATCAGATCGAGCGCAAGATCAACGGTGGGCGACATCGGAATCCTGTGGGCAGCGAAAACTCTTCGAGCGCATCTTATACAGGAAATTCAATACGATAGCCGCGCGTTGACCGCGTGAAATATAACTGTCATACACCCAGACTATAAAGGCGCCTGAACTTTCAGTGCGACTTCCCGAACATCTTTATCAAGGGGACAGATCAGTGAGCATCCGCAGCATCAAATTTTCCGCGTTGGCCGCCGCACTCGTATTCGGCGTCGCCGCAAACGTCGCCTCGGCCATCGATATTTCAGGCGCCGGCGCTACCTTTCCATATCCCGTCTATGCCAAGTGGGCCGAAGCGTACAAGGCGAAGACTGGCGACGGCCTGAACTATCAGTCCATCGGTTCGGGCGGCGGCATAAAGCAGATCAAGGCCGCCACGGTAACCTTCGGCGCATCCGACAAGCCGCTCGAACCAAAAGATCTGGCCGACTCGGGCCTGGTGCAATGGCCCATGGTGATCGGTGGCGTGGTGCCGGTGGTGAATGTTCCGGGGATCACGGCCGGCACGCTGCAGCTCGATGGTCCGACGCTGGCCAGCATCTACATGGGCGAGATTGCCAAGTGGAATGATGCGCGCATCAAGGCACTCAATCCCAAGGTGACGTTGCCCAATTTGGCCATCGCCCCCGTCTACCGTTCAGACGGTTCGGGCACGAACTTCCTGTTCACGAACTACCTGTCGAAAGTCAGCCCGACGTTCCAGAGCAAGATTGGCGCGAACGCCTCGGTCGAATGGCCGACCGGAATCGGCGCCAAGGGCAACGAAGGCGTTGCCAACATGACGACACAGACTTCGGGCT
>JBEPVS010000118.1:0-8190 GCA_041690875.1 Gammaproteobacteria bacterium
GTTCGAGGCCAGCCGTCTCTATGCGGTACTCGATGCGATGGCCTGGCTTGCCTGCAAGGATCGACGCCATGAGGCCGCGGCGCGCATCCTCGCCTGCGCCGACCTGGCGCATGAAGCGCAGGGCCAGTTGCGCCGGCGCCCGGTGCAGCAGCGGTTGCGTACCGCCGTTATCGCGGAACTGGATGCGCAACTTGATTCAGGTTGGCGCACCGCAGGGGCGGACAACCGCGATCGCTGCGATGGATTGGCCGCCTGCGCGCTCGCGCTCGGGCTGCGCGTGGGAGTGCCGGCGGCGGCGCACGCAGTGTGCGCCGCGCCGGTCCAGTGCCTACTTGTTCTTTTTCTTCTCGGCCTTGGCGGCGCGCTTTTCCATCAGCGACTTGGCGGGTTTCTTCTTGCCTTCTTTCTTGCGATCCATTCCCTTGGTCATGCTCGTGTCTCCTTGAGGTTGCGAGGCGTAGTGTAGGAGTTCTATTTCTGGGTCGCCACGCCCGGTCCGGGCGAGACCGGCATCGCCACGGGCGCATCGACCAACTGCACGCTGTCGACAAAATAGCCGGTGTCGCCGAAACAGCTGCTGGGAATGCCGCGATGCTCGGTGTAGTGCAAGCGTACGCGTTGTCCTAGGGAACCGTTCATGCGCGCGGCGACCGCCGCATCGCGCACGGTGTAATTCCAGATTTGCGGCGTCACGCCACTGATGATGTACAGCGCCAATTCACCCTCGTAGGTCTTGCACACCCAGCCCTTGCGCGAGAATTTCTGCAGGATGCCGACGCGCTCGCCATCGGAATAAGACCACGACAGCGATGCCCACGTGTAACCCACGAATCCCAGCACGATGACCAGCAACACATACGGCCACCGCCGCCGGCGCCTGCCCAATTCCGCCGCATTCATGAAGGCACCCCGTGATTCATCCTGTCGCCGATGATGCAGCAGTGAACCCAGCCGCACAACCGCCTTCCAGAGAAGCCCGAAGCGCAGCTGCGACGCGGTGGTCATTTTCCGATTCGGTGTTACAACAAGCCGTCGCGGCTGCGAGGGCGAAGTTCGCCGGCGGTCGGCGATTCCGGGGCCGGCCGCCGAAGCGTGCCCGACCATATTGGCGACTGGAAGACAATGCGCGGCTCCCTGCCTAAAACGCGCTTATCCCCGTTAGTGCTTTTCCAACCGCGAGTTGATGCACCGTCTCCGTGCCTTCATAAGTAATGACACTCTCGAGGTTGAGCATGTGCCGGATCGGTGCGTACTCCGCGCTGATGCCGGCTGCACCCAACATGTCACGGCAATCGCGCGCCACATCGAGCGCCATGCGGCAGTTGTTCCATTTCGCGAGCGAAACCTGCACCGGCTCGAGCGCGCCGCGATCCTTGAGCCGCCCTAGCTGGAGAGCCAACATCTGTGCGCAGGTTACGCCGCGAGCCATTTCGGCCAGGCGCACCTGGATCGCCTGGTTCTGCGCTAGCGCGCGCCCGAACAATTCGCGGCCGGCGGTGTACTCGATCAGCTGCGCGAGGCAGGCCTGCGCTGCGCCAATGACGCCCCAGGCGATACCGTAGCGCGCCTGTGTCAGGCAGGACAGCGGCCCCTTGAGACCCGCGGCACCGGGCAAGCGCTGCGAATCGGGCACGCGCACGTCATCGAAGAACAGTGCGCCGGTGTTGGAGGCGCGCAGCGAAGATTTGTGCTCAATTTCGGTCGCGGTGAAACCCGGCGTGCCCTTGTCGATAATGAAGCCGCGCACCCCGTCGTCGGTGTCGGCCCAGCACACGCAGGCATCGGCGATCGAGCCGTTCGTGATCCACATCTTCGAGCCACTGATGAGCCAGTCGCCGCCGTTCCGGCGTGCCCGCGTCTTCATGTTGCCGGGATCGGAGCCGCCGTGCGGCTCGGTAAGCCCAAAGCAACCGATCAGTTCACCTCGCGCCATGCGCGGCAGGTATTGCTGCTTCTGCGCTTCGCTCCCATAAGCGTGGATCGGATACATCACGAGCGAGGATTGCACCGAGACGAAGCTGCGCAGCGCTGAATCGCCGCGCTCGAGCTCGAGGCAGATCAGGCCGCTGGAGATCGCATTGAGGCCGGCGCAGTCGTAGCCTTCCAGGCTCGCGCCGAGCAGCCCGAGAGCAGCCAGTTCCGGCACCAACTCGCGCGGGAACCGATGCTGTTCAAAGCACTCGGCGATGATCGGCAGCACGCGCGTGTCGACGAGCCGTGCCACGCTGTCCTGCACGAGCTGCTCTTCCTCGGTCAGGCTGCTGCGCAGGTCGAACAGATCGAGAGCGTTCATTCGACGGTGAATTGCACGCCCTGTGCGAGCGGCATGGCGGAGGAATAGTTGACGGTCTGCGTCTGGCGGCGCATGTAGGTTTTCCAGGCATCACTGCCGGATTCGCGCCCGCCGCCGGTTTCCTTTTCACCGCCGAACGCGCCGCCGATCTCGGCGCCGCTCGGGCCGGTGTTGACGTTCGCAATGCCGCAATCGCTACCGGTCGCCGACAGGAACGTCTCGGCTTCGCGCATGTCGGTCGTGAAGATCGCCGATGAAAGGCCCTGGCGCACTTCGTTCTGCAGCGCGAGTGCCTGCTCGAAAGAGTCATAGGGCAGCACGTACAGAATCGGCGCGAAGGTTTCTTCTCGCATCGCTTCAAACTGCGTTTCTGTTTCGACGAGTGCGGGCCGCACGTAATAGCCGCCCTCGAGTCCGGTCGGCACAACACGTTCGCCGCCGGTCACCGTGGCGCCGGCCGTTCGCGCAGCAGCCAGTGCGGACTGCATGCGCACGAATGCGGCGGCATCGATCAGCGGGCCGACGAGCGTGTCGCGCTCCAGAGGCGAGCCGACTGGCAGGCTCGCGTACGACTTGCGCAGCATGCCTTTGAGTTGCGTCGAGAGGCTGCGGTGTACGATCAGGCGGCGCAGCGTCGTGCAGCGCTGGCCCGCGGTGCCCGCGGCCGCGAACACGATCGCGCGCAGGCTCAGTGCCAGGTCGGCCGACGGGGTGACGATCGCGGCGTTGTTGCCGCCGAGCTCGAGCAGCGTCCGCCCGAAGCGTCCGGCGACACGCGGCCCGAGCGCGCGGCCCATCGCCGTGCTGCCGGTCGCACTGACCAGCGGAATCAATTCGCTGTCGGCGATCTGCTCGCCGGCTTCGCGCCGCCCCATGACGAGCTGCGAAATGCCTGGATGCGCTGCCGAAAAATCGCCGATCACCTCGCTGAGGATGCGATGCAAGGCCAACGCGCACAGCGGCGTTTTCTCGGAGGGTTTCCAAATCACGGAATTGCCGCACACGAGCGCCAGTGCCGCGTTCCAGGCCCACACTGCCATCGGAAAATTGAAGGCGGTGATGACACCGACCGGGCCGAGTGGATGCCAGCGCTCGAGCAGATGATGACCGGGTCGTTCGGAGGCAATCGTCAGGCCGTACAGCTGGCGCGACAGGCCGACGGCGAAGTCGCAGATGTCGATGACTTCCTGCACTTCACCCAGGCCCTCACTGAGGATCTTCCCGGATTCGAGCGAGATCAGTTTTCCGAGCGCTTGCTTGTCGCGGCGCACGCGACGCGCGAAGCGCCGCACCAGTTCGCCGCGCACCGGTGCGGGCACGGCGCGCCAGGCAAGGAAGGCTTCCTGCGAAGCGGCGATGCGCGCCGCGATGACTTCCGCGCTGTCGACCGGCACATACGACAACGCTGATCCGTCGATCGGCGTGTGTGCCTGCAATCCACCGGCAATCGGCGCCGCGGCCGGCGGTACGCCGGCCTCCTCCATGATGGCGCGAAAACTCATGTGCCGGTCATTCCGAGTGTCTGCTGCGGGCGCATCGCATAAATGCGTCCGAACCGATTGGCGAGGAAATCATTGAGTGGCACATCTTCCTGGCGGATGAATCCCTGCTGCGGCAGGCGCTTGTCGGCCAGCAGGTCGAGCACGCCGCAGATGCCGGCGGCGGTCGTCAGCTGAATCGCGCTGCGCTCGACGCCATTCAGCGTCTGTCCGTAGACCTTGTTGGCGTAGGTTTCCTGCACGAGTCGTCCTTTCTTCATGCCCGTGACCGTCACGAACACGATCACCACGTCCTGCAGCGTCGTGGGCAGGGAGTGCTCAAGGATGTCCTTCAGCACATCGCGCCGTTCCCGCAAGCGCAGGTCCTGCAGCAACGCCTTCATGATCGCGGCGTGCCCAGGGTAGCGGATTGTACGGTAATTGAGGTTGCGCACCTTGCCGCGCAGCGTCTCGCACAGCGTGCCGACGCCGCCCGAGGTGTTGAAGGCCTCATACGTGACGCCATCGAGCGAGAATTCCTCGCGCTCCTCGAGCGGCGGCGCATTGACGAGCTCGCCGTTCGCGATTTCCTCGCAAGGTTCGCAATACTCGTTGATGACCCCGTCGGTGCTCCAGGTCAGGTTGTAGTTCAGCGCATTCGAGGGATACTGGGGGAGGGCGCCCACTCGCAGCCGCACGTCCTGCAGCGTATCGAAGCGCTTCGCCAGATCGTAGCCGACGATCGTGATGAAACCCGGCGCGAGTCCACATTGGGGAATGAACGCGGTCGTGGCCGTCGTGGCCAGCGCGCGCACGCGGCGCGTGTTGGCGACGTCTTCGGTGAGGTCGAGGTAGTGCACGCCCGCCATCGCGGCGGCCTCGGCGATCTTGCCGGTCACCTGGAACGGCGCGGCACTCAGCACCGCGAAGCGGCCGCGCAACGCCTGCGCCACCGCCTGCGCGTCGTTGACATCGAGCGCAAGGCATTCGATCGGCGTCGCGGCCTTAAGTCGCGCAAGCTGGTCGGCGGACTTGTCGATCACCGCGACCTGGTAGTCGCGGCTCTGGACGAGCAGGTCCGCGATCATGTGGCCGATCTTGCCGGCCCCGACGATGGCTACTTTCTTCATGCTGCACCTATGTTCGAATAGCCGGCTATCTTGCCGGAGGTCAATACGAAAAGCAGCCCAAAAAGCGCCAATACGACGACACAA
The DNA here is from genome assembly GCA_041690875.1 of Gammaproteobacteria bacterium. Classification (GTDB taxonomy): domain Bacteria; phylum Pseudomonadota; class Gammaproteobacteria; order Steroidobacterales; family Steroidobacteraceae; genus FEN-1191. The sequence continues at coordinate 4,986 of JBEPVS010000118.1, forward strand.
TATCGTCAATGTGACGTATAATTCGGTCATTGTGACGTTAGATGCGACTGACCGGGAGATCCTCGCCGTATTGCGGGAAGACGGCCGCGCCTCGACCGCGTTGCTGGGCCGGCGCCTGAACCTGTCGCGCACCACGGTGCACAGCCGCATCGAGCGTTTGTTGGCCCGGCGCGTGATTACCGGCTTCACGGTACGCATGGGCCCGGAAACCGAACGCGAGCAGATCCAGGCGCAAGTGATGATCACCGTCGTGCCGAAGCTTCAGGCACGAGCAGAGGCGGCGCTGCGCCGGTTGCCGGAGGTACGCAAGCTCTATGCGGTGAGCGGGCAGCACGACTGCATCGCGATCGTGGCGACTGAAACCGTGGCGGAGATGGATCGCCTGCTCGACCTGATTGGTTCTCTCGATGGCATCGACCGCACGGTCTCATCGATCGTGCTGTCCACGCGCATCGATCGCTAGGGCGTTGCTGCCGGTGGCCGCCGCTCAGGCCAGCGTGTGGAATACGTGCTGCACGTCATCGTCCTGCTCGAGCAGGTCGATCAGTTCCAGCGCGTCGGCCGCCTGCACTTCGGGCAACTCGGTCGGCGCCGAGCAGATGTATTCGTGCTCGGCGGATAGCGGCACTACGCGGCGCTTCTCGAGGGCTTCCTGCAAGCGGCCGAAGTCGGCGAACTCGCAGCGCAGCACCAACTGGGCTTCGCCTTTTTCGCCGCTGCTCTCGCCCATTTCCTGCAGCCCGTGATCGATCATGTCGAGCTCGAGTTCGTCCTGGTCGATGCCGGCCGGATCGAGCCGGAACACGCCCATCTTGCGGAACTGGAAGGCGACGCTGCCGGTGCTACCCAGGTTTCCGCCGTGCTTCGCGAAGATGTTGCGCACGTGCGCGACGGTGCGCGTTGGGTTGTCGGTCGCAGTCTCAACCAGCAGCGCGACACCGTGCGGTGCGTAGCCTTCGTAGATCGCCTCGTGGTAATTGGTCGCATCGCGCCCTGAGGCGCGCTTGATCGCCGCTTCGACCTTGTCCTTCGGCATGTTGACTGCGCGCGCGTTTTGCATCACGCGCCGCAGCGTCGGGTTCGATGCCGGATCGGCGCCGCCGGACTTCACGGTCATTGCGATGTCCTTCGAGATGCGCGCGAACTGCTTGGCCATGCGGTTCCAGCGCGCGAACATGGCGTGCTTGCGGACTTCGAAAATGCGGCCCATGCGCTGCGATCCTAGCTGCTGCGCATGACGCGGTTCATCAGGATCGAGCTGTCCGGCCGCTCCCAACCGAGCTGGTCGAACAGCGTCTTGCAGTGGCTGGCGGTGACCGGCTTGCTGAAGTGGAACCCCTGGGCGAAGTCGCAACCCTGCGCGCGCAGCAGTGCGGCCTGCGTTGCTGTCTCGACGCCTTCGGCGATCGTGGACATATTGAGTTTCTTCGCCATGTCGATAACTGCGGCGACAATCGAGGCGCGTGCGTCGACGCGTCCCAGGTCGCTGACGAAACTGCCATCGATCTTGATCGCATCGACCGGCAGTTGCGCCAGGTGGCTCAAGCCGGAATAGCCGGTGCCGAAATCGTCGATCAGCAACTGCGCGCCGAAGTTACGCAGCTGCTGCAGGCGCGCGGCCAGTGCGCGCGGGTCTTTCAACAACGCGGTCTCGGTGATTTCAAAGCGCAGCCAGTGCGGCTCGACGCCGTATTCGGTGGTCAGCGCAGTGACCAGTTCGCAGAAGCCCTCGCTCTCGAACTGCACCGGTGAAATATTCACGGCGATCGGCACCACCGGCAGGCCAGAATCCAGCCAGACGCGCAGTTGCGCCAGCACTTCGCGCAGCGCGTGAATCCCGATCGGTACGGTCAGTCCGCAGGCGTCCGCGATCGGGATGAACTGCGCCGGCGGAATGGCGCCCAGCTCGGGATGCCGCCAGCGCATCAGCGCCTCGAGCGACGCGATGCGGCCGCTGCGCAGGTCGATGATCGGTTGGTACACCATGCTCAGCTGGTCGGTGCCGACGGCCCGCCGCAACGCTTGTTCGAGCGCGACACTTTCGCTGACGCGCACCAGCATGTCCTGCGAGAACATGCGATGGCAGCGCCGGCCGGCTTCCTTGGCCTGGTAGAGCGCGATGTCGGCGTGCTTCAGCAACGCTTCCATGTCGTGTCCGTGCTGCGGAAAAAGCGCGATACCCATGCTCACCGAGACATTGAGCACGGCATCGCCGATCGCGATCGGCGCCTGGATCGTCGACTGGATGCGCTCGGCGATCGCTTCGGCCGTGCCGGCATCGCGGAGCGAGACGATGACGATGACGAATTCATCGCCGCTCATGCGCGTGACGAGATCCTGCTTGCCCACCGTGGCGCGCAGGCGTTGCGCCACCGCCTGCAACAGATGGTCGCCGGTGCCGTGGCCGCGCGAATCGTTGATCTTCTTGAAGTGATCGATGTCCAGGTAGACGGCCGCCATCGTGCGATCGGTCGCGGCCGCAAATCGCAACGCGCGCGGCAGGCGCGCGCGCAGGTACAGCCGGTTGGGCAATCCAGTGAGCGGATCGTGCTGCGCCATGTACGAGAGCTTGCGATTGTTGGAGCGCTGCTGCTGCTCGGCGACGCGCCGGTGCGTGATGTCGTGACCCACCATGCACAGCAGGTGACGTCCCGAGCTTTCGATCATCGATATCGAGACCTCCGTGTCGGTTGTGTTGTCCGGCCCGCGTTGCATGCGCGAAGCGCACACCACGTGGCGCGGCGCTTCGGTGCGCGCGCGCTCGAGCTGCTCGGGCGTCAGGTCGGTGTAGATATCGTAGGCCGTCAGTGCGCGCAGCTCGTCGGTGGTGGCGCCCATTGCCCGCAGCAGCGCCGCGTTGCCATCGAGAATTTGCCCGGTGTCGGCATCGACCAGCATGATCGCCTCGTGAACCTGCGCGGCGATGCTGGCGTAGCGACGCTCGGACTCGCGGTGTGCCACCGCGTTGGCGCGCATCCGTTGTGCCAGCGACAACGCGTAGGCGCTGGCCGCCAGGATCAGGATGCCAATTCCGCCCAGCAGCGCGCGCGTCGTCCTCACTCCGAGTGCATGCACGTCGCGCGGCACGCTGGCTGTCAGCAATGCGGCGGGCTTGCCGTCGATGTCGCGCAACAGGACTGAGCCGGTCATCGTGTCGCCTGAGGCGACGCGCACCAACGCCGCTGGCGCTTGTGGATCGCTGAGC
>JBEPVS010000119.1:0-8105 GCA_041690875.1 Gammaproteobacteria bacterium
ACGTATCCGTTGGCGCAAGCCGCCGAAGCGCACCGCCTGATGGAGAGCGGCCGCCACGTCGGGAAGATCTTGCTGCGCGTGCAAGGGCCTGTTCACGCCTAGGACGTCGATGCGTTGCTGCCCAAAATGCCTTCAGGCAAGGCACGAGGCGCGATGCGTGGTTGTTCCACGTGAGCGCCGAGAAACGCAGTATGAAGGCATTTTGGGCGCAACCCTCCGGGGCCGGCCCGAGATTGCACGGGGCTGCGTTGCTCCTCCCTCATGTGCAATGAGTACACCTCGATCGTCGCGCCTTGCCCCGTGCAATCTCGGGCACGGCCGCATCGACGTCCTAGGCGTGAACAGGCCCTAGTTCGCGTCCAGCCAGTCCATCACCGCACTGCGGTTCAGCGCGGCGGTGCGGAAAGTCACGACGCGGTTCGGGTTCACGATGTACATCACGAATAGCGCCTGGCCGCTGCCAGTGATGTTGGTTGAACCGACGCCGCGGCCCGTCACTGTGTCGATCGCGTAGTAGCCGGTGCCGGCGGTCGATGACATGACGCCGTTGGCAAAGCCCACCGAAGGCTGCAGCACCATCGGTGCGACATCCTCGGGGAATTGCGTGCCGCTGACGAAGAAACCGGTCACCGTGGACGTGAACGGCCCGGCGCTTTGTGGCTCGAGGATGCCGGCATTGCCGACCGCACTGCCTTGCTCGATGACATAGCCGTTGGCGGCGCTGTCGAGATACACGACGAAATGCCGCGCATTCGAGCCGGTCCCGAAGCCGAAGGTCGTGCGTCCGTCCGTTGCATCGACGGCGTATGCGGTGTTGACCGCGCCGGTGGTCTCATCGAAGGTTGGATTCAGTTGATCGACTACATCGATGTGCAGCACCACCGTGCCGGTGCTCGCGTTCGCGCCTGAAAAACGCGCCAGCGTCATGACCGACATCGGCGCCGAAACCTGCGCCGCGCCCCACAGGCTCAAGATGGCCGTGTTCGTGAGCGAGCTGTTATCGAACGTACCCGTCTGGCGCGTCATGTAGCCGGACAGGCGCGGCGAGGCGTCGGTCGTCACGAGCAGCAGCTTGTTCACATTGACGACGTAATAGGCGAAGTGGAAGGTCTGGTTGCCGCCGCTCGCTGTCGCGGTCAGCGTTAGCGTGCCGCGTCCGTGCGTGTCGGGAGCGCCGAGCACGCCCGCTACCAGTGCGTCCGTGAGTGCCTTGCTTCCATTCGCATCGACACGACCGGTGACAGTGCCGCCGGCGTCAATCTGCAGCGCTCCCACGAGGCCGAGCCGCATGCCCGCTTCCTCGGAACCCAACGTGCCGAAAGCGTAATTGCCGGCCAGCGCGGTCTGCTCGAACGCGGTCGGATCCTGCTTCTGGAAGAAGCCGCTCGCTGATTTCGTGTCGCCGCCGTTGTCGACCTGGATGCGCCCGCGCGTCAGCGCAGTCGTCACTGCGTAGTCGAACTCCGGTGAATACGTCGAGCCGGTCAGCGTCAGCGATCCGTTGTTGCCGACGCGCGTCGTGCACGTGCCGGTGACGGTCTCGGCGACCGGCGTCGAGGTCGTCGTTGATGAGAAATCATGGTAGCCGCTGATCGTACCGGTGGTGCTGACGGTCAGGCCGCCGGCGCCGACGGACATCTTGTTGCTGTCGAACCCGGTGTAGACGAACGCATATTGCCCATCGAGCAGGCAGGCTGCGGCCGGCTTCACGATGATCGTGACACTGACCGTCGCGACGATCGCGGGCGAGTTGCTGTCAGTCACCTTGACCTGGAACGTAAAAGTGCCCGCCGCGGTTGGCGTGCCGCTGAATGAGGTAATGGATGTGGTCGACGTCGTACCCAGCGTGATGCCAGGCGGCAGCGTGCCCGTACCCTGCGCCCACACGAACGGCGCCTTGCCGCCGGATACGACGAGGCCCTGTCCGTACGGAGTGTTCACGTTGGCAGGGAACAGTACCGGCGGGACGATGACCGGTGTGCCGAGTACGACCATCGTGGCTGTCGAGGTCTCGGTCGCATCGTGCTTGGCGGTCGCAGTGATGGTCGGCGTCGTCGTGCCGGTGACGCCGGAGGCGGGGGCCGTGTACACGACGGTGGTTTTCGTGATCGAGGAAAGCGCGCCCACGCCGCTGAGGACCCAGGTCACGCCTTCGCTGTTCGGGTCGACGCCGACGGTCGCCGTGAGCGTAAGCGATGCCCCGACCTGGAGCTGGGTGGTGGTTGTTGAGCTGGTCAGCACGACCCCGGCGGAGGTTCCAACGGCCGGCGTGCCGACCGCGCGTGAGCTGCCGCTGCAGGCCGCCATCAGGGCGAACAGGGTGGCGGCGAGGCCGGCGCAGGCCAGTCGCTTAGGCGCAGTACGGGCGAAAAAGCTCAAATCGACTCTCCTCGATGCCCAGTGGGCGGGGTGGGGTAAACCGGCGAGCCGCGTAGCATAGCGGCAGTGGCGCTCTTGCGCCGCCAGAACGCCAGCGCGGCGCCCGTGGCGAGCAGCAGCAGGGTGCCAAAGCCCATCGAGCCCTTGCCCCCGCCCTCGCTCAGGGCTACGGAATTGATGGTCTTGGTAACCGTATCGGTGCGGCCGGCGCTGTCGGTCACCACCAGCGTGACCTTGATCGGGCGCAGCGCCGGGAACACCAGCTTCGCGATCGAGAGCGTGTCGTTTTCGATCGAGACCGCCGGGTCGGATGTCCACTGGTAGGCGGCGATCGTGTAATGGGCGGCCGCCGTGCTCCCCGACCCATCCAGCGTCACGCTCTCGCCGATCGAAGCCTTGTCGGTCGAAGTCGTCAGGCTGGCGAGCGGATAAACCGAGCGGCTCAGCGCCACGGCGGCATTGAGCATGCCGGCGCCGCACGTTGCGGTCGTGCAGGTGCACTCATCGGTCTGCACGTCGGTGTAAGCCCCGTTGGAATCGGTGGTCAGCGCCGCGACATGACAGGTGCCGCCCATTGGCGCAGTGGCAGGCACCGGGAAGGGCGTCGCAGCGGCCTGCAGGCGCGCGATGAGCTGCGCGGCGGTCAGGTTCGGGTTCGCCTCGATCATCATCGCGGCGACGCCTGCGACGATCGGCGCGGCGAAACTGGTGCCGACGGTGCCTTCGCTGAGGATGTTGCCGGTGTAGGCCGGCGCCATCAGCGCATAGGTGTAGAACGGCGCGCCGGGCACTGTCGAGCCGTCATTGCTCGTGGTTTCGATCGAATACAGGCAGGGCAATGTCCAGGGGTGATAGAGGTTGAGATTGACGCAATTGCCCGCCGGCGCCGCGATCGTGATCGCCGCCGCGGTCGTACTCACGTTGCTGTAGCCCACCTTGGTGCCGGTATGGCGGATGCCCGCGACCGACAGCACGCCGATGCAGTTGGCCGGCGCCAGCATCGGTCCGCCGTCATTCCCGGCCGCGGCGACAATCAGGTGCGAGCCCGCCAGGATCGTGTTGACCGCATCCTGTTCGGTCTGCGTGCACGTGCCGGTGCCGCCGAGGCTCAGGTTGATGACCTGGGCCGGGTAAACGTTGACCGGGAGCGAGGTGGTATCGGTCGTCGTCAGCCCGGCGGCCCAGTACATGCCGGTGACGATGTCCGACATGTATCCCTGGCACTTGCCCAGCACACGCACCGGCAGGATGTACGCGCCGGGCGCGACGCCCGCGACGCCGACACCATTGTTGGTCATCGCGGCGGCGATACCGGCGACACGCGTGCCGTGCCAGGTGCTGGGCACGGCCTCGTTCTTGCCCGGGCCCTGGCCCTCGCCAGGGCAGAGGCCCCCGGCGGCGACATCGGCGACTGTCAGCCAGTCGCCGGGGTCGGTGGCATCCGCATCCCAGCCGTCGCCGTCGTTGGCCATGACGAAGGTGTTGCCACTGACGGTGCTGGTGCAATCCGCACCCGCATCGTTGCAGACGAAATCGCGGCCCGGCAGCAACTTGCCGCCCGTGGCGTAGAGCCCCAGGTCCGGATGCGTGTAGTCGATGCCGGTATCGAGCACCGCGATGATGTAAGGCGCGCCGGTGGCGGTGTCCCAGGCGGTCGTGGCGCCGATCGCCGCGGGCGCTGCCGCGGTCGGGTCCTTCAGGTACCACTGGCCTTCCCACTGGCCGTTCGCATCGCTTCCAGCGACGAAACGCGGATCATTGGGCGCGCCGAGCGCATAGCGCAGGCGATCGGCTTCGGCGTATTTCACGGCCAGGTCGGAGCCGAGCTGCGTGACGACACGCTTCAGCGCTGCGCCGGCGAGCGGCGCGTCGAGCTGCACGACATCGATGCGATCGCGGATTTCGCGCACGGCGCGCAGGTTGATACCGCTGGTGCGGGCAAGGCGCGCAGCGCGCTCGGTGTTGGTCGGGATCTGCATCGACGTGACGCCCTCATCGCGCCAGCGCACGATGATGCGATCGGTGGGCGCCTCGCCGGCGGGATAGGTGCGCCACGGCGCGGCGGAGGCGGGCGCGGCCGGCAACAGCGACACGGCGAGGGCGCACAGCGCCCCGGCCAGGAGCGAGCGATGCTGCCTGCGGTTGGACATCCAATAACCCCTTCAGAATCCCGACTTTAAGAGCGCACGTTAGCCTGTAAGTTCCGCGAGGGGCAAGCGGGCGGAGGCTTCTGACACACACGTTGCGCCATTTGCGTTTGAGCGCGGCGCATAGGCCCGCTTGCCAGCACGGCCAAGCGGGATATCGAACGATTTGCGGGCCAATGCAGGCATGACCTGCGCACTTCGTGGGCGTGCAATGCGCGTCCTTTCAATCCATCCACGACACAGCGAGGTGCACCATGACTCGTCAGCATTCGATGCGCGGCCAGGGCATGACCGAGTACATCATCATCGTCGCGCTGATCGCCGTTGCGGCCATCGGCGTCTACACGGCATTTGGAAAAACCGTGCGCGGCCAGATGGCGGTCACGGCACAGGCGCTGGCCGGCAAGAGCGCAAGCACGGCGCGCACGGTGGCCAACACCGCGGCCAACGATGCGCAGGCGCAGGCGCAGCGCGACGTGAAACTCGACAACTATGACCAGGCGCGCTGAGGCTGCGCGCGGCGGCACGGCGCAGCGCCAGCGTGGACAAGTGCTGGCGCTGCTGCTGATGCTGATGGCTGCCTTGCTCGGCAGCCTGCTGTTCGTGTTCAACTCGGGGCAGGTTGTGTCCGCGAAGTTGCGCCTGGTCGGTGCCGCCGACGCGGCCGCGTACAGCGGAGCGCTGGCTGAGGCGCGCTCGCTGAATTTCCAGTCGTACATGAACCGCGCCATCGTCGCCAACGAAGTGGCCGTTGCGCAATTTGTATCGCTTCGTTCGTGGTCGGGCTACGTGGGCCAGTTGCTGCAGCGCGCGGCAACGCTCGGTACGCTGGTGCCGCCGGTCGGTGCGGTGCTGCGCAGCGTCTCGCAGGTCTGGAAAAACGTCGATCGCGGCTTGCAACGTACGCTGCCGCTGCTGGAATCGGCTGCGAGCCACTGGAATGTCGACGTGCTGTCGAGCGCCGAGTACGTGTCTGATGCGCAGACGGCGGCAACCATCGGCAGCCTGGCAAGCGACGCGGCGGCAGCGAATGTGCCCTCGCCGGGTGATGCTGCGCTTGGCCAGGAGTTCGTTGCGGCGAACATCGTGCGCTGGCGGCAGTACACCGAAGGTCATGCTCGCGTAGGCGAACAACGTGCGCGTCTTCGCAACCTGGTCATGGATTCGCGCGACGGTTTCACACGCTCTCGCGACTGGACGGTTGGGGCGCCACCGCTCGTTGCCGTGGGCAAGCGTGGAGGCACCGACCTGATTGGCTATGACTCGTGGCGTGGCATGGATACGTTGGCCGTGCGCGAGTTGTCGCTGTTCGGGCATCACGAAAATCCGCTGGCGTGGAACGCGGCCGAAAACCGCCATCGCCCTGTGTACACGCGCGGCGATCACGGAGGCAGCTACCGCGACAATCCGCGCACTTCCGGCTACGCAGAGGATGAACTCCGGGCGCGCAACAGCTATGCCGGGCTTCCCGCCTATCGCGATGTACGCCTTGGCAGGGCCGCGAGCCGCAGCAGTTCACTGGCTCCGCTACGTTTCGATGTCGAAGTGCATCAGTCGGGCCGCACGATTGGCACGAGCGACGTGCTCATGAGTGGCGCCGCGACTGTGGTTCCGAACGAGGATCCCAAACGCGTGCAGCCCTCGTATCACTCGGGCCAGGTCTATGCCCTGTCGGCGGCGCAAGTCTTTTTTAAACGGCCCGTTGGCCGGGCAGATCGCCATCCGGAATTGGGCAGCCTGTTCAATCCCTATTGGCAGGCACGGCTCGCACCGGTCACACGTTCACAACGTCTCGTCGCTGCGGCGGCGCGCGGTGGCGATAACGATCCGTTCCTGGTCGTGCCATGAACCGCGCGCATTGCCGCGGGCAGGCCATGGCCGAGTTTGCCGTTGCAGTGGGTGTGTTGGTCACGTTGCTGTTGTGCATGCCGGTGCTGGGGCGGTATCACGAGTTGCAGGTGGCCAGCATCCAGGCTGCGCGTCGTGCGGCGTTCGAAAGTTCCTGGCGTCCGAGTCCAAGCGGAAATGCCGAAGTAGGCTCCATTCATGGCGCCTTGTTTCCGGATGTCGGCGATTCCGAGCAAATCACCGCGGAGCGCCTGCGCATTAACGTTGCTACGAGTGGCGAGCCAGGCCTCGCAGGCAGCTCAACGCGCGCATTGCTGGCGCCATTCGGCCTGGCTCGCGCGATCGGCGGCGGTTTCGATTTGCGCGAACCCGTCCTGTACACGGCAAGCATGACCGTGGCGCTGTCGAGACCGTCACAGCTCCCCGATCCGTTCGCCCAAACACCGATTGAATTTAACGAACGCTACGTGCTGCTGGATGGCGATTGGGCGAGTTCAGGACCAGGCCAAGTCGAATCCCGCGCAGGTGGCCTGGTGCCGACGCGCGCCACGACGCCGTTGCGCCCGCTTTTGAAGTTGACCACGACCTTGCTTTCGGTGCTGGAGCCCTCGCTGCGCGAGTTGTGCCTCGGTCAGGTCGATCCTGAGCGCGTGCCGGACGATCGGCTGGGAGCTGGCACCGATCCCGATGCGGCTCCGGTTACCCGATGGTCACCGACATGTTGAGCGTCCGGGCGGGTTTCTATGCCGTACTTTGGCTCGCTACGATCGGCGAGCCGGCGCGTGCGGCTGCGCCGCCGACCCCCTCCAGCGCTCACTGGCCGATCGCTATTGTCGTGGCGGAGAACGCGCAGCTACTTCGCATCAATGGACTTGATGTGCGAAGCCGCACGCTGACCTCCACACTCGCGCCTGATGCCGCGTGCGCACTGCTCGCACGACAGTGGCGGGCGGCGGACGCGTCGGTGCCAGTCGATAAGTGCGAGCGCGCCGGCAGTTGGTATGTCATCACGCATCCCAGCGGAGATGTGCTGGAAACCGCGCAGTTTCAGGCGATCGCTCGCGGCAGTGGCGGGTTCGTTTCGACACTCGATCCGTTGGCCGCTCCTGCAGGAAAGCCCCGCGCTCGATTGCCATTGCCTGTCGGTACGCGCGTCTTGAGTGTCGTGCAGTCGATCGAATCCGGCGATTCGGTTACGCAATTTACGTTGCTGCTTCCACTTTCACTGACCGCGGCAGTGATGAAATTGCGCACCTCCGCTCGCGAGCACGGCTGGGAATCCGTCCAAGCCAGGGATTCGAGCGTCATTGACTTCCAGCGCGGGGCGGTCTCGTCACGTGCTTTCGCGGCGCGCGCGCCGATGGGCACCGCTGTCGTGCTTGTCGAGCACGAGTCCTTGGGAGTGTTGCGATGAAATTGGCTGCCGCGCAGCGAGGGCAAGCCATGGCCGAGTACGTGCTTGGGCTTGCCGCGGTTGTGCTGGTGTTGTTCGTGCCGTTGTTCGATGGGCGCTCCGTCGCCGGGGCGCTTGCCAACGCGATTCGCGACACATACGCCACGTTCACTTTCCTCGTCTCACTGCTCTGAGGGGGTCGTTCATGAGGTGGAAGTCATGGCTGTTGAATCGAAATGCACTGCTCGTCGCGGCGGCCGCAGTGATGGCCGGTTGTGCGTTCTTGCTGGCGCACCGCTACCTCCAGGGACAGGCGGCAGCCACGCGCCTGCAGCTGG
>JBEPVS010000120.1:0-8075 GCA_041690875.1 Gammaproteobacteria bacterium
GGCTGCGGCGTGCGCGGAGAAAGCCGACGCGCTTTCGCCAAGGTCTTCATGGTACTTGCCGAGCGCGTGTTGCAGGTTGGATGCATGCGCCAGCGGAATGCCGCGCGCCAGCGCGCGTTCCGCTGCGTCTCGCCAGGCGCCATCCGTGACCGTCATGCGGCGCGTACGTGCCACGCCGACCAGCGCTTCGGGGAGTTCCGGGGCCAACGTCAGCGCCTCGCGATAAAATTCTGAGGCGTCCTCGAATCCACCGCGATCAAGCGCCAGGTTGCCCAGCAGCGTGAGCAGATCCGGCGCGCGCTGCAGCGCCAGTGCGCGGCGCGCACTCGCTTCGGCTTCGTCGAGCCGGCTCATCGTGCGCAGGGCCATCGCCCGCGCCGTCAGCAAGGCTGGATGATCGGGTAACACGGCCAGCCCGTCGCGATAGCAAGCTTCTGCCTGCGGCACCTCCATTGCGGCGAGCAGCGCATTGCCCAGGTGCAGGTAGGCCTCCGGCAACCGTGCATCGAGCGCCAACGCCTTGCGGCCGGCTTCGATGGCGCAGCGATAATCGCCGGTGCTCTGCAAGGCATTTGCGAGATTTGAGTGCAGGCGAGCCTGGTTGGGGGCGAGTGCAATTGCCTCGCGATATCGGCTGACTGCATCGTCGTAGCGGCCTGCACGCGTCAAGAGCGTACCGAGATCGCTTAGGGTCGGCGCATCGGGGCGTAGTTCGACCAGCCGTTCTACGTAGGGAATGGCCTCCCCCACGCGGCCAGCCGCCACCAGCGTCGCGCCGAGTTGTTCCAGTGCGAGCGGATGTTCGGGCTCGAGCGCTACGACGCGGCGGAATGACTCGACGGCCGACGCGACATGTCCGAGCGCGCGTTCCGCATTAGCGAGGTTTCCGTGGGCGGCGGCGAAATCGGCGCGCAGGTCGACTGCGCGCCGGCCACTGGCCATAGCGCCCTTCGCATCGCGCATGGCCAAGCGCACACGCCCGAGGTCGTTATGCGCCTCAGCGGAATCAGGGCGCAATCGAGTCGCGAGCTCCAAATGCTCGGCCGCCTGCGCCAGCTCCCCGCGGTCTTCGAGCACCTGGCCCAGCATGTGATGCACGGCGGCGTCTTGCGGCAGGTGACGGCTCGCGGACTCAAGCGCCGGCAGTGGATCCTTCCCCTGCTGCGCCCGCGCGAATCCAAGGCAGGCCCATGCGGCGCCGAGCTGCGCATCGGCAGCCAGCAGGCGATTGGCTTCGGTTTCCGCCTCGGCGGCGCGGCCGTTCCGCAGCAGCGCGACAGCCAACGACGCATCCCCGGCCGGTTGCTGTTGGGCCGTGCCGCCATGGCAATGCTTGAACTTGCGGCCACTGCCGCAGGGGCAGGCGTCGTTTCGACCTACGTCCATGCGCTAACCATAGCGCACCAGTGCGTCACCCAGCGCGTCGCGCAACGGGCCCAGCCACGGTTCGTAGTGGCGCCACTGATCGAGCCCCTCCCGGAAGATCGGTTGCCGCACCTGCTCGGAGCTCGCGGTGCGGATGCTTCGCTCGGTGCGGTGGAAATCGAGGCAGGCCTGCTCGAACGGCAATCCGCAGAAGTCGAGCAGCCGATGCACGTTGCTCTCGAGATCTGCAACCACATCCTCGTAGTGCACGCGCAGCACTCGACCGGGCAGCACTGCGTCCCAATGTTCCATCAACTCAAGGTAGGTGCGGTAGTAACGCGCAATGTCGTCGATGCTGTAGGAGAATTCCTGGCCGCGCGCAAACAGCTGCTTCAGGTTGCCGAAGCAGCAAGCCATCGGTTCGCGACGCGCGTCGATGATGCGCGCATTGGGCATCATCAACTGGATGAGCCCGATGTGCCGGAAGTTGTTCGGCATCTTGTCGATGAAACGCGCCCGGCCCGATCGATACGGCTGCGTGTCATCGAGATATTTTTGTCCAAGCTCCGCGAAGCGCTCCGGCGGCAAATCCGCCAGCACTGCCGGGTACCGCGGGTTATTCAAGTCGACGTCACGGCCCTGGAGCTCGAGCACGATGCGCGGAATCTCCGCCAACTCATGTGTGCCCTCGACCTGCGAATGCGATGCCAGGATCTGTTCGAGCAGCGTGGAACCTGATCGCGGCAAACCGACGATGAGTATCGGCGCATCGCTCGAAACTCCCGCGCCTGCTCGTGCGTCGAGGAACTCGCGCGTCACGACGCGCTTCTGGTTGGCGGTATTGCGCTCGATGATCTCGGGTCGATAGCGGCTCTCCACTCGCTTCAGCCCGTTGCCCTGCTGGTAGTAGCGCCACGAGTCTGCGTATTCAGCGCGGTCCTCGAAGGCCTTTCCGAGCGCGAAGCACAGGTGATAGCGGTCCATAGTGCTCGTGGCGCTGGATCGTTCCGCCGCTTGCATCTGCGCCAGCTCAGCGTCGGTGAAACGGTAGGTCTTGAGGTTCGCGAGGCTCCAGTAGGCGTCGCCAAAATCACTGCGCGCCGCTGCTGCCGCGTGGTATTCGGCAATCGCCTCATCGGTTCGGCCAATCGTCTTGCATGAGTGCGCAATGGATAGATGCAATTCGCTGCGCGCCCAGAGCGCCGCAGCCGAATCGGCCAACAGCGAGCGATACAGCTCGATGGCGCGCGCGTGATCGCCCAATCCCACGACAGCGCGCGCCTCCAGTGTTCGTAAGTCGCGGCGGCTTGGATATTTCGCCAGCAGCAGTGCGATTTCCACCTGCGCCTCGCGTTCCTTGTGCCGATCGACCAGTACGGTCGCCAGTTCCTGCCGGGCCGCATCGTGATCCGGTGACAGCTCCAGCACGCTGCGCAAAAGAACTTCTGCATCGCCATAGACTTCGAACGAAGCACCAATGCGGGCGAGCAACCGCATGGCCTCGACATCAACGCCATGCTCCAGCAAATACGCGCGAACGATATTCTCGGCATTTGTCGTGTCGCCATCGGCAAACAGCGCGTTGGCGCGGACAATCTCCGGCGCCAGCGCCTGCAGAGCGGCCGACTCGGTGGCTGCGCGACGCATGCTGGGTTCGTCACCGACGATTCGATACAGCGCGGTGAGCGCCGACCACACGGTGGGCAACGCAGGGTTGAAACGCAGCGCTGACTCGAACGCGGCGATCGCGCGCGGGGCATCTTTCCTTGCGATAAAGCATTGGCCGCGCTCTTCGTGCAGCCGTGCATAGCGCGGAGTCAACTGCGCAAGGCGATCGAGCGTGGCCAACGCATCGTCGGTGCGGCGCAGGTGCCGTTCGGCGAATGCACGCAGGTAGAGCAGATCGCGGTTTGGGCCGGCGGATTGTTCCAGCCGCAGCGCGACTTCACGGGCCTCGGCGAACTGGTGCTCACGCATCAGCGCGCGCAGCTCGCCGAGCGCATCCTCAGGCGGAGGCGTTGCCAACCCCGATTGTCCTAAAGCATACCGATCGGGGCGCTGGCGCCCGCGCGGCTCGCCGCCGCGCGGGCCAGCATCCTTTAGAACTTGAGCCCGAACTTTAGGCCAAGCACACGCGGACGGGTCGGCACTTCGGCGCGAATCCACTGGCCGCTGGTCGAGAACAGGCTCGCATTCTTGTTCGCAAGGTTCGTGCCGTAGAGTTCAGCGGTCCAGTTGTCTTTGGCCACGCCAATCGAGCCGTCGAACAGAGTGTAGCCCGGCATCGTGAAGCGGGCCCACGTGGTCGACGGCACTTCGTACCCAGCCGTCGAACCGGCCTTGAACGAACTCGGGGTGTTGTCCATCGAATCGGTGTGACTGGCGCCGATCATCGAGAAGCCCTTGAACGCGCCCACCGCCCAGTCATAGCGCAATCGCAGGTTGTACTGGTTCTTCGGTGAGAACGCCGGCGTATCGCCCAGGCTGCCGAGCGCATTGATGACTGGCGCATTGCCCGCCACCGGGTTGCCGCCGGCGTCGAACACCGTTCCCTTGACTGCCGTGATGCAAGCGCCATCCGCCGTGGGGTTCTGCGCGCCCGAGGTGGTACCGACTGACTGCACGCAAGGCGAGCTCGTCTGCTTCGATGAGTTGTGCGAGAACGTGCCCTGCAGCGTCAGCGCCTGCGTTAGCCGACCCGTAAATTGCAATTCGAGGCCGCGAACGCGATAGTCGGGACCGACGACACCGAATGTGCTGTTGCCGAAGATCGTCGGGCTGTAGATCAGCGTCTGAACGTTTCTCCAATCCATGCTGTAGAACGATCCGTTCAGGATCAGGCGATGGTTGAACAGCGTGCTCTTGAAGCCGATTTCGTTGTTCGTCAACGTATCCGGCGGATAGGTCAGCGGCACCTGGAACTGGCGCGTCGATCCTCCGCTGGTGATCGACTGGCCCGGGCCCAGCACGACATCGCTGATCGGCACGCCGGTGGGCACGGCACCCACGACGGCTCCCGTGGCATCGACAATCGTGTAGATCTTGGTCTTGTTGTCCGGCGTACGGTTGAACGAACCGGCGCGGAAGCCCTGCGAGAAGGTGTAGTACACCATCGTGTCGGGCGTGACGTGCCAGGTGATATTCGCGCGGCTCTTGAAACCGCTGTATTCGGAGTGGTGGCCTTCGGCATCGATCAGCTTGCCGTATCCAGCCGGTGATCCGTTGGGAATGTTCTCGTTCTTGGTCGAGGTGATCCACTTCGAACCGAACATGCCTTCGTCGTACTTGTAGTGGCGCGTGCCAGCGGTGACTGTCAGCACTTTCGGAATCAGGTCGAAGTCGATCGATGTGAAGAACGCGAGCTGCGTGAAGTGACGGTACACGTCCTGTCCGTACGCGGCATTGTCATCGCGCCAATTCGGGTCGGTCGACGCAGTTCCCGGCAGCGGACCGGCGTTCGCGAGGCAAGTCGGTGCGCTCGGGAGATGATTGCCCAGCGGGTCGAAGTAATCAGGCGAGCAGGACGGGATGCTCTTGTACTCGAAGTTCTGGTTATCGTAGATCTGCATTCGTTCCCAGTACGCGCCAACCAGGGCGCGCAGTCGATTTTCATCCGGCGTCGTGATGCGGAACTCATGCGACTGGTGCTTGGAGTACACGCGGTCGGTCCACCAGGTCACCGGCGAGTAGCACACACCCGGCGTGCCAGCGCCGAGATTGCCACCCGTCACCGTGTTGCC
Source organism: Gammaproteobacteria bacterium (assembly GCA_041690875.1). Classification (GTDB taxonomy): domain Bacteria; phylum Pseudomonadota; class Gammaproteobacteria; order Steroidobacterales; family Steroidobacteraceae; genus FEN-1191. The sequence goes on from JBEPVS010000120.1 coordinate 5,106, forward strand.
ACTGCCATCGACACCATCGCCTGCGCAGGTGTAATAGAAACCGTACGCGGTGCGGGCGTAGTTCGTGTAGTCCTGGTTCTGTTCGATGTGGCGCGTCATATACGAGCCGGTGTACACGGCCTTCAACGCGCCGAGCTTGCCGTTCAAGGTCCAGGCTGTGGAGCTGTAGCGGTCCTTGTCATACGTGGGGCTGAACCACGTGGCTTCCCACGGACCGAGCGGCTTGCAGGTACCGAGTTTCGTGCCGGAGTTGGGCACGCTATTGGAACTGCAGGGATACTGTTCGTTCAGGCCTTGCGCGTCGAGGTTCTGGTAGGACTGCTGCAGCAACAGATCCCAATTGTCATTGACCTGCCAGAGGAGTGAGGCACGCAGCCCCTGGTAGGTGGTCGGGTTCTGTGCACGGCCCGAGATCGCGGAATTATTCGCCGACGGTACGCCGAGCACGTTTGCCGGATAATATGCACCCCAGAACGAACCCGGGCCCTGGCCCGGGTCGGACGGATAACGCGTGAAGTCAGACTTCACGTTATCGATATAACCGCCGCGGCGGTCGTTGAATGCGACCACGCGTACGGCCAACGAATTTGAGAGAGGCAGGTTGATGACGCCCACCATCGACGAGTTCGGGTCGCCATGCGCCGTCACGCCATAGGAAGCTTCGACGCTCCCCTCTTCCTTGTTTAGTTCGGGCTTCTTGGTGATGTACCGCACAGCACCTGCTTCGGCACCGCCGCCGAATAGCGTGCCCTGGGGACCTTCAAGAACCTCGACGCGCTCCATGTCCGCCATGTACACGTCGGCGTTGCGTGCGGGGAAGCCGAGCGATTGGTCATCGAGGTAGGTCGCGACATTCGGCATCGGCGCAACGGTCGCCGATGATTGGTTGCCGGCGAAACCCGCCGACAGGCCGCGCATGAAGATGTTGCCCTGCCCTGGACCATTGGCGCCAAAGGTAACGTTGGGCAGCAGTTTCACGACGTCGTCAAAAGTCGACACGCCCAGTTGCGAGAGCTGCTCGGAGCTGATTGCCTGAATCGTGATCGGCACCGACTGGATGGACTCACTGCGCCGCTGTGCCGTCACGATGATCTCTTCCAGACCGCCAACGGAGGCGGTCGTGGAACCGTCCGCGTACGCATGGGCGACTCCGCTCGACGCGCCCATGGCCGCGACGACTGCCAAGGCAACCTTGTTGTTGAGTCTCACGTATATCCCCTCATTGGAACTTGGTTTTTTGATCGCGCCGATCGCCCCTGCCGCGATCGACCCATGTTCTGTTATACCCGAGTCTACACCGCGCAATCGTCCTACAACCAGTGTTGCGCAGGTACAACAGTCAGTGCGTGAAGCCAATAGCATAGGTGCGAGGCATGACAACCGTATTTCAGGGCTCGCCGCATTTGTCGTTCGCGTCAGTGTCGGCCGGCTTCCGTGCTCAGGTTGTCCGGCTACAATATAGGCATGACTTGGAATCAGTTCCTACAAATGATAGCGCCGATTCCGGCGACGTTTTGGGGCGTGGTCGCTGGCGCGGGCTTCACGCTGATCGGCGCTTGGATGACCAACCGCGCCTCTCTGGAACGCCAGTTGAAGGCGCAAACGGAAGATCGCGACCTTCGGCATGCGCAAGAGGAGCTGGTCGCCCGGCGCGAAGTATTCCTGCCGGCGGCCGAGGCGCTCACCGTCGGCATGAACTGCATCATGCGCTTCGTCGAGGTGGAAATTCCCGACGCTGCCTTGACAACACCGTTTGTCGAACACACGCCGGCGATCGACAAGCTGTTCCTGATGGCGAACGCCGAGACCTTCAAGGCGGTGAACCGGCTATCGACGGAGCTGAACGCCGCGTTTGCACGGCTGCACGTCAAGCGGCTGCCGCTGGCGCTGCAGAAAGCGCAGTTGGATGATTTAACGGTCGCGATGGAATCTTACGGCAAGGAACGCAACCGTTGGCTTGAATTGCTGAACCAGGACAATCTTTCCTGGCGGCCCGATGCCCGAAAGCGCGAGGCGATCGAGCGCAAGCTCGATCTCGTGCGCGAACGCAGCGATGAGGCGGTCGAGAAACATCGGCGATTGCTCGGCGAGCTGTTCCCGAAGCTGTGCGAGCTGAACGAGGATTGCGTCCGCGAATTGACGGCGCTGCGACAATTATTCGTCGCTGTCATTACCGCGGTGCGAGCCGAGCTGGGGCTCTTGAGTTCACAACACGAGATCGAACAGGCGCTGGCCGAGGACATGCGGCAGACCAATACCAGCGTCACGGAAATGCTCGAGAAGGTACGGCGGATTGTCGCCGCCCAGCAGGCCGAGCTGGTGGATGGCGCCGTCGTTGAGGAGCCCACGGTGCGCGCAGGCCCCGCCCCGCGAGCTCAGCCCACCATGCGAGCCCAGCCCACCATGCGAGCCCAGCCCACCACGCGAGCCCAGCCCACCATGCGCGCTCAGCCCGCCGTACGGCCCCAACCTATGAAGGCGAACTAAGCCGCGATCGGCCACTACCCTGGGCGCTACGCCGCGCTGATCGCCGCTTCCATAGTGGGTTGCTTTCGCGGCTTGAACGTCATCGCGATCAGGAAGGCACCGAGTCCCATGCCCGCTGCGCCGATGTACAGCCAGCTGTACGTGGCGAAGGCGTCGTAGATCATGCCGCCCGCCCACGGCCCGGTCGCCATCCCCAGACTGCCCGCCATGGCCGTGCCGCCGATGATTGTACCCATCATGCGGAGCGGGAAATTCTCGCGCACCAGCACTGCGTACAGCGGCATGACACCGGCGTAGACGAATCCGAACAGGCTTGCCATCGCGTAGAAGGTGTTGAGATCGCGCGCGAAGAAATAGCCCAACGCGCCGAGCGCCTGCAGCAGTAGTCCAGAAACGAGGATGCGTTTGGCGCCGAACCGATCACCCATGAACCCAAATGCGATGCGTCCGAACAAGCCGGCCAGGCCTTCCACGCTATAGATC
>JBEPVS010000121.1:0-8055 GCA_041690875.1 Gammaproteobacteria bacterium
ATTGCCGCCTCCGGTTTCGTGGCCGGAATGCCGGCCGGATGATAGAATCGTTATAAGGTCCCCAGCTGACAGCCCCGCGGGACTTCTGTCGAGCCGAAAAATAAGGAGAACAGCCCATGGCCAAAGGCCAATCCCTGCAGGATCCGTTTCTGAACGCGCTCCGCAAGGAACACATTCCCGTGTCCATCTACCTGGTTAATGGCATCAAGCTGCAGGGCCAGATCGATTCATTTGACCAGTTCGTCGTGCTGCTGAAGAACACCGTCAGCCAGATGGTCTACAAACACGCGATTTCCACCGTGGTGCCGGCACGCGCCGTACAGCTCGCGAGCGCTGACGGTGCGGAGAGTCCCGCAGAGTAATGCGACTCGGCCTCCTGCTGCATGTTTGAGCGCCCACGGAGCGGCGAGCGCGCGGTGCTGGTGCGCTTAGGGGTAGGCGAACCGCTGCGTCGCGAGGATCTCGAGGAATTCCGGCAACTGGCCGTGTCGGCCGGCGCAACTCCGGTCGCTACCGTGACCGGGCGGCGCGAGCGGCCGGATCCGCGCTATTTCGTCGGCAGCGGCAAGGCCGAGGAAATCGGCGCGGTCGCGGCGGCCGAATCCGCGGATGTGATCCTCGTCGATCATCCGCTTTCGCCCAGCCAGGAACGCAACCTTGAGAAGCTCACCGGGCGGCGCGTGCTCGACCGCAGCGGATTGATACTCGACATCTTTGCGCAGCGCGCGCGCAGCTTCGAGGGCAAGCTTCAGGTGGAACTCGCGCAGCTCAAGCATCTGTCGACGCGCCTGGTGCGCGGCTGGACCCATCTTGAGCGGCAGAAGGGCGGCATTGGCCTGCGCGGCCCGGGTGAAACGCAGCTCGAGACCGACCGGCGCCTGCTCGCCACGCGCGTGAAATCGCTGACGCGCAAGCTCGCCCGGCTCCGCCAGCAGCGCGAAACCGGTCGCAGCGCGCGGGCCGCGATTCCCGTACCAGGCACGGCACTCGTGGGTTACACCAACGCTGGCAAGTCCACGCTGTTCCGGGCGCTGACGGGCGCCGATGCGTACATCGCCGACAAGTTGTTCGCGACGCTTGATCCGACAGTGCGCAAGCTGGTGCTCCCGGGTGGGGCAAACATCGTCGTCGCCGATACGGTTGGATTCATCCGCGAATTGCCACACGAGCTCGTCGCCGCGTTCCAGTCCACGCTCCAGGAGGCGCGCAGCGCGCACCTGCTGCTGCATGTGATCGACGCCTCCGACGCGCGGCGCGATGAATACACGCAACAGGTCAACGCTGTGCTCGAGGAGATCGGCGCCGGCGCATTGCCGCAGCTGCTGGTCTACAACAAGATCGATCGTGTGGCGCTCGAGCCGCGCTTGGAGCGGGATGCACAGGGTGTCATCACGCAGGTGTGGATCAGCGCCTCGCAAGGGCTCGGACTCGACCTGCTGAAGAGCGCAATTGCCGAACGGCTTGAACTCGCTGCGACGCGCGGCTGGCTGCATCTGCCGCCCGCGGGTGGCGCGCTGCGCGCGCGTTTGTATGCACAGGGCGCGGTGCGCGAAGAGCGAAGCGAAGCCGACGGCGCGATGTCGCTGCTGGTCGAGTTGCCGCGGGCACAGCTGGCAGAACTCGCGCGCGACCCGCATCGGGTTCCGCGATAGCGGGGCGCGCAATCGTGGCCTGGCACAAACCCCCCGATCCGCATGGCGCGAAATCGCGCCGCGCCGCGCCGCGTTCCAGCGGCAAGGGCGGCGGCATGCTGCGGCGCGCTCGCCAGCGCTGGTCGAATCGCCCACGCGCACGTGCGCCTTTTTACATCGCCGCCGCCGCGTTGGCCCTGCTGTGTTGGCTCGCAAGCGGCTTCTACCAGGTCGAGGACGGCGAGCGCGGCGTCCTGCAGCGTTTCGGCGCTTTCGAGCACGAACGTGGCAGCGGGGGCGGCTGGCACCTGCCCTGGCCGATCGAAACCATGACGATCGTCGACCTGGGCAAGCTCAACAGTGCGGATTTCCAGTCCCGCATGCTGACCAGCGATGGCATGTTGCTGAACATCACCGCGGACATCACGTACCACTACACCAGCGTGAGCGCAGCGCTGTTCACAGTGCGACATCCAGATGCGCTGGTGCGCGAGCTCGGCGAAGCAGTGCTGCGCGAATTCGTCGGTCAGCAGCCGATTGCCGGATTGATGGGCGGCACGACGCGCGCGCCGACCAGCATCGCGCTGCGCTCTGCGCTGCAGCGCGTACTCGACCAGACGGGCGTCGGCGTGAGGATTGCTGACGTGAACCTGACGGACGTGCAGGTGCCAGAAGCCGTGCTCGCGGCGCAGCGTGACCGTGTGCAGGCAGACATCGACAACGAACGCGCCGCGCGCGAGGCGCAGGGGTATGCCGCCGAACTGACACCGAGCGCGCAATCCCTGGCGCAGAAGCAGCGGCTCGAGGCGGCTGAATACAAACTGCAGGTGGTGAGTACGGCTGAAGGTGAAGCGGCGCGCTTCGCGCCTATTGCAGCGGCTTACGCACGCGCGCCGGCGGTCACGCGCAACCAGATGTACGTCGAGACGATCGAATCGATCTTGGCGCGCTCGCGCAAGATCGTCATCGATGGCAAGGGCATCAACACGATGCTGCTGCCGCTCGACAAAGTGGGCGAGGCTGGTGCGCTCAAGGCTGCGGGCGTGCGGGGCATCGCGACGATTTCGGCGGGCAGCGAATCCTCCGCCGCCACGTCATCCACCGCCACGGCCGCGCCGCCCGCGGACAGCGCGTCCAGCGACGATGGGCGCGGGCGCGAGCGGGAGACCCGCAAATGACCAGTCGGCTGCTGGCGCCATTGGCCGCCGTCGTTGCGCTGCTCGTCGTTGCATCGCTGTGCCTATTCGCGGTCGGCCAGAGCGAATTCGCGGTGCGCACTCGCTTCGGCCAGGTGCAACAGTTCGACTACGCGCCCGGGCTGCACACGTGCTGGCCGTTCGAACGCATCGTGCGTGTAGACCGGCGCGTACTCGCGCAGGGCCTGCAGGCTGAGCCGTTCGTCGACGCTGCGCAGCAAGGCCTTTCGGTGGACATCGACATGAGCTGGCGAGTGCGCGACCCGAAAGCTTACCTGCATGCCGGTGCAGGCGCTGGCAAGGCCAACGGTGGTATCACCATTGAGCAAGCCGTTGGCTCGCACCTGGCGGATGCATTGCGCAGTCGGCTCAAGGCGGCGTACGCGCAGATGTCGCTCGCGCAGATCCTCAAGGCGCCGCGCGGCGGCGTGTCGAACGCACTGCTCGTGCAGCTGGGCCCGACTGCCGCCAGCCTCGGCGTCGAAGTCATCGACGCACGCGTCAAGCGCATCGATCCGACCGACCCGGTCGCGAACGCGATCTACACCCGAATGCAGGAGGCCTACACGACGCAGGCGCGCGGCCTGCGTGCCGAAGGCACCGCGGCGGCCGATCGCATTCGCGCGGAAGCAGACCGCAAGCGCGCCGAAATCGCTGCCGATGCCTTCCGCGACTCCCAGCGACTGCGTGGCGAGGGTGATGCGCAGGCCGCGACAATCCTGGCGCGTGCCTACGGCGCGAATCCTGAATTCGCCGCGTTCTATCGCTCGCTGCAGGCCTATCGCAACGTGCTGGTGCGCGAGGGCGACATCCTTGTCGTGCAGCCTGACGGCGAGTTCTACAAGTACCTGCACAATCCGGCGCGGCACTGAGCCACACGATGCAGCTGAACTGGGCTGAATTGTGCGCGGGGCTCGCCATTGCCACGGTGCTCGAGGGCATGCTGCCGTTTCTCAGTCCGCCAGCGATGCGCCGACTGCTGCAGCGTCTGCTCGAAATGGACGATCGCGAGTTGCGTCTGGGCGGGCTGTTCAGCATGCTCACCGGGCTCGTCATCCTCTATCTCGTGCGCTAGGAATTTCAATGGGTCGTTTTGTCATCGTGATTGGCACGCAGTGGGGCGATGAAGGAAAGGGCAAGATCGTCGACCTGCTGACTGAGCGTGCCAGCGCGGTCGCTCGCTTCCAGGGCGGACACAACGCCGGCCACACGCTGGTCATCGGCGGCAAGAAAACGATCCTGTCGCTGATTCCCTCCGGCATCCTGCGCGAAGGCGTGCGCTGCCTGATCGGGAATGGCGTCGTGATTTCACTCGAAGCGCTGTTCCGCGAAGCGCAGATGCTCATCGACCAGGGCGTGCCGGTATTCGAGCGCTTGCGCCTGTCGCCGTCCTGCCCGTTGATACTGCCTTCGCACATCGCGCTCGATGTCGCGCGCGAGCAGGCGCGCGGCGCCAATGCGATCGGCACGACCGGCCGTGGCATCGGGCCGGCGTACGAGGACAAGGTGGCGCGCCGCGCGGTGCGTGTTGCCGATCTGTTCCAGCGCGAGAAGTTCGCCTCGAAGCTCGGCGAGGTGCTCGACTTCCACAACTTCGTGCTGACGCGCTATTTCAACCTGCCGGCGGTCGACTTCCAGCGCACGCTCGACGAACAGCTCGGCTACGTGGAGGCCTTGCGTCCGTTGCTTCTCGACGTGACCGGCGAGCTCGCGCGGCTTCGCGCCGCCGGTGCGAACGTATTGTTCGAGGGCGCGCAGGGCGCGATGCTCGATGTCGACGTCGGCACCTATCCTTTCGTCACCTCGTCCAATACCACTGCTGGGGGCGCGGCGACTGGCACCGGAGTCGGGCCGCGCTATTTCGACCACGTGCTCGGCATCGTGAAAGCCTACGCCACGCGTGTCGGGGCAGGGCCGTTCCCGACTGAACTGTTCGACGAGTATGGCGATCATTTCTCGCGCGTGGGCCACGAGTTCGGTTCGGTGACGGGGCGGCGCCGGCGCTGCGGTTGGTTCGATGCCGTCGCCTTGCGTCGCGCGGTCGTGAATTCCAGCGTCACCGGACTGTGCATGACGAAGCTCGATGTGCTTGACGGGCTCGACATGATTCGAATCTGCACGGGCTATCGCATTGCGGGCAAGTTGAGCGAGGAGCCGCCGGTATTTGCCGATGCCTTTGCCGACGTCGAGCCGGTATACGAAGAACTGCCCGGCTGGAGGGAATCGACTGCGGGCACACGCGAGTACCAAGGGTTGCCCGCTGCGGCGCGCGGCTACCTGGAGCGCGTGCAGAAACTGGTCGGCGTGCCGCTTGACTTGATCTCGACCGGCCCTGACCGCGAACACACCATCGTGCTCCGGCAGCAATTCGACGGCTGAAGCTCGCTCGCGAACGCCGGTCCACAACCGGTCGGCGGGTGTACTCTACGGCCATGCGCTCGGCCACAAACTCAACCTGCGCGTCGTCGCCGAGGGCGTGGAGACGACCGAGCAGCTCGATTTCCGGCGGGAATCGGGGTGCGATGAGATGCAAGGGTATCTATTCGGCCGGCCCATGATAGCCCCCGATTTTGCGGCGCTCCTGACCAGCCAGGATTTCGGGCAATATGCCCAGTTGCGGCAGGCCTGAAGGGTGCCGCTGACGGGCGCTGACGGCAGTTGCCACGCGCCGTCACCGGCGCGGGTTATCATAGCGCCATGTTTATGCCACCCCCGGTGGATCATGACCAAGCCTCCTTCAGCGCCCACGCATGGGCAGCTGGAATTGCGCGGCGCCTACGAGCACACCGCGTCCGACTACACCGTCGAGCAGCGCTGGGATAACTACAGCGACAGCGAGCACGAGGTATGGCGCACGCTGTACACGCGACAGCGTGCGTTGCTGGATCGGTACGCTGCGCCCGAGATCGTCGCAGGCTTGGGTGCGGTGGGCGCCGATGAAACGGCCATCCCGCGCTTTGATGTGGTCAACGAACGGCTCCGTCCGCTGACGGGTTGGCGCATCGTCGCCGTGCCGGGATTGATCCCCGAGGAGCATTTCTTCGCGCACCTGGCCGCGAAGTCGTTCCCCGTTTCGGTCTGGATTCGCAAGCCGCACGAGCTCGACTACCTGTCGGAACCCGACCTGTTCCACGATTTCTTCGGCCACGTGCCGTTGCTCGCCAACCCGGTGTTTGCGCGATTCATGCAGGCCTACGGTGTCGCCGGGCAAAAGGCGCAGGCGCATGGCGCGGTATCGTTGCTCGCGCGCGTCTATTGGTACAGCGTCGAGTTTGGATTGCTGCGCACCGGGGCAGGCCTGCGCGCCTATGGCGCCGGCATCCTGTCCTCGAAAGGCGAGACCGTTTATTCAGTCGAGAGCCCGGAACCAAACCGCGTCGCCTTCGACATCGAGCGCGTCATGCGCACCGATTACCGCATCGATACGTTCCAGCGCATGTATTTCGTCATCGACAGCTTCGAGCAGCTGTTCGAGGCGAGCTACGGCACGGATTTCGGCCCACTGTACGACAGCATCGGCAAGACGCACGGCATTCCGCCCGAAGCGTTGCTGGTGTCCGACCGCGTCCTCACGCGCGGTACGATCGCCCAATGAGCCCAAGCAATGAGACATGCAAGCAAGGAACACCGATGAACGCCATCAGCAATCCAATGGGTACCGACGGCTTCGAATTCGTCGAGTACACCGCGCCCGACCCCGATGCGTTGCGCGCGCTGTTCGAGAAGATGGGCTTCCGCGCCGTCGCTCGTCATCGCTCGAAGAACGTGACGCTGCACCGCCAGGGTGACATCAATTTCCTGATCAACGCCGAGCCGGACAGCTTCGCTCAGCAGTTCGCGCGCGAACATGGCGGCTCGATCTGTGCGATGGGCTTTCGAGTGCGCGATGCGGCGCTGGCCTTCAAGCGCGCGATCGAGCTCGGCGCCGAGGCGGGCCCCACGACCGCCGGTCCGATGGAACTGAATATCCCCTCGATCCGCGGCATTGGCGGGAGCCTCATCTACCTCGTCGACCGTTACGGCGCTGAGAGCATCTACGACATCGATTTCCGGCCCACCAGCGCGCCGGCGGGCGAGGGCGGAGCGGTGCTTCAGCTGATCGATCATCTCACTCACAACGTGCAGCGCGGCAACATGGATCGCTGGTCCGGCTTCTACGAACGGCTGTTCAACTTCCGCGAGATCCGTTACTTCGACATCGAGGGCCGCAAGACGGGATTGTTCTCGCGCGCGATGACCAGCCCGTGCGGGAAAATCCGCATTCCGATCAACGAATCGCGCGATGACAAGTCGCAGATCGAGGAGTACCTGCGCGAGTATCGCGGCGAAGGCATCCAGCACATCGCGCTCTCGACTTCCGACATCTATCGCACCGTAGATCGACTTCGCGACAATGGCGTCGTCTTCCAGGACACGCCCGACACGTACTACGAGGGCGTCGACGCACGGGTCACCGGCCACCAGGAGAAACTGACGGAGCTGGAAAAGCGCCGCATTCTCATCGACGGGTCGGCCAAGGACGGCGTGCTGCTGCAGATCTTCACGACGAACGTCATTGGGCCGATCTTCTTTGAAATCATCCAGCGCCGCGGCAACGAAGGGTTCGGCGAGGGCAATTTCCAGGCGCTGTTCGAGTCGATCGAGCTCGACCAGATCCGGCGCGGTGTCGTGTGAGCCAGCTGCGCCTCTACAGCTACTGGCGCAGTTCGGCCTCGCATCGCGTGCGCATCGCGTTGCAGTTGAAAGGACTCGACTACGAGTACGTGCCGGTGCACCTGGTCGCCGGCGGCGGCGAGCAGTACAGCGCCGCGTACCGCGCGCTGAATGCGCAGTCTCGCGTGCCCACGCTGGAAACCCCCGGTGGCGTGCTGACGCAGTCGATGGCCATCATGGAATGGCTCGAGGAAACCTATCCGGAGCCGCCATTGCTGCCGCGCGATCCGCTGCAGCGCGCGCGAGTGCGGGCGATGGCGCAGGTCATGGTTGCCGATGTGCAGCCGCTGCAGAACTCGTCGGTGACGCGCTACCTGCAGGAAAAACTGCAGCAGGACGACGCCACTGTCGAAAACTGGCGCCGCCACTGGGTGGCGCGCGGACTTGCGGCGCTCGAGGACATGCTGTCGCGCGCGCCGGCTGGCGATTGGTGCGTCGGCCCTCTGCCGACGCTGGCCCGGTCTCTTTTACACATCAGACGCTGCCCACGCACACTAGGGTGTATATCTAGGTGG